>JAJYTO010000073.1 GCA_021793015.1 Bacillota bacterium
AGCGGCCCCAGCCGCGCATCGCGATGGGAGCCGCCGTAGCGGTCCGCGAACGCCAGAAACGATTCGCTTCCCGACCGCATCCTGTCGTCAAGCAGCCGTTCCAACACGCCAAAACGCAACATTCCCGCCTCTTCGTCGTCAGCAATCCGAAACCCCGGATCGACAGGCAGTTCGAGAGCGGCTGACCGGATCACCTGGAGGCAAAAACTGTGCAGAGTCGAAATCGCCGCGCGGTCAAGCAGATGCAGTTGCCTCGCCAGGTGAGCGTCAGACGGGCGCTGCGCCACGGCTTCTCTCAGGGCGTCGGCGATCCGCGCGCGCATTTCTGCCGCCGCCGCTTCCGTAAACGTCACGATCAAGATGCGATCAATGTCAAGCGAATCCACAAGGACAAGGCGCTTGACGCGCTCCACCAGAACGGAGGTCTTGCCGGAACCGGCGCCCGCAGACACCAGTACAGCCCCGCCGCGAGCTGTGATCGCCTGCTCCTGCGCCCGTGACCACACTCGCTCACTCACTCGCATGCTCCTCCCCGTCTCCCTGCAGGTCCCCCAGACGCTCCCACACCGCGGTCGGATGCAACTTTGGCAAGTTTCTGTAGACCCCCGTGACACCTGGTTCAAACTGGCAGAGCGCCTGCAGCGCACAGGTGTCGCACGCCCTGTCGCCGCCGTGCCGGTAAGGCGCGATGGCCGTCTCACCCGCATGAATGCGCCGCGTCAGGTCTGTGACCATACGGGCCGTATGCGCCGACATACGCTGCCAGGTCGCGCGCGTCACGGTCAGACGCCGTCCGTCAAAGCTCCCGTCCTTCTTTAGAAAGCGAGGAAATAGATCCGTTCTTCCGCTCACATTCAGGTTGTCCAGCAGCGGCGCCAAAGCCGGATCACGGGTGAGCAGTCCCTTCATTCTGACGCGGGTGCGGTTCACCACATCCGCCTGCACCAGGGGCGTTGGCGCCGCGACAGGTACAATGGGATCCGTGACCGGGAAATAGAACAGCCCCGCGAAAGCATACGGCGCGCCCAGCAACTCGACGCTTCGCTGTTCAACGACCTGCGCATACAGAAATAGTTGCAGCGAAAGTCCATGGTAGACCCGGTCAACCTCGACACTTCGCTCGCCGCTCTTATAGTCAATAATGCGGAACCAGCTTCCCTCCCCGGTTTGCACGCTGTCAATCCGGTCGATGCGACCGCGCAGCACGGTCGGATACGGACCTGGCCAGTTAACTTCGAACGACTGTTCTGTCAACCGGAGCGAAAATTCGCTGCGGTGCGCGTGTTCCGTCAAAATGCCGACTGCGCGCACGAGCGCCCGCCGCATGTGACCCAGTTCCCTCTCAGTGCGGGCGCTCGCCACAGGCACTTGGGAGCGAAATGGTTCCGTTACCCGCTCGAATACATCATCCAGGAGCGCCAGCGCCGCGGGATGGTCCAGCGCTGCCCAGGGTATGTCCAACTCCTTCAATCGTGCTGCATAACGATGCAGCGTTTCGTGCACGAGTTCACCGCGGGTTCGCTGGTCGATCGTCAGCAGCGCGCGCGGTCGCAAGCGCAGACCATATTCGGCAAAATGGGCAAACGGGCAGGCCGCAAATCGCTCAAACCTGGAAACGCTGCCCGCGATCTGTTCGCCAAAAAGCGCCCTTGTCACCGAACGCTCCAGCGGCTCGCTCCCTGTATCGGGAGCGAGCCCCCGAAGCAGGGGCCGCGCAAGACGACCCTCCAGACGGCCCATGGCGAAAGCGTCGTACACAGCCTGCCAGAGCGGCGCCAAAGTGTGGATGCGCCTGCCCTCCCGCAGTGCAGACGCCAAGTGAAAAGCCGTGTGACGGGGTGTTATACACAGTTCGACATCCTTGCCCATCTCGCCGGTCGGTCCCTCTGGCCAAGTGATCTCCTCCGTCTGTCCGGGTCCAAACAGCGCCCGAATGTGCGACAATAGCAAAGACGCCGTCAGAGCGCGGCCATCCTCATCCCCCAGCGGATAGCTCAGTGTCAGTTTGCGTCGCGCCCTGGTGAGCGCCATGTAAACCCGATAGCGTTCATGGAGTTGCCGGGTGGACGACGCGGGAGCGATGGGTACAGCATGATCGATCAAGAGATCGCGCTCGCTGTCCGTGAGCAGTTCATCTTCATTGGACCGCTGCGGGAAGAGACCATCGGTGCACCCGACCACAAACGCGGTGTCCGTTTCGATCGCCCGAACGCGCGACACTTCAGTCACAATCACCTGGTCGAGCTTGGCCGGAATCAGACCGACGCTCAGCCCGTCGAAGGCATGCGCAAACAGATCTGCCATACGGTCAAGCGGCATGCTGGATTCGCCAAATGCGGACACCATGTCATCGAGGATGGCGATCGTCCCCTTGAGCGCCTGCTCATGCACAGCCGCCTCATCGAGTTCACCCGCCCGGCTCGCCTCCACAATCCACTGTGCGGCCTTCTCCGCAGCCTTCACGCGAACAAGCAGTTGCCACACAAGCGTTGCGACGCTCTTGACGCTTGCATCAGGTGCTCTGCACGCGCGGTAAAAGGGACCGAGGACAGCGGCGATCACCAGGCGGCCTCTTTCCACCCGCAGCCCCGGACCCGCATTCTGCCCGTCCCGGGACTCACCCGCCAGCCATTCCGGGCCATCGTCGCCAACAGCGAGCGCATGATTCTCCAATTCGTCGACCGCCTGGCGCGACAGAGGAAACAGATCCGTTTTGAGCAGCCTCAGAAGCGGCCCGGTGGCAAACCCCTCTGCGCACAGCCGCAGTGCGGACAACACAAATTCGGACAGCGGATGATGTTTCAACGATCGCCGTTCATCCATAAAGTAAGGAACTCCCGCCGCTGTGCACGCGTCCCCTATCAGGGGTCCATAGACCGCAAGGTCCGTGACGATAATCGCGCAGTCCCGCCAGCGCAACCCCCGTGTCATTCGATTGCGCACTATCTCCGCAATCACCCCGTCCACTTCCGCGCGCCGCGTCGGGGCGTTCGCCACAACCAGATCAGCCTCCGGCCAGCTCTCAGGTCCGGCGTTCCACTGCGCGGCGCCAAGGGTGTACAATCTTTGCTCCAAATGCGCGATGCGTGGCGCCTGCGCAAAGCGGGACGTGGATCCAGACGACTCGCAGGTCTGCAGTTGCGGCGTGACTCCCGCCTTCTTTGCCCCTGCGGCCAGTCTGCGATAGACATCCTGCGCCTGGGCGAATGGCGAGTGCAGCGCGGCGCCGCTCGGTTGCACAACGTCAGTTTCCGCACCGTCGGCGCTCTGTCCGGAACCCGCTACGGCGCTTCGTGCAGAGTTTTGTGCGTCGCCCGCTCCGGTGCTCTGTGCGGCACTCCATGCGGAGCTTCGCGCATCGCCCGCTCCGGTGCTCTGTGCCGCAGCCAGCGCGGCAGGCATGGCAAGCGCGACGGTGAGCGATCCAGACACCCCGTGCAACACCTGCATCACGCCATACTCTTGCGGCGTAAATCCGACAAACCCATCTACGTAAAATGTGCTCTCGACAAGCATTGTCCATTCCTGCGCGCGTGCGCAAAACTGGGGGAGAAGATCATGAGGATCGATGAACCTGCCCGCTATGCGCTTCTGGTAACCGTCGGTGATCAGCGCGAGGTCTGCCATCTTCAACCGCAACGGAAGCGGCGCCCCCTCGTCGTCCGCCAGACGGCGCAACTGATCGGCGGTCGTGCCCGCCGCCTGAAACTCTTCCAACAGCCGCATCAGCCGATCGATATACGCGGTCGCGAGCGTCGCCCGACCAAGCGCGCGAAGCTGCGGGAGCACGTCTTGCAATACGGCGGCCACAAGCGCATATTTGCCCGCCTTGCGAATCGGTTCAAGCGGCAGTCCGCCGACGGCCTGCAGTCCCCGCCAGGCCAACCGCCGAAAGCTCATGACCTGGGCGCGCGCCACCGCGCCGCGGCTCACAAGTTTGATGAGTTCCTTTTCCATGTAAAAGGTGACCTGGTCAGGAACGATCAGGACGATGGGCGGACCGAGCGGGTCGTCCTGAACAGCCGTCGCAATCTCTCTGAGAATTGTGTGCGTCTTTCCGCTGCCGGCACGACCCAAGAGTATGCGCATCGGTCCACCCCTTCCCCACCGCTAGCGCTGCGCCCGCACAACCGGAGTCGAGTTCATCCATGAGACCCGCACGGGCAGCCCATAGGCGTCACTCAGGACAGTGTCGCACAAAACGTCCTCTTTGGCGCCCACCGCGATCAGGCGACCCTTTTTCAAAACGGCCACATGAGTGATCTCCGGAAGAATTTCATCGGGATAATGCGTCACGTAAAGAATCTGCGGGCTGGCGGCCCCAGCAATTCGGGACAGTGCAGCCAGCACATGTTCCCGCGACGGGAAATCCAGACCCGCGCACGGCTCGTCCAAAATCAGCAGTTGCGGGCCCGGCATGAGAGCGCGCGCCAGCAATACCTTTCCGCGTTCCCCCTGCGAGAGCGTGCCATACGACTGATCGGCGATCGCGGACACCCCCAGGTCAGACAGGAGCTCCATCGCGCGCGCTCGTTCCTGCTCACTGCTCTCGCCCCACAGCGCGTGCGTCGCCGCCAGACCGCTGATGACCAGGTTTACCGCGCGCTCCTCTTGATCGAGACGGACGTCCATCTGTACACTGACAAAGCCGATGGTTTTGCGCAATTCCCGCACATCGTACTGCCCGAGGGTGTGACCCAGGATGGAAATTCTCCCTTGCGTGGCCCACAGTTGCCCCAGGCAAAGCTGCAACAGCGTTGTTTTGCCCGCGCCATTGGCGCCAAGCAGCGCCCAATGCTCGCCCTGCCGCGTGTGCAACCGGATGCCTTCCAGCAGCCAGCGGCCCTGACGGCGAACACCCACGCCGTCCATATCGATGATGTCATGAATCTGTTCGATCGCCATCAACCACCATATCCGTTGTCCATAACGTACTTTAAAGCCTGTTCAAAAAGGGTTGAGGTAAGATGCAAGCAGGGGTTTGGTGAAGTCTGGACATGCGCGCGGAGTGTACGAAGCAGGACCATGAGCACGCATGTCCAGCGCGAGCCGAAGCCCTGCGCCGCAGAGTTCTCGACCCTTTTTGAACAACCTCTTTATTGTACAAGAGACAACCTGTTTTTGATATCCCATCCCCAAGGATGATACACTGAACAAGAGCAACACACCTGAGGAGTTGAATGATGTGTACGTATATCTTCTGGCGCCACTCGCTCTCATGCTCGCCATCGTCGTTGGCTTCGGACCCAAACGGATTCCCGGACGCGCGGTGGCTTGGATGACCGCCATCGTCGCGGCGCTCGCGGCGCTTGAATATCTGGCGGGTTTCTTCCCGCCCATCAATGTATTGTTTATTCTCTTTATGATTTTACTTGCCGCGATGCTGCGCGTCATCCGGATCGTGATGGAGCACTCTCTGCCCCGCATGATGAACAATCGCATCCTGATGATCGCACTCATTGCCATTGTGGCCATACTGGCCATTGCCGTATTCAGCGGCGGGGCCATCATCCTCGCCCTCATCGCCTGGTCGGTGTACCGAAGTGTGAAGCGCCCGCGCGGTCCCAGACCGGTGAGTCAGACGGAGGGCCTATCCGCATTTTGGGATAACGCCCGCAAAGCGATGAACGCCCTCGGTCCGCTCTCGCTGGTCGTCATCGGCACCGCCGCAGCGCTCGTCCTCTCAGGGGTGGTCGCCGGCGCATTGACCAAGACGGCCGCAGCCACCACCTACGCGCCGCAGGTGGCGCTGGTCAAAGCCCGGGTCACAAGCGCGCTGCCCGCCGTCAATGTGACGGATGTGCCCATCGTGGAAAGGACAAACGCGGCTCTTGTACTGTCCAACAGCATTGGCGGTCTCGGACCGCAGTACCATGTCTCCAGCCAGGGTCTGTCGCTCGTCAGATATCACGGTCAATTGATATGGACGGCTCCGCTTGACTATAACAACGGCCTGATCTGGCTGACCAAACATACGACGCCGGGGTATGTTTGGACATCCGCCAGCAATCCCAGCGCAAAACCGGCGCTGGTGCTCGGACAATCCTACCAGATCACGCCGCACGCTGGATTCGGATACAATCTGGGACGCGTGCTGTACCAAAACTTCCCCACCCTGTACATCGGCACATCCGACTGGGAACTGAGTCCACAGGGCCAAGGCTATTGGGTGACGTCTCTCTACGCCCCGGCCCCCGGCCTGGCGGGACTCGTGACCCACGTGCTCGTTGGCAGCGCACTCACCAATCCCACTACGGGACACGTCGTTTTTTATCCCCTGCACTCGCAACCGAGTTGGGTGAGCCAAATCGTCGGGCCCAATTTCGCGCAGAATGAAGCCCAACGCTTTGGCTGGGATCGAGCCGGGTTCTTCGCATCGACGTTTACGCATCAACTCACGACACAACCTGTCCATGCCACCCCGTTCAACGTGCTTCTGGGCAACGGGGGACTGGGTTGGGAGATCCCGATGACATCGCCCAGCAGTGTCGACAACTCCCTGGCAGGAGTGATCCTTGTCGACGCTGAGACCAATCAGGTGACCTACACGCCATTTTCCGGCGTGCAAAACGACCTCGCCGTCTCGCAACGCATCAACGGCGCCACGCTCAACAGCACGCTGAGCGCGGGCAGACCCCTGCTCTACAATGTGGCGGGCGCCCTCGGCTACATTGCGCCGGTGATCAATCAGTCGGGAATCGTGCAGGAGGTGGCTCTCGCCGACCCGCGCAACACAACGCAACCGATCATTGCGTCTTCGCTGACGAACGCCTTCGCGGCATGGCAGTCTTATCTCGCGGGCACCGCGACGCCGGGAACCGCCGTGCCGGGGCTGGTGCATTTGACCGCCTACGTGACGCGAGTGGCCACTTCTCTTGAGTCGAGCGGCGCCAGCGGCGCAACGGTCAAAGAGTACTGGCTGTATCTGATCAATGGCGCCGCGTTTCGGGCGACCTTGTCGCTGAACCCCAATGTTGTGCCATTTGTACGACCGGGCGATCTGGTCTCGGTCACTTACATCAAGAATAGCGGCTCTCCCGCAACCCTGCAATCCATCACGGACAGAACTCTGCTGAGGGCGCCGTCGGGTGTGGTCCACAAGGTGGTCACGAAACTTCATGCGCCCGTGCATCACAGCGCCGGCTAACAGGCGCCCAGGCATAAAAGTCTATACGGTGGTCCCTGCCTGCCAGGACGGATCTGAAAATATGGTGGCCCGTGCCTGCCAGGACGGATCATGATGCCGCTGCCGCTCAGACAGCCGCGGCCCAAAGGCCGCTAATACTCGCGGCAGCGGCATCATGATCCGTCCTGGCGGGGGTCCCGCGCTGGCGCGAAACTCGCCGCGGGCGCAATATACGACTCCTCCCCGAGCGGGCATTGCGTCCACGAAAGACTTCGCGGCGCCTTTTTCATTCACTGACGGCGGTCCCCGCTGCCAGCGGCGCGCAGCGCGGAGTCTATTGTTGCATCAGATGCCTCAGCACCATCTGCAAGATACCGCCGTTGCGGTAATAATCGAGCTCAATGGCGCTGTCGAGGCGTACGGTGGCCGCAAATGCAAGCGCCGACCCGTCCGTCCGCTGGCCCCGTACGGTCACGCGCTGGCGCGGCTGCAAGGAATCGTCCACCCCGTCGATGGTGAAGAGTTCAGATCCTGTGATTCCAAGGCTCTTCCAACTGACCCCGGCGTCCAGTTGAACGGGCAGCACACCCATGCCCACCAGGTTGCTCCGGTGGATGCGTTCAAAACTCTCCGCGATGACCGCCCTGACACCGAGCAGGAATGCGCCTTTGGCCGCCCAGTCGCGGGAACTGCCCGTGCCGTATTCCTTCCCGGCGATGACGACCGTCGGGCACTCCTCTGCTTCGTACCTCATGGCGGCGTCATAGATCGACATCACGTCGCCGGTGGGGATGTGAGCAGTCACGCCGCCCTCGGTTCCTGGCGCGACTTCATTGCGAATCCGCACATTGGCAAATGTTCCGCGCATCATGACCTCGTGGTTGCCGCGCCGCGATCCATACGAATTGAAGTCATGGGCGCTCACGCCGCGCCCTTGCAGAAACAGGCCCGCAGGACTCTTGGGACTGATGGCTCCAGCCGGCGAAATATGGTCGGTCGTCACCGAATCGCCGAGCAGCGCCAGAACGCGCGCGCCCGCAATCGGCCGGATCGCCTCCACCTCGGGCCCAAGACCGACAAAGAACGGCGGTTCCTGTATATATGTCGAATCAGGATCCCAGTCATACAGTTCTCCCTCGGGCGTCGGCAAGGCGTTCCATCGTTCGTTTGCATGCAGCACATTGCTGTACTTGGCTTTAAACAACTCGGGGCGTACAAACGACGCAATCGCCTGTTCCACTTCCTGCGACGTCGGCCAAATGTCCCGAAGATAGACGGGATTGCCAGTCTTGTCTGCGCCAAGCGGGTCATTCATCATGTCGATATCCACTGTGCCGGCGAGCGCATAGGCGACCACGAGCGGCGGCGAAGCAAGATAGTTTGCTTTCACCAAGGGATGTATGCGACCCTCGAAGTTGCGATTTCCACTGAGCACGGCCGCAACAGTCAATTCCTCGGAACGAACGGCCTCTTCCACTTCTGGAATCAGCGGTCCACTGTTGCCAATGCATGTGGTGCAACCGTATCCGACAACCTGAAATCCGAGTTGCTCCAGATAGGGCAGGGTTCCAGAATCCTCAAGATACTGGGTCACGACGAGCGATCCCGGGCCCAAGCTGGTTTTTACGTGCGGGCGTCGCGTCAACCCGCGTTCGACGGCCTTCTTTGCCAACAGGCCGGCGGCCAGCATGACCGATGGGTTTGAGGTATTGGTGCAGCTTGTAATCGCGGCAATGGCGATGGATCCAGCCGACATGTCTGAGACGGCGCCACCGGCCTGGGCAACGGTCACGCTCTTCGCCAACTGCTCCTCGGCGAGGCCGAAACCACCCTCCTTGACGGGTGTGCGCAGCACTTGCCGCCAGTGCCCTTTCATCGTAGACAGCAGAACCTTGTCCTGCGGCCGTTTGGGTCCGGCCAACGAAGGCAACACCGTGGAGAGATCGAGCTCCAGTACATCGGAAAATGCAGGATCCGGGGTCTCGTCGGTGCGAAACAGCCCTTGAGCCTTGGCGTACGCCTCCACCAGAGCGATCTGTTCTTCGTCGCGCCCTGTATTGCGCAGGTAGTTGATCGTTTCTGCGTCGACCGGGAAAAATCCCATCGTCGCGCCGTACTCCGGCGACATGTTGCCAATCGTCGCGCGGTCCGCGAGTGTAATCGCGCTGAGTCCGGGACCAAAGAATTCGACGAATTGCCCGACGACTCCGTGCTTGCGAAGCATGTTGGTCACGGTGAGCGCCAGATCGGTCGCTGTCGACCCTTCCGGCAGGCGCCCGGTCAGCCTGAATCCCACGACCTTTGGAGTCATAAAATACAGCGGTTGCCCAAGCATCCCAGCCTCCGCTTCAATTCCGCCCACGCCCCAGCCGAGCACGCCAAGACCATTGATCATCGTCGTATGGGAGTCCGTTCCAACCAGGGAATCCGGAAACGCGACCGCGCCCTGATCGTCTTGCCTGACCTGAACCACGGACGCCAGATATTCCAGATTGACCTGATGGACAATGCCCGTGGAAGGCGGAACCACCCGAAAATTCTCGAAAGCCTTCGTTGCCCAATGCAAAAATTTATAACGTTCATCATTGCGTTCGAATTCGAAATCGGTGTTGGTGCCAAGAGAGTTTGGCTGTCCAAAGCTGTCCACCTGCACCGAATGGTCGATGACCAGATCGACGGGAACCAGCGGATTGATCTTTCCGGGATCGCCGCCCAGACGATGCACGGCCTGCCGCAATGCAGCCAGGTCGACCACCACCGGCACGCCCGTGAAGTCCTGAAGCAGGATGCGCGCGGGCATGAACGGAATCTCCCGCGACTGATCGGGCGCCACAGCATTCCAGTCAGCAATCTGACGCACATGATCCTCCGTGATGATATGCCCGTCAAGCTTGCGCAAGACGTTCTCCAGGAGGATCTTGATCGAAAAAGGCAATTTCGACACCGCGCCAAGACCGAGTTCTTCGAGGCGCGCAAGCCGATAATACTGATAGCGCTGTCCGCGCACAGTCAATTCGCTTCTTGCTGCAAATGGATCGTTATGAATGCTCATCTCTTTTGCCCTCTCCCTGGTTCATAAGACGGGCCGCACCCCACTTTGCATGGAAGCAAGTGTGCGACCGCCCCTCTACATAAACAGACTGCCAGATTCACATGCTATGGTGCAGAGGTACCCAAAGCCTTCTCCAGTATCAAATTATACCACAATCACGAAAGGGGGCAGTCAAGCATGAACCCCGAAAAATACGGTCAACAGGCAAATCCGGCAGAGTCAATCACGCAATCGGCGCACGCAGATATTGAAGAAGGCGTAGATCGGATGGCCGACGAGGGCGGAGGGGTGGTGGATCAACATTCTCCATCCGGCGCCCCCATTTTGCGCAACGATCTCGTTCGGCCGAATGTCAGCGACTGATGTCAGGGGCGCTCGCGCGCCCCTGTTTTCGTTGACGCACCCCTGTTTCTTCGTCGCGTGTGTTTTCGCCGCGCCCGTATTGTTCCCTGTCCCCGGAAAGACGGTGGTCCCTGCTTGCCAGGACGGATCATGCATGCCGCAGACGCTTTTTCACTCCTATACTGCCAGAAGCATCAGGCGCCTTTTTGCTCTCTGACGACAGGACGCATGCGTTTGGAATTTCGCAAAACTCTGGCGTGAAAGTCTATGAAGTTTTGGGCTGCCGGAAGAGCCCAAGACACTTCTGCACCAGAAATGGATCGCCGTCAATTCTTATCTTTCCTGTCATAAGCGCTGACACGGGGTTCAACTGCCCCAGGACCACCTTGACAAAATCATCTGCGCTGGTGCTTACTGTGGCATCCACCCGATTCTCCAGTCCTTCTGTCACCTCCACCTGGGCGTCTGCCACTTTCAGCGTCCACGCCCCTCCTCCATCGCCGTTCAGCACATAGGCCACGGTGGCTTTCAAATCGCCAGCCGCCTCCGGCAAAAAATTGCTTTTCATTCCCGCAAAGACTTCACGGACTGTTATCTCTTGCATCTGGTCAACCCTTTCCCTTGGCGGTCATGCATGTAGCGTGCGCAATTGGGAGCCAAACCATGTCAAGTCGCGCGGATGTATATCGTGAGTCGGCGGTCGTCGCCAGGCTATGCAAGTTTCAGGATGCTGAGCAGCTTTCGCCGCACACTATAAGGCGGTCCCTCTGAGCCCTGGAATGGAATCCCTGTTGCATGAAACTTTTCTCTCCCTTGTCCGTATACACCAGTAGTCGACTATTGACCGACAACCCGCTATGTAGGAAGATGGGGTATGGGCAATGGACAAGGGGAGATTGCGATGTTTTTCGACATCATCAAGTTTGTGGCGGCCATATTTCTAATCTATGTGGGTTTCATCGTATTCAGCGCGGTGTTGTCGCTGCTGATAAAGATCGCGCTCCTGCTTTTTCTGGTGGCCGGAATCTATTACCTCTACCATAGAGCGACCAACCGTGGATGGCGACGGATGTTTTTCAAGCGCGACAGATAACGCCGATTCGGACTCTCAATCCGCTTCCGGCGCATCCGCACAGGAGATTCAACGTTTATCAGGGATGTGCGGCCCGATCAGCCATTCCTTGGGAATGATCTGATCGCCGATTGTATACACGTCATTGCGTTCAGGTACTTTGCGCAGAATCTGCTCGCCATTCTCAGTCGCTTCATGCACCCATTTGGCGACCCGGTCATAACCTAACGCTGGAGCGGCCACGGTAGCCACCGAAGCGTTCTTGAGCAGCAGTTCCTCGCAGCGCTCGGACTGCGCCTCTATCCCCTCGACCAGCTTGTCAGTAAAATTGCGGATGGCGTTGGCCAATAAGCGAATCGACTCCAGAACTTTATCCGCGCACAGCGGCCACATGGTATGCAACTCAAACTGACTGGAGTGGGCGGCGACGGCGGCGTCGTTTCCGATCACCTCGGCGCAGACCATCAACAGCGACTCCGCGATCACCGGATTGATTTTTCCAGGCATGATGGAACTCCCCGGCTGCACAGCGGGCAGTCTGATCTCTCCGATTCCCGCTGCGGACCCGATCGGCCGCGTCGACGACAGCTTGCGCCACTGCGGCGTCAAGCACCCCCAACTCACGGTTTGTCTCCGCCGCCGCACGCTTGATCAGACCTAACGCCTCAATGAATGGGCGGGGCATACCGCGTCCGCTGATCGGAAAGTTGTGGACAGCCCGGGCGGTCGACGCTCCATACAGAGCGTGCGCCGGCACTCGCATTTCACCCATGGAATCGCGTTCGATTCGTTCGTCGCCCATGTTTCATCACCCATTGTCAGTTTGCGTCGCCATGAACTCCTTCAGCCACAGCGCGCTGTCCTTCGGAATCCGTTGCTGCGTTTCGTAATCGACATAGACAATGCCAAAGCGTTTGCTGTAGCCATACGCCCATTCAAAATTGTCCAGCAGCGACCACGCGTAATAGCCGCGCAGATCGACGCCGTCCTCAATCGCGTCCAGGCAAGCTTCCAGGTGGCGTCTCAAGAAATCCACGCGGGCAAGGTCATGAACGCGGCCGGCCTGCACCACATCCGCAAAGGCAGCGCCATTTTCCGTGATGTACAGGGGAACGCCCGGATAATCGCGGGCGATGCGCCGCAGCAGGTCGCGCAGTCCCTCCGGTTTGACCGGCCAGCCCATGTCCGTCAGCGGGCCTTCTGGAGGCAGCGTCTCGACCACAAGAGGATGCGTTCCTGCGCGCACGACGTTCGGAAAATAATAATTGACACCCAAAAAATCGATGGTCTGTCGTTTCATCAGGTTCATGTCCGCCTGCGCGATGTAAGACGGATCAATCAATTCACTGTAAGCCGTCAGCATATCCTGTGGATATTCGCCACGGCACGCGGCATCCAGAAAAAAACGGTTGATCTGGCCGTCATACAGTCTTGCGGCCGCGACGTTGCGCGGATCCGCATCGACCGGATACACGGGGGCCAGGTTAAGGGTCACTCCGATCTCCGCATTTGCGGACCGAGCCCGCATCGCTTCGACAGCTTCCGCATGACCGACCATCAGGTGATGCGCTGCGAGCAGAGCCTCTCCCATATCCTGACGCCCTGGCGCATGTTGCCCGAAAAGATGCCCAAGATAAGCGACGACGGACGGTTCATTGAGCGTGATCCAGCGAGTCACTCGGTCTGCCAGGCGATCCACGACGGCGGCCGCATACTCGGCGAAACGGGAGGCAGTGTCGCGATTCGTCCATCCCCCCCGTTCACCGAGGGCTTGCGGAAGATCCCAGTGATAGAGGGTGGCCATGGGGGCGATCCCCTGTTCGAGCAGAGCCTCCGTCAGACGCAGATAATAGTCGACGCCAGACTGATTGACACGGCCCGCGCCAAGAGGAAATATGCGGGGCCAGGCGATGGAGAAGCGATAGCTGGCGAACCCCAGCTCACGCATGAGCCGAACGTCGTCCTGGTAGCGGTGGTACTGATCGCAGGCAACGTCTCCTGTTTGCCCCATGTACGTTTTTCCCGGCGTATGGGCAAACTCATCCCAGATAGACGGACCGCGGCCATCCTCCGCCACAGCGCCCTCCACCTGATACGCGGCTGTTGCCGCGCCAAACACAAATCCCTTTGGAAAATGTTTCACGGATACACCCTCCCGATCTCCAGCAAACGCCGGTCCTGCGATACCTCAAAGCAATCCGCTATCAAGGGAAATGCCCGCGAGACGGGCGTCTTCCCACCGCCCGTGAACCTTCCGCCACAGTTCAATCGAGACGCCGGTCTTGCGGTACCTCAAAGCAATCCGCTATCAAGGGAAATGCTTGTGAAATTCCTGACCCATCCAGTGTATCAGACTCCGCGATCCCCGGTGCGCGGATGTCATCACGCTGCGCCAAATTTTCTCTACAAGGTTTTCCTTGGGGTCGTTCGCAAGCGCATAAACGGGCGTCTGCAATACGACATGACCGTTGACGGCCACATTCTCAACGCCGACCTTGCGGCCCTTGACGATGGGCGCCTGCAATACACCCGGAACGACGCGATACGTGACAGTCTGACGGGTCCCGCGCAGCACGTTGATCACCACATCGCTGTGGGGAGCGACGGCCAACTGTTGATTCGCCGCCCCGCGGACCGGAATGGACGCCACGGATTGCCCGGCATTCTGAATCTTTCGGGACGTGAACTGCGTATACCCGAATCCGAGCAGCGCGGCCGTCTCCTTAAACACCGTCGGAAATGATTTTGTATCGAGAATCACGCTGATAAGCCGCAGATTCCCGCGCTTTGCCGTACCCACAAAGCAATACCCGGCCTCGCCGGTCGAACCTGTCTTGAGACCGTCGAGGCCATTGAACTGCCCCAGCAGTTGGTCATAATTTGTGCCGTATTGACCCGGATGGATGTACATGCCGGGTTCCGACGCATATTTGAGCACGATGGGAAAACGGTTGATGAGATACCTCGTCAAAACGCCCACATCGCGGGCGTTCGTATACATGCGCGGATTTTGGAGACCCGAGGCGTTTGTGTAGCGGGTTCCCGTCATGCCCAACTGCTGGGCTTTCACATTCATCAGTTTTGCAAATTCGGCCTGCGTGCCGCCAATCGCATCCGCCAAAGCCACGGCGGCGTCATCGGCCGACACCACGTACATATACTCCAGCATCCTGCTTAGTGTAATATGCTCGGATGGATTCAGATAGGCCACGGAGAGCCCCGGCGTCAGCGCCACATGGTAGGCTGACTGGCTGACGGGAATGATGGAATGCAACGAAAGTTGATGGCGCTTCACCATTTCCAGCGCAATCAGGGAGGTCATCAGTTTGGCCAGTGAAGCCGGATAATGTTTCTTCAAGACGTTGTTTGCATACAAAACCTGCCCGGTCTTGGCGTTGATCAGCTCGGCGGCGGGAGCCGACAAAGAAACGGCGCCTGTGTTGAGGTTGCTCGTGATCGGCAACGCGGACTGTGTCGGCAGGACCTGATTCTTACCTGTTTCCGCGAGCGCAACCACACTCCCCGCCAGAACGATGACAACCGCCGCTCCGATAAAGATGGAGCGTTTTACTCTTCCCACTCATAACCCTCCTGTACCCGGATACACCCCTCTTTGATCTAACGCTCGTCCATGTCACATTATACACGATCAATCACTGCCCATATTTGACGATATGCACATTTTCTGCGCCGAGTTCAGAAAGTTTCTGTTGTACAGAGTCCACCTCGTCCTGTCGAACCGTAACAATCACAAAATGGGCATTGGCCACCTGATGGCTGTTCGGATACGCCTCCAACCAGTCCGCCAAAACGCGTCCCTGCTGGATGCCGTCAAGCGGGCCGCCCATGAACAATACGCCGAAACCCGGAATGATATTGGAGACTGTGGCCGCAATGCCGCCGATGGCCGCGAGCGAGGATTCCAGCCAATGGCCCTGCTGCCACCAATGTTCATGGGGTGTCGAGGTGCTTAAGGAAACCTGCCCAGGGAAATCCCTCTCCAATTCCACAACGCTTTGTTCCGCACGCTCATGACTGGAGAAGCGACCGACAATATGCGCTTGCATGGGGAATCCCTCCCGTTTCGTGTGATGGACCTGTGCCGGACAATTGATGGTTTATGACGATCTACTGGCACATTCTAACACGAAATTCGCCTGTTCGCATGTACGTCGCACGGATGGAATGAAACCTTGCAGCATACAGCTTCTCCGCATGGCGGTTCGCAGGTGCGCACCAGGTATGCTACAGTTGATCCTGCCTTAGCGCCGCAAACCTCTTCCTTCAGGGAGAGGTTAGGCGCGTCACTGCGGTGTTCTTTGGCTCTCAATATACTGCCGAATCATCGACAGTGGCGCACCGCCGCAACTCCCGGCAAAGTAGCTGGGGGACCAAAGATGTCCGCCCCATAGTTTCTGACGGATCTCTGGATCGTTCTTCTGCCGGATCAGGCGGCTGGAGACGCCTTTCAGGCTGTTGACCAAAGTGGAGATCGCCACCTTGGGCGGATCATTGACCAGCAGATGTACATGGTCATCCTCTCCGTCGAACTCCACCAGTTCAGCTTCAAAATCGCGGCAGACGGAA
The DNA here is from genome assembly GCA_021793015.1 of Bacillota bacterium. Taxonomy (GTDB): domain Bacteria; phylum Bacillota; class Bacilli; order Alicyclobacillales; family SLC66; genus JAKADD01. Next base: position 16,180 of record JAJYTO010000073.1, read on the forward strand.
GCCAGGACCAGGCGCATGTCCTCCACAATGGCTTTGGTAAACACACCGCAACGGTATTTGGTGACAAAGACCAAGTGAACGTGCAGATTAAACACACAGTGTCTCCCAGTTCGGATATCATTTGACTGTTTCATAGACCAAGAGTATCATAGACCTATGAAGATTCTCAAGGCGTTCCGTTTTCGCTTGGAGCCTACCGATGAGCAGACTCGCAAGTTCTCGCGATATCTAGGGTGCATGCGCTTTGTGTGGAACAAAGCCCTTGCGCTGCAAAAGGGACGGCTGGAAGCGGGCTATCCCTTATTGTCGTATGGAGAATTGGCGAAACTA
>JAJYTO010000074.1 GCA_021793015.1 Bacillota bacterium
CGGGGGATCATTTGGCGGAACGGAAGACGGCGGTCTACCATCTGAATGACTGGCACGATGAGCGGATGAAGTCGATGCCGTTTGATGTCGATCCGCTGTGGACGGTGATCCGCGAGGGCGGGCCGTATCATGCGAAGGGACATCTGCCGGCATATGTGCAGCGACTGGAGGCGACGGACCGGGGTGCGGCGGCGGAGGAATTGAAGAGGCGCCATCCGAGGGAGTTCCGGTAGATGAGTTGCATAGAACAAGCAATCAGGCTAAGTAATTGTAGCTGCTGATCATCAAGATTGGTGGGTCTGGCAGTGGCGTGCAAGCTTGCAGCCCACCGAGAAACCGAAGTACTGTACGTCGGACTGTCGCTCTGATCACGCGGGAATCGGTTGCGGGGAGGAATCGGATTGAATGTGATTCTGATCAACATTGACAGTCTGAACCGCCATTTTTTGAAAGCGTACGGACAGCCCATTGAACTCGACGTGCAAACGCCGAATCTCGATCGGTTTGCCGAGCGCAGCGCGGTCTTTGATCGACATTATGCGGGCAGTCTGCCATGCATGCCCGCACGCAGGGAATTCTTTGCGGGAATTCAGGAGTTTCTGTGGCGTCCATGGGGCCCCATGGAGCCCTTTGATCGACCGCTGGCGCGCGTGTCGCGTGAGAACGGGTATGTCACTCAACTTGTCACCGATCACTATCACTATTTTCAGCATGGCAGCCACGGGTACTTCACTGACTATCATGGCTTTGAGTTCATTCGCGGTCACGAGACGGATGCGTGGAAGACGGCGCCAATTCATCCTGATCCAGTTCTTCTGCGCCAGACCTGCGCTGAGGATGCGCCGCACGGGAACTCTCAAAACCGCCGCATCGCTTATGCGCGCAATGCAGCGCAGTTTCACAGGGAAGAGGATTTTCTGTCTCCACGCGTCTTTACCAGCGCGGCAGAGTGGCTGGAGGACAATCGGGAGCAGGAACGCTTTCTGCTTGTGATCGACAGTTTCGATGTGCATGAGCCATTCCACAATCCGGATGAATTTGCCGCACTGTACACGGACGAAGATCCACACGATCCGGGCTTGGTGCTCTGGCCGGAGTACGGCAATGTGCTCGGCGACGGGCGGGCCCGCCTGAGTCCGAGACAGGTTGCGTTTGTGCGGTCGCAGTTTGCCGCCAAGCTGTCGATGGTGGACAAATGGCTCGGTCGCGTGTTTGAAAAACTGGATCAACATGATTTGTGGGAGGACACGATGGTGATCGTGACATCCGACCATGGTCACTATCTCGGGGAAAAAGGCTGGATGGGCAAACCGGACAGCCCGAACTACGACGTGCTGGCGCACACGCCGCTTTTCGTCTGGCATCCGCAGGGAGCACATAACGGTGAACACGTTACCGCTTTGACGTCGGCGGTTGACTTGTACGCCACGATGATCGACGCGATGGGTGGGAGTATCGAGCAACCGACGCATAGCCGAAGCTTAGTGCCGCTTTTGCTAGGACAGGCAGACAGAGTGCGCGATTGGGCGCTGTATGGGTATTTCGGGCGTACGCTGAACGTGACTGACGGGCGCTATACCTACCATCTTGCGGCGGACCAGGACAAGCCGTTAAACCTTTACTCGACGATGTTCATGAATCCGGAAGACTGGTTTTCACCGGTCCAGATTCCCGAAAATCCTGAAGCAGGACGGTTTTTGCCGTACACAGACAGTGCGGTGTGGCAATATCCGGTTCGTGTGGGCGTCCGCAATCACGAGACGCTGCTTTTTGACACGGAGCAAGATCCTTGGCAAGACGACAATCTTGCGGGGAGAGAATCCCCCATGGAGAGACGGATGCGTGGGCTGTTGCAGGTCGCGCTCGGGGAACTGCAGGCGCCGACAGAATTGTACGCGCGCTTTGGCTTGGAGGAGCTGCGTGGCAAGAATGAGAAAGGCAGGCGCCTCGTATGACGATTGGCGTCATGTGGAAGACGGTTTCCGAAGCCTGCAATCTGGCCTGCGAGTACTGCTATTACAGCCATTGCGGCGGTCAACCGAAAGAGATTTTGCGAATCGAACCGCGCGTGCTCGAAAGTTTTATCCGCGACTATATGAATCTGTCCGACGGGTCCGCCTCCTTTGCCTGGCAGGGGGGTGAGCCCCTCCTGGCTGGCTTGTCTTTTTTTGAGGAGGTGGTCGCCCTGCAGGCTCAGTACGCGCCGCCCGGCACGTCCATCGGCAATGCAGTGCAGACCAACGGTACGCTCATCACCGAAGAGTGGGCGCGGTTTTTTTTACAGTATAACTTTCTGGTTGGCGTGAGCATTGACGGCCCAAAATCTATTCACGATGCGCGGCGCGTGACGCACTCGGGAGTGGGCTCGTTTGATCGCGTCATGCGCGGCGTCGCTCATCTCAATCGGTACCAGGTGGAGTATAACGTTCTCACCGTCATCCATCCCGGCAATGTGCGGCGCGTACGCGAATTGATGGATTTTTACCGGGACAACGACTTCCGGTGGGTTCAATTCATCCCCTCCATGGCCTTTTCTGCCCAGGAGGTTCAGCAGAGTGGATCCTACGAGATCACGCCCGACGAGTACGGGGATTTTCTGTGCGAGGCGTTTGAATATTGGTACGACGAGGAGTACCCGCGTTTCTCCATCCGCATGTTTGACAGTGTCCTGTCACTGTACATGAACCGTGATCCGGGATTCTGCGTGCTGTCGAAGACCTGTGGGCAAACGCTGGTCCTGGAGCAAAACGGCGACGCCTATCCGTGTGATTTTTTCATGGGTGCGGATTGGCGACTGGGGAATGTGGGGGAACAGTCCATCGCAGAGCTGCTCGCAAGTCCTGCGATGCGTCGTTTTGCGACTCTGAAGCCGACACTCCCTGTGGCGTGTCAGTCGTGCCAGTGGAAGAGCGTCTGTCACGGGGGCTGTCCGCGCAACCGCGTATACGGTGAGGGCGGGGAAGTGGCGCCGGACTATTTTTGCGCGGCGTATAAACGCTTCTACTCGTACGCGGAAGAACGCATGCAGCGGTTGGCGCTGCGGCTGCGCAAGCGTCTGTTCGAGGAACAAAGCGTCCGGGTGCGGGATGTGGGCAGAAACGATCCTTGTCCCTGCGGCAGCGGACACAAGTACAAGCACTGCTGCCAGCCGCTGCAAGAGACGGGCTGGCGCTTGGAACGCTGAGATTTGAAGAAAAAACTTGAAAGTGGGGGATGGTACCATGAATATTATTTACCTGCATACCCATGACTCAGGTAGGTTCATCCAACCATACGGGTATGCGATGCCTACACCTCGTCTCATGCAATTGGCAGAGGAAGGCACCTTATTTCGTCAAGCATATTCGGCTGCTCCAACATGTTCACCTAGTCGCGCCGCACTTCTCACGGGAATGTGTCCTCATTCGGCCGGAATGTTAGGGTTAGTGAACCGAGGGTTTCAAATGACTGATTATAGTCAGCATCTTGTCCAGTACCTGAACCGACACGATTTTCACACGGTCCTATTCGGTGTTCAGCATGAAGCACGCCGTTCCGAGGATATTGGATATCAACTGGCATTTGATTCCCGAGAGGAGAATTCGGTAACTAGAGACCTATCAAATGCAAAGACGGCCGCCGCTTATATCAAGGAAAAGAAGGAACGACCTTTCTTTATGTCATTTGGTATGTTCAACACGCACAGAGTTTATCCAGAAGTCACACCCGATTTGAACCCCAATTATGTCATGCCGCCATTCCCTCTTCCAGACAACCACGAAGTCCGGAAGGACGTTGCAGCTTACATGACCTCAGTCAGGGTCGTCGATGAGTGTGTCGGTATTATCATGGATGCCCTGCGAGAGTCGGGCAAAGAAGACGATACACTGATTATATTTACAACAGACCACGGCATTGCCTTTCCACATATGAAGGGCAATCTCTATGACACCGGCATCGGGGTATCGTGGATTATGAAATATCCTCAGAATAAGAGGCGCGGAGAAGCAGTGGACGCTTTGGTTTCACAGCTTGATTTTTTTCCTACCATATGTGATTTTTTGGGTTTAACCAAACCATCGTGGCTCGAAGGGAAATCCTTGCTTCCCTTATTACGAAAAGAGGTTGACCGCGTTCGAGAAGAAATTTTTGCCGAGGTTACGTATCACGCGGCATACGAGCCGATGCGTTGCATCCGTACTGATCGGTATAAGCTGATTCGTTTTTTTGATGATCATGATCAGTACGTGCCAGCAAATATTGATGACAGTGTAACTAAGAAATTCTTGGTACAAAACGATTTTCTGCTTCAACGACGGCCAAAGGAGATTCTCTTAGATTTGTATCTTGACCCGGCGGAAAGAGTGAATCTCTTATACGAGACCGCTAGTTTTGAGATCTACAGGGAGTTGTCTAACAGACTTGAACACTGGATGTTCATGACTTGTGACCCCATTTTGGATGGTAGAGTTCCCAAACCGTTAGGCGCAGTGATTAATAAACTGACTTGCGTGAGTCCAGAAACTAACGACTATGAATGATGAAAGGTTAACTATCTTTCAGGCCGTATCATGTGAGGGCCGCATAACTTCCTGCGTGCGGCACCTGCAGGAAACGGGTCGAGGCGATGCCGCGCAAGAATTGATTCGACGGCATACGCGCGAGTTTCAGAAACGACGCCAGACGTCTGCGTTGTGTAACCGTCGAAGAAATGAAAGGGAGAGTTAGTCCTTATGTATCAAGAGCCGGAAAAATCCGAACGTTTACTAAAGGTTGAGCGGTACGTCAAAATTCTCAACTGGCTGAAAGAGCGAGAGGGCAAGGGAAGAAATTCCGACCTCAGCGACATCTTGCAGGTTTCTCCGCTCACGGTGCGCCGCGATGTCGCTGAACTGGCCAGGCAGGGCCTAGTGCAGGCGACCCGCGGCGGCGTCATGCTGTTGCAGTCATCCGCCACGTTCGAGCCGATCTATCACGCCAAACTGAACGAAGAGGCGGACGCCAAGGAACGAATTGCCCGTCACGCTGTTTCACAGATTCGTGACGGCGACACGATCCTGTTGGATGGCGGCACGACAGTCGGGGCCATGGCCAAGCACTTGCTTGGCCGAAATTTGACCGTCGTCACCAACGCGCTGAATGTCATCAACGTGTTGTCCAATGATCGCGGGATTCACCTGATCGCCATCGGCGGGATGTTTCGCAGTACTTCACAGACCTTTCTGGGGCCGCTGGCCAATCGAGTTCTAAAGGAACTGCGGGTTGACAAGTCTTATCTGGGCACGGAGGGGTTCAGTCCGCAGCGCGGTTTTGAGGTGCCCGATGGGGATGACGCTTCATTTAAACAACTTGCGGTCGATGCCTGTGAAAGTGGTTGGGTGTTGGCTACACACAGCAAGTTCAATCAAATTCGCCTTCATCGCTTTAGCGACTGGAACGGCATCGAGGGGTTAATCACCAGCCAAGGTCTGACGGATACGGCTCTCAAACAATTTGAGGAGCTTCATCTGAAAGTGGTAACTGTGTAGCACACAACGATCATTTGCATACAGGAGGTTCTTGTCTTGCTGGAGTCCCTATCGTTATCTCGGATGTGTCAGTTATTTGAGCGGCCGGAAGAGGCGCTTCGTCTTGGCCTTACAATAGATACACGGCGGTGGTCTGATATGAGCGCCTATTTTCATGGTTCGCCCGCAACGGGAATAGACCAGGTGATCTATCAGATCTGCAATTGGCCATCGTCTCCCGGCATGTCAGACCTGCTTATTACCGTTACCCTTCTATATCCTGGGGCAATCAATGGCGAGTTCTTCCATACTAAGGGACACTTTCACGACAATCCGGATGGTCCGGAACTGGTGGTCGGATATGGGGGAGAAGGGTATTTGCAGCTTGCGACGCGTGAGGGTACGGTTACCGAGGTTAGGGTGACGGAAGGGGAACAGGTTTTTGTTCCGCCGGGGTATGGTCATCGGGCGGTGAATCGTTCGGATTCACCTATTTATTATCTCTCCGTCAGTACCGCTGACGTGGGTCATGATTATGATTCGGTGACTCGTGTAGGCTGGCGTTGCTGAGGATGCTATGTTGCGGGAAAGATCATTGTCACAGGCGGGTTTTGGCATGAATCCAACACTTTCACCCGATGTCTGCGGCCATAGACAGTTTTGACTGGTATGAAGGTGATGAAATCATGCACTGGGCGAGAGAAATCTCACCGGATTGCGAACTGAGGGGCATGATTGAGGAACTGACGGCACATGGCGACACGATCATTCCACTCGTGCTTTACGACCTCACCAGTACGCCTGTCACCGGTCATCACTGTTCCATCGCCGAGCATGGCTAATCGAGACGGACCCGCGATCAGAGCGGCCATTTCGGCGGTGTTCTGCGTGGTACTCCCGTAAGAACCTGCATTCCAACTAGGGGACATGTGATAACGCCTGCCAAATTTCGGTTTATCACATGTCCCCTAGGTGCTGCGACACGAAGAGTCTGTCATAGGACAGGCTCTTTCGATGTCTGAAAGGATCAGTCCCAGATTTGCGGTCGCGCAATCCCCGCCATGCGCAAATACTGCAATAATTGCCCGGTATGACAATCTGATGGTATGTGATCTGAGCAGTCCAGATGTGACGAATCATGTCGCCTAGGCTGAGGGCTTCCTCGTCCGGTTTCCAGCGAAGTTGGGCATTCGGTACGGCGCGCCATACGATCAGGGATCGCCTGCGTGTTTCAGACAGATTTACGACAGCGAGTTCGTTTACATTCATGTGGCTCACCTCGCAGATAGTGTAGAAGAGTATCCACAGCGAGTCAAGAACATGCGTTCCGAAATTCGAGCCCCAGATGCTGACGAAACGCATCTTTGCCTGCCTCTGTCACAACGACGGTCCGCTTGCTCGCGATGGTCGTTCCCGTACTGCGCGTGAACCAGCCGAGTTCAAACAGTCGGGCGGTGAGCCGCACGGTGAGCCGCACGGAGAGCCGCACGGAGAGCGGTCCGGCCAGATGTCCGGCGCGTTCCGTCCAGCCTCTCTACTCGGCGCGGCCGGCACGGATGTACAATCGACACTGGGTGCGGTGCAACGGATGGGGCTGAATCTCGGTACTGCTGTGGATACGTCGGTTGGGTCGAGTTTCCTGTCTCTTTCGCTGGTCGCCGCCACCTCCTTGTCGGCCGTCGGGGTGCGCTACGCTTGGACGTATGGGGCGTTGACCTTGGTGGTGGCTTTGGTTCTGGCAATTCGGGCCATGGCTTTCGAGTGAACAGAGAAGTGCAGTCATACTTGCCGATTGGCCTGTATCCTACACTTAATTGGAGACCGCCAAGACCGTTGATGAGGTCCTCTTGATCTTATCCGGAAAATCGCCGCAGGCGCATTTTCGACCCGGTTGTTGGCGGCGCGCAAGCGCCACAGAGGTCTATCCGAATACGGATGCCGCGTGGGCGCCGACTATGGCCACTTGTTTGCCGTATGCTGCAGCTCTCCTGAGCTGTATAATGGTCTCAGGCGAGCACTGAGCTTCAAGCCGATGAATCAGACTCCATGGCGCCCGAAGTGCAGGCAGATCCTGAGCTTCGAGGGATGACCGAAAGCAGCAGAAGCGCATACCAAAAAGGCGATGTGATGACCACTGTCGAGTTGCTCAAATCCTTTTCCTGTCGTGAGCGGATCGCCAGGCTTAGCTCTCCACAGCCCGAATACCTCGGCAGAACAGCCCCAACGAAGAGGAGCGTTGTACCATGCAAGTCACCTTTCTCGGCGGCGCCGACATTGGCGCCACCTGCCTTTGGTTTCGGACACAACAGGCGCAGTGGCTCGTTGACGCCGGCGCTCGCATGGACGAGCAAAACCCGCTCCCGGATCTGGCCGTCCTGGAACGGGAGCAGGCTCACATCCAGGCCATCTTCATTACCCACGCCCATCACGACCACATTGGCGCGCTGCCGACCGTTTCTCACATGTACCCGGATGCACCGGTTTTCATGACGGCGCCAACGACAGACATCGCACGGATCATGTTGCAGGATGCCTTGCGCTTGGGGGAGGCCGAAGGGAAGACGGCCCTTTTCACGGAGGCGCAGTTGATCGCCCTGTGGGATCGTGTACGCATCCTCCCGCAGGATCGAACGCTGGAGTGGAAAGACATCCAGATTGCAACGTACACCGCCGGCCACATTCTCGGGGCGGTGTCCATCGGTTTTGCGACGGACGAAGGACGCGTCCTGTTCACCGGAGACGTGTCGATCACACCGGGCCGACTGATCGGAGGAGCGCATATCGCCAAAGGGGACACGTATGATGTGGTGATTACGGAATCGACGTACGGCGCGCGTCTCCACGATTCGCGGGCGTTGCAAGAACGCGCGCTCGTCGAGCAGGTGTCCCAGGTGATCGAGGGCGGGGGATTCGTTCTGATCCCCGCATTCGCCGTCGGACGGGCGCAAGAAGTGCTGATGATTCTGCTGGACGCCATGGCGCACAATCGGTCTATTCCCAAATTCCCGATCGTGGTGGATGGCCTGGTGCGCTCGATCTGTCCGGTGTACGAATCCTATCCGCACCTGCTGCGCGGCCCGGCCAAGCGCAAGCTGCATGAAAAAGGCCGCCTGTTCCCGCTTGATGACGTCCAGTTCATTCGCCGCGGGGAAGAACGGCAGCAAGTTCTTCAGGGCAAGCCGGCCTGTATCATCAGTTCGTCCGGCATGCTGAGCGGCGGTCCGTCCGTGCAGTATGCGCAGGGTATCATGGGAAACGAACAAAACGCGGTCTTTTTGTGTGGCTACCAGGACGAGGAGTCTCCGGGCCGGCAACTGCTTCGGCTCGTCGAGCAACCCGTCGGGGAGCGGCGCTGGATCCTGCCGGACCGGGTCGTCTCCGTGAAGGGGCGCGTCGAATTGTATGGCTTGTCCGCGCATGCTGACCGCCGCGAACTGGCCCAGTTGGTCCAACAGGTCGAACCGGAAGCGGTCTGGCTGGTGCATGGCGATGACGAGGCGAAGCAGGGCCTAAAGCGGGAACTGGCTTCGCGTGTCGTGCAAATACCCCGCATTGGCGACACGTTGCAAGTCGTCCCAAAAACCCGAAGAAAGCCGATACGCGGACTCGTTCGACCCGGACAGATTGCGTTATGCGTATGGGAAGATGCGCTGGCGTTGGGCGTAATTCGAGCCGTCGAGGGAGAGACGGTCGCCATTGAGCAGTGGAATCAAACGGTAGTCCAAGCGGAGAGTGCCGGTGTATTGGAAACGCTGGGGCGTGTGCCTGCGGGTGAACTTCCCGGTCGCTACCTGCTTGGTCTGTGGGAAGCGGCAGAAGCCAGCGCGGCAGAGAATCGCTTGTACGGATACCGGCCAACTGAACGCATTGCATACCATATGGCCCGACAGCGCGGCATGGTCGTGCCCCCGGATGCCACAGGACAGGATTGGATCGCGCAGAAGTTGGAACCTTACGGACTTCGTAAGATTGAGGCAGATCGTCGGAACAAACAACACCGGGTGTTTCTGGCTTTTCCCTGGGCGATTCCGTTGAATCTGCGAAAACAGGTCGAAGATCGCGCTTGGAACGGATGGCCGTACCGCATTGAACCGTTTGTCCACGCACCGACGCTGATTCACCATGTCGAACGGATGTTGCAAAAGCAGGGTGTCGCGGTGACCGTTGGCGGACCGCAACTGTTTACAGACGAACAACGCATCGTCATGCCCGTGTATGGCAAAATGTCGGATGCGGTTCGTGCCGCGGTGGAGACCGAGTTGACACAGACCGTTGGCGGTGCGGTCTCGTTGCAACTGAAAGCCTCGTCGCCGCCCTCCTCGACACGCGTGGAGCAAAACGATGCCATGCGGGCCGCCAAGGCGCTCCTGCCGGAATCTTTTCACGTGTCCAAAGTCGGCGTGGATCCGGCGGCCGGAATTCTGCGGGTCATCGTGTGGTTCCCGGACGCAGTGATCAACACCCCCGAGGCCAAGGCATGCGAAGAGCGCATTGTACGCGAAACCGGGTGGCGCGTCGAGTGGGCTGCGACCACCAACCAGACGCAACTCTCGATCGTTGCCCAGACATGCATCGAGCAGGCGGGCGGACGCGTGCTGGCTCAACCGTCCCTGCAGCCGGCGCACAAAGCGGTGGAGGTCAGGACGGATCGGATTGACCCGGCTTGGGAAGCGGCGAAAACAGCGTTTCACAGGGAGACCGGATGGGAATTGAGGCTTCGTTCGATGGCCGCAGGCGGTGGACAAGACCACCCGGTAAAACCCGGTGCGATGACGATGCACGATGCGTTGACGTGGATCGAACACGAGGCGCAGCAACGAAACATTACACTATATCGCAAGTCATGGTATGGGGATCGTGTGGAACTGGGATTCTTGACTCCGGAATTGGGGAACACCTACAGTGAGTGGCTGAAGGCGTGCTGCAAACAGATCGGCGTTCCGGTGCAGGTGGCGCAAAGTGTCAACCAGCAGGCCCTCGTGTCGCTCGTTGACCACTTGCTGCGCAAGGCGGACATCCCCATGACGGCCCAACCCAGTGTGTTTCTTGCGGACAAAACCGTGGCGGTGCGAATCCCCGGAGAGGTTCCTGCGGCGGTTCAGGAAGTCTTTTATGAGCAAACCGCCGGATGGACGTTGCGGGTTCGATAGACGCAGGTGTTTGCGGCGCTGGAAGACCAAAGGCAACTTCCTCTACTCGGATGTGTTGCAGTTTCACGTTTCAAATGGGACACTGAATCAAGAATGAATGGAAGACTGTTTCGGGAGGAGAACAAGCGTGAAAACGGCAATGCGTGCAGACCATCTGAAATTTCTGAAGGAGCGGGTTTTAAATATTCAGGATATCACCCGAAGCAAGAAGCTGACACAGATTTTGGATTCCTATGCAGAACGGGTTAGCGATGAGGTTTTCGTGATTCAAAATGATCGAAAGAAGGATGCGCGGGCCGTCATCGCGGACCTGGAGTACTTTGAGGAACTGTTGATGTACCGGGAGGCTGTAGAGCAAGCCATCGATGACGGGATGGATGAAGTGGCGAGAGAACGAAAGGATACCATAGCGGATATTCCCCTGGGCAAGGTCTTGGCGGGTCTCGATTTGGATGTGGATCGAATTGTCGCGATGAGTGAAGACTTTGCCAAAGATGAGGATTGAACGATTTTGGCTTTGATTCGCGCCCGCGCCATGCGAGGCCCTTTGTGCAAGCCGAAGGGGATTGGAGAACCGCTCCACGGAGAATTGCACGGGTTTGTGAGGATCAAACCCAAGCACCTTGGTTTGCGGATTGTATATCGGCCCGTTCAGAAAGACGAAACGGTGATGATGGAAATCATCGCAATTGGCCCGAGAGAGAAGGATCAAGTGTATCGGCGGGCGGCTCGAAGGATCGCACAATTTGCAGAAGAAATGACTCGTAGAAAAGAATAGCCTTGATTACGTTCCCCAAACCCTCTGTGGTTGAGAAGACCAAAGAGGAAAAGCGGAACCCGTGTCTCTGCATCTCTTCGATGTGCTGCGTGCACCAACATGGCTTCGGTCGACGGCGTCATCTGGATTTCATAGCCCACTCCTGCAAAAATGGCGGACGAAGCCCATCTGGCTGCAGACAGACTCCGTCCGTGGTTCTTCCTCTCCCATAGCTAAAGAACGTGGTCCAGCTCCATTTCTGTGATGGAACGCATCCCATGAACTGTCATCCCACGTATTGCGGAATGACAGCGACTGTCACGGATGCGGGCGAGATCCATCTCTCACCCAACCGAAACCATCCGGAGAGCAAGGGTTTTCTTTGCCAGCGGGGTCACAGTGTGCATGAAATCATCGATCATTCCGCGAGGCTTTTGCGGCCGCTGCAAAGAAACGATCGCAAGGGAGAATGGCAACCGAGGAACTGGGATCCCCTTATGGATGATCTGGCGAAGCGGCTGGCGCGTCCGGAACGGGTAGCCATCTGGATGGGGCACGGCGCCGTTGTATCGGACCTGAATCGGCCCTTGTTGTTCCATTTCGCCCATACGCTCGGGATCACCGTATGGGACCCCGCTGTGGTATGCTGGGCGGCCGGTGCGTTTGGTCTGGCGGCGACGGGAATTGTGGAAACCAACACGAAGGAAGATATGGCCCAGCATGCGGAGTGTATTCTCCTGTGGGGGTGGAATGTGGTCAGTCAACCGACCACGGGACCCTATTTGATGGAAGCAAAGAAGCGTGGCGCTACCCTGGTTGCCATCGATTGCCGACAATCGGAAACCGCCAAGATCGCCGATGAGGTTCTCTTGATCCATCCGGATACGGATGCCGCGTTGGCGCTGGCTATGGCGCACGTTCTCGTACGCGACGGCTATGTCAACCGCGATTTTGTCGAGCATTGGACAACGGGATATGAGGAATTTGCGCAATCTCTTCATGAATATTCCCCCGCCTGGGCAGCGCAAGTGACAGGAGTGCCCGAGCCTCGGATCGTGGAACTGGCCAGATAATACGCGACATCGTCGGCAGCGATGATTCTCATGGGCGGGAGTTCGCTGTTTAAGGGGCAAAGCGGCTGGCTCATCAGTCGAGCGATCGCATGTCTTCCGGCGCTAACCGGGCATGTCGGGAAGCCGGGCACGGGATTTGGTCCGCGACATCGGGGGTTCGTACAGGCGCGAAACTATGCCGGGTTCCCCGGTGCGCCCCCGGTTGCGCAGCATGTCTCTTCCCACATGGAAGAGATGGTTCGGGTTCTGGAGAGTGGTGACATCGACACGCTCTTTCTTTTTGGAACCAACTTCCTGTCTTCGTTTGCGGACGCCGCGCGCGTGGAGGCAGCACTGTCTCATGTCGAGTGCGTGGTCGCTCACGACCTTGTCCTCAATCAGACCATGCAGCGGGTGGCGGACATTGCCCTGCCTGCTGCCGTTTGGGTGGAGGAGGTAGGCCTCAAGGCAACGGACACGTATGTGTATCTGATGGATCAGATCCGCGAACCCGCAGGAGAATCCCGATCGGTGAGCGCAATTCTCTCCACGCTTGCCAGCAGGTTGCGCCTTCCGCAGGCGGTTCCTTTTGCGTCACAAGAAGAAGGATTGAACCAGATGCTTCAGGGAATCGGCCCGGAGGTTACGACGAAGGAAAAATGTTTACCAAGCTACACCAGCGCGAACCGGAACCGATGGTCTGGATCCACACGCAGGACGCTACGGACCGGAACATTGTCGACGGCGCGGATGTGGAAGTGTACAATGAAAAATCGGCATTCCGGGCGAAGGCATTTGTTTCTTCGCGCATTGTGCCAGGAGCGATCTGGGTACGCGATGGATGGTTTGGCGTCAACCAACTGACAGACGGTTCCTCGCCATTGTCTGTTCAGGCGTCGGAGGGTTTGTTGCCAATCGCCATGCCTGGGGCGTACAAACGCATTCCTGGCGGACAAGCCACCTACAGGGCGATGGTCAATGTTCGCATGAGATTGCCACTGTAAGGCGTCTTTGCTGCTGCGATCTCCGCTGGCGCAGCAACCTTCCGCTCAGTCAAGACAGTTCCTCGACAAAACTCCCTGCTACCCTTGCGCATAATAGGGGCGCATGGAAACCGCCATCTCCAGGGCCAGCAGCGGACTCTGATAGCTCGCCACGTCATACTCTGTCTTACCGCGCGTCCACTCGACGAAACTGGAGTTTCCGCCCGGATGCAGACGAGCCATGATCACCCCTTTGACATCCGGCACGGGCAGAAAGTGCGTATGAAGATAGGCCACCATTTGTCGAGCCAAATTCACATTGGGCGCAGGCGTGAAATAATCGCCGAGTTCGAGCGTCCAGCGACCCTCGCGCCAGACAATCACGGCGCTCCCTTTGGACTGGTATACGACTCCTTGAATTCCGTTCCCCAAGTTGATGGCTCTTTGTACACCCACCAAAGGCAAAGGGGCGTGTACGGAGCGCTGCGCCCAGATAGGCGATTCAAACCCCATGCCCCCAAAACTGGCATACTCCGACTGATACAAGTTGTTCAATTTGGCGCTATTGACAGGGACAGGCGACGGCAGGGCGTATATCCCGATGCCGTAATGAGCGCGATCGGAGACCGTCCGCGCCGAGATGAACGCTGTTTGATTGGGAACCGCCAGAACCGTTGGCGCCAGCAGCGGCACGGGCGGCGATTTGGTCAAAGGTATCATGGCCTGCCGGATGACGGGAGGAAACCCGCTATGTTCCAGTCCTGTGGTCGAGACGCTCCCGCCACGCGGCACACTCGGCGCAGCGCCCACCTCGGATGGCGTAGAAAACGGCAGTCCGGCAATCTCGCCACTGTACCCGCCTCGCATCTCATCCCAGTATCCGGCGATCTGGATCGCTGTTTGGTTGGCGAGAAACTGGCCCGTTGTCAGATCGAGCGCATACACCGGGTTGCCGTTGGCAGGATTGGGTGCGGCAAACGTCACAAAGTTGGCTGTGAATCGCACCCACCAGACCGGTTGATTCAAGACGACCGCCTGCAGCGGGCGTCCATTGTACGAAACGCCCACCATGTATAAGCGAGGCTGATGCTGTGCATAGGCGGCTTTGTCATTGGCGGCGTCTTGGTAGACATCCAGTGTGAACGGCTTGCCGTAGAGCGTGCCTCTCCATGCGTCCACTGTGCGAAACTCCTGCGGCGTATAGGGAATGACCTCGGTCGACGCATTCTTAAACTGTACCCGGTGAATCATGAATGCTTGCACCTTTATAGACGATGCAACCCGTCAACAGGTTACAAGGGGAATGAGGGCATAACGCCGAACCCGATAGTGCTAGTCCAACTTTCGATCTTCCAGCACCATTTTGGCGGATAATCAGAATTTCTGGTCCCCGAACTATCAAATCATAAGGTCGCGGGCCATTATGAAAGTCTATATTGACGCGCATTAATTATGCGCATTATAATATGGGGAAGGGGGAGTCCTTCTTGCGAGTATACTCGTCGATGGAGATCATTACAATGTTGGAGCAGAATGGCTGGCAGTTCGATTATGCACGTGGCAGCCATCACTACTTCATCCATTCGGCGATGCCGGGTAAAGTCACAGTGCCGCACCCGAAGAAAGAACTGGCTCTTGTAACGACGAAAGGGAGGCAGTAATGATGGAGCGATACGCATTTCCAGCTATCCTGGAGGCAGATAAAGGCGGCAGAGGATACACTGTGACGTTTCCTGATCTGCCTGGATGCATCACTGAGGGTTCTACGTGGGAAGAGGCGACCGCGATGGCGCAAGAAGCCCTAGAGGGGTTCCTTTGGGGTATGGAACGTGACGAAGAGGCGATGCCTGAATCTTCGGACCCAAAGGATATCGAACTTCCCCGCGGTGCTGTAATTACGATAATTATCGCATGGATGGATCTTGTTCGCGATGAAATGGCCAACAAGTCAATCAGCAAAAATGTGACGCTGCCCAGATGGTTGAATGAGGCAGCTGAGCATGCGCACATCAATTTCTCACAATTGCTCCAGCAAGCCTTAAAGGATCGGCTTAGGATCCATGATAGGCAGTGAAAGATATTCAGCCCTCTGTACGATTCCACTGCGAGACCCCCTATCCGTTTTCGACCTGCACGCCGGTGTCGCCATGTTGATACTCTTGGGCGTTTAACTCGGTATCCGCATCTCTTTTTGCAAATACCACAATGGCGCCCAGTAAAATGGCTGACATCAAAATGTAAAGCAAACGAACCACATCTTCTGAAGTTCCGGCGCCACCAAACAGTAGGTTAAACGTTCCGTTGACACTGTACGTTCCAGGGAGCGCCCGGCGAAGACCTCGAAAAAATGCTGATAAAAGTTCTGGGGGTACAATTGCGCCGCTCGCGACCAACTGAATGATCAAGAGTAACAGATTGGCCAAAATTCCCCGAGGCCCGAACAACAGCGTCCAAATTTGTGCAACGTACATAAACGATGCGGACACCAGCCATTCGAATACCCATATCTTCATGAAGCTGCTCGCAAAGGGTCCGCTGAGCACGGATATCATTGCAGTGCCGACCCCAGAGACAACCAATGAAGCAATCATGATCACGACACTCCGCACAACAAACTGACGCCACTTGGTGATGGAAGACGGGAACTGTAAAGCAGCCGCTTCAAGATTGGTGGCCAAAGTCATTGCTCCAACATAGAATCCGATCAGGAACATGAGTGGAATCATTTCTTGTGCAAAACTTGCGGTTGCGTTTATATTGGAAAACGACGATTTGATTGGCTGCGTCAGAAAGCTTGCAAGCTGAGATGTGCCTTGCGAAAGATTCCTGTTTGCAGTGGTCGTCTTTCCCCTTGGCAATCTTGCGGCGTTCAGAACGTTGGGAAGCACATTCTGCGCTACATGCGCGTTCACATTTTGGGTTATTCCATTCGCCACTGAGCCCATAATATCCTTGACAATGACTGGATTTGAGTTGTTGAATGTAAAGTGCAGTTCACCCTGATGCCCGGACATGATCCTGTTGGTC
>JAJYTO010000318.1 GCA_021793015.1 Bacillota bacterium
AAAAAGGTACTGGATAAGAGTAGACTCCCATGGCACTTGCGCGCACCAATAACCAGCGGAAAATGCGCCTGCGGCGATTTCCCGAGATAGGCGTTGGCGCAGGAAGTCTGTCAAATACTCGTCAATGCAAGCACAGGCTATGAGAGAAGGTGTGTTACTACGGGCGGCTGTGGGTATAAAGTGATTCTCTTCGATCTTGACGGTACGTTGACGGATCCGAAGGCTGGCATCACAAGATCCGTTCGCTATGCATTGGGTAGATTGGGGATTGAGGAGCCTGATCTGGATAGCCTGATCGGCTTCATCGGCCCCCCTTTGGCTGAATCTTTTTCCAAGCAGTATGCGATGACCCCCGAAGAGACAGCAAGAGCGGTTGCCTTCTATCGTGAATTCTTCAAAGAGAAGGGTATGTTTGACAATGAGGTCTATCCAGGGGTTGAGGAGTTGCTTCGTTCTCTGAAGGCCGCAGGCTGCACCCTTGTTGTCGCCACCTCAAAGCCCACTGTCTTCGCCGACGCAATCTTGCAACATTTTGACTTGGTGAGACATTTCGATCTGGTCGTGGGGAGTAACCTTGATCAAACGCGTTCTGCGAAAACCGAAATCATAGCCTGCATCTTGGAAAGTTTCCCCGAAGTTCCGATCGCCGAATTTGTGATGATCGGCGATCGAGAGCACGACATCATCGGCGCTCACCACACAGGGATCGACTCCATTGCAGTGAGGTACGGGTACGGCGCGGACGAAGAATTGCGGAGGGCGAATCCAACGTATATGGCAGAAGCGGTGACGGAACTGCGGGATCTGCTGCTCTCGAAAATGGGGCGGCGGCAGACGTGACTGCAGCACGCCTGCGGTTGCCAGCATTGAGAATGGAGGTGAGACTGCCAATGGATGTTGACGAATCCATCGTAACGATTTCAGGCGCATATCGGCTCGAGGGAACCTTATTCACGCCTCTTGCAGAAGACAAGGAGCGCCCAGGGGCCATCCTGATCAACGGTTCAGGAAAAGAAGCGACCCGGGATGGCATGGCTCCCATCGCGCGGCATATGGCAAAACAGGGTTTTGTCGCGCTTTGCTATGACAAGCGCGGCACAGGAAAGAGCGAAGGACATTTTGAGTCGACCGGGATGTGGGATCTCGTCGAGGATGTATGGCGCGGTGTACAGTTCTTGCGACAGAGGCCAGAGGTGAACCAGGACCGAATCGTATACGTCGGATACAGCGAAGGCGCCCGTCTTGCCGTTCTCTCGAATGCAAAATCACCCGCTCAGGGTTTGGTTTTACTGGTTCCGACGATGGCATCCTTTAGGGAGATCCACGAACGCCAGATTGGATTTTCGTACGAGGAACTGAGGAAACAGGCTGATTTCGATGTGACTTATGAAGAATTTCAGGAGCAGCAGAACGACTTCATCATGAGTGTCTTGCAGTCCCGCTCCGACACCATGCAAATTGAGAATCACGTCATTCAGGCGAAGTGGATTCGGGAATACGATGCTTACGACGTCAGGAACGATTTGCCCAAAGTGCAGTGCCCCACTCTGGTCATCTCGGGAGGAAAGGACTTGCTTTGTCCGCCAGAAAACGGCGAGATGATCGGAAAGCTGGCGTGCGGCGAAGTGGAACATCATGTGATTGGGGACATGACGCACGCCCTTCGCAAGACCGATTCGCCGGTCGATGCCTCAAATACCATGACCATCCTGGGGACACAGTGGAGCGGGAATAAACCGATTGAGCATGAAGTTCTCGACATCATCGAGAACTGGGCAAGCGTGAATATCTCTGCCGTTTAATTTGCCGTGCGTCGAATCAGCGCGCCATGACCGCGACCTTGCGGCCTTTAAACAAAACACACTTTAACGCAAATGAGACCGGCTGTTTGTGATCGTCGAACTGGATTGCAAACATGGCGCGCGTCTCCGCATCAGCTTCCCGGAACATGCGGTCAATCTCAACCCGTCTCTCTTCATCGGGATCAGCCTGATCAATCCACCAGGATATCTCCATATGAAGATCCCATTCCCGGGCTACGGTTGTGCTGACGCCCGCCTGCGCAAAACGGTGAAGCCACTCGTGAGCGGTCCATTCTCGTACGTGGGACTGATCGCGAAGCCAATCGATGCGATTGATGTATTCGTCGAGTCGCGCCTCGTCGGGTGCGATGTGATCGACCATCAGCAGCAGGCCGTCAGGCTTTAACACGCGGGACATTTCTCCAATGGCCGCATCTGGGTCTACGAAGTGATGCGCGGCAAAGCGGCAGGCGACAATATCGAAATGATGATCCGTAAACGGCATATGTGCTGCGTCGGCGACGAGAAACTGTACATTGTCAAGTCCGCGCTCTGCGGCCAAACGCGTCGCATTATCGACCATTCTGGCCGTCAGGTCGACGCCCGTAACCGTCCGCGCGCCCCCGGCCAGGGCAAATGCCGTATGACCCGCTCCTGTTGCAACGTCGAGGATGCGTTCATCCCCCGTCAAAGAAGCTTCCGCAACCACCCAGGCCAAATCTTCCCCGCTTGCATGCACATGCGATGTCGTGTATCGGTCGGCGCGGCGTGAGAACTGCTCCTGCACGGCGTCATTTGACCCTGTCGCTTTGCCTGGACCTGAACCTGGACCTG
>JAJYTO010000075.1 GCA_021793015.1 Bacillota bacterium
CCGGCGAGCGGGTCTATCGTGCCTGGCGCCATACCTGCCTCGAGTCTGGCTAAAGCAAACAGTCTGGTTCAAACAGGTCAACAACTCAGCATGGTTCTGGGTCCGCACTTGGCCGCTGGACTGTTACGGAATGTACGAAGCAGGATTTGGCCTGGGAACAGTCTTGGGCGGCTTGGTTGTGTTCGTCATGCGCGGATTTCGCGGACGGTTTTTATGGCTGGGAGTTCTGGGTTCTATCATGGGCATGGCCATGACCGGAATCGGATTCGTGCACGTAGCTTGGGCGGGGATAGGACTCATGGTAATCATGGGGGTGGCGGTCAGCGTCGTCGATATTCCATTTCTCATATACATTCAAACGATTGTACCCGCGAACAAACTGGGCCGCACCATGTCGGTGCTGACCCTGATGTCGATGGGGCTTGTGCCGGTAAGCTACACCGTGTCATCTTTTCTCTTGGAACGAAACCAGATCCCTGTTCGCGGGTTATTGTTGATCTGCGGCCTCGCCATTGCCGTGCTGTTCGCAACGTTGTACCTATATCGCGATTTCCGTCAGGCGGAGTCACACCCTCTATGGAAAGCGGGCGGGTAGGAGGACGTGATAAATGAGTGCACGATTGGCAGACCGAGCACTGAACACGCGGGTGCGGCGCATGTATGTAAAAAGAAATCTATCTTGAAACCTGCCGGCTTCTGTGCCATGATCAATCAGGGACAGACATCTATGTCTGAGTTTTGCGAAGCAAAATCTCACTGCTGCGCGCCACCATCAGTGAATGAAAATGGCGCCGGCAGTGTTCTTCGCGAACGTAAGGTCTGCTAGGGGAGGAGTCATATATTGCGCCCGTCGCGAGTTGTGCGAAGCGCTGTTTGAGCAGGGGCGCAATATATGACTCCGACCGGCACGGACCACCGATTTTTCGGGACAGACAGCATATTCACGCAACGTCTACGCATCGCTTTGCAACCAGCAAGGAGGCCAGAAATCATGAGAACAATGAAACTTGGCAACAGCACATTGCAGGCGCCAGTCGTCGCAGTCGGCTGCATGCGCATTAATTCGCTGGACAAAACCCAGGCCGAAGCATTTGTCCAAACGGCGCTGGAAGAAGGCGCGAACTTCTTCGACCATGCGGATGTTTATGGCGGTGGAACATGTGAGGAGATATTCTCGGAGGCCATCCATATGAACGATGATATTCGTGAGCGGATCATTCTGCAATCCAAGTGTGGCATTCGCAAGGGTATGTTCGACTTTTCCAAAGAACATATTCTCGAGTCGGTTGATGGCAGCCTGAAAAGACTGAAAACGGATTATCTTGACATTTTGCTTTTGCATCGCCCCGATGCGCTGGTAGAGCCGGAAGAGGTTGCGCAGGCTTTCGATATTCTTGAAAGCTCGGGGAAAGTGCGGCATTTCGGCGTTTCCAATCAGAATCCGATGCAGATGCAACTGCTCAAGAAGTCGGTGAAGCAGCCCATTGTGGCAAACCAGTTGCAACTGAGCATCACCAACGCTTCCATGATCTCAAGTGGAATAAATGTGAATATGGAGAATGATCCCGCTGTGAATCGGGACGGCAGTGTGCTGGATTATTGCAGACTGAACGATATCACCATTCAGCCTTGGTCACCTTTCCAATTTGGATTCTTTGAAGGGGTATTCATCGGTAACGACAAGTTCCCGGAATTGAATCAGAAGATCGATGAAATTGCGGCGAAATATGAGGTCAGCAACACGACCATCGCCATCGCGTGGCTGTTGCGCCATCCCGCGCGCATGCAACCGGTCACCGGTACGATGAACACTGGGCGGCTGCAGGATTGTTGTAAGGCAAGCGATGTCCATCTGACACGGGAAGAATGGTACGGTATCTATCGCGCAGCAGGCAATAAACTTCCATAAAGGCGCGTGTCACATGACCAACTGCGATGGGCGTGTCCATTTGCCCGGCCACGTCCTGCGCAGCCAAGCTTTTATGAGGTTTCCACGCGAAAGTGAAATGGAGCCTTCGAATCGCCAATAGGAATCGATTCCTGATTCCCTAATGAACAATAGGTTGCTGCTCGCATTAAAATGATCAGTTCTCTTCTGCAATCCGTTGTTTATCCATCCTGATTATTCAACCCAAGAAGCAACGCGTTCACGCATGGCCCCCAAATCCAGTCTCAGAATTTCCGCGCCACGGCTCACGGATACTTCGTCACTTTCAATGGCCACACGTTCCAGCCGGGACAACCTGTCTTCAATGAAGGCGCAGGAGGACAAAGAATCCGGTTCCCGACATCGCAGTACTTCCGGGAATGAAGCTTGAAAACTGTCAGGTGGCAGGGCGCATCGTCACCTGGTGAGCACAGAGTCGGGGGCGAAGGGCGCAACCTGCAATTCTGCCATCGGACGATCAACTTCGATATCCCATGGAACCTCACGTGCAGGTGACGGTGGATTACGGTATTCCGTCTTCGGAGTGAACTCTGTCTCAGGCGGGAGTAAAGTCCATTCAGGATCTCGCGTGCACGGAATCGTGGAACGGGGTTACATGCATCGATCACAGTCCAGAGACGAAGGCCTTTCAAGCGGCATTGATGATCCATGGTGGGACGGGAATTCGGATGCTGTGCGCACTTCAGCGGCGATGTTGTGGCAATGGCATCGTGAGGATGATAAAATAAGATCAGAATAAGTTCATCGGGAGGGAACCCATCAATGGACATCAAACCGTCAACCGTAATCAGGCACGACTACAGCCGTTTTTCGGCATACTGTCATGACCTTGACGAACCAGTGGTGCTTACACGGAACGGTGAAGCAGACTTGGTTGTGATGAGTTATGAAGCATTCAGGAGGATGGAGGCCCGCTTTAAGTTGCAAACCAAGTTGTTGCTGGCAGAGCGGCAACTTGCCGAAGATGCGCCGCTCATCGAGCACAGTGAGGTCATGGCGAGGATCCGGGAGAGACTTCATGCGGCAAAGGAATGAAATCAAGTACACACCTGTGGCAGTGGATGATCTGGACGAGATCTTTTCGTTCATATCCGTGGACGACGTCGCAGCGGCAACGATGATGTTGGAGAAACTGGATCGCCAGATCAGCATGCTCGCGGAGTTCCCTGACTTGGGGGCCGTCTTGCCAGATGACGATTATCCGCTTGTGCAGCGTGGATACCGCTTCATTGTGGTACAACCGTATCTCGTGTTTTACAGGGTGGTCGACCAAGTGGTGGTCATCCACCGCATCCTTCACGGACGCAGGGATTACTTGCGTGAGCTATTTGTCCAGTGATGATGGCGCGATTCTGAAACCACGATCACCCGTTGTGAACAAACCCAGCTCGCCGTGCGGTGGCTGGGTTCTCGAGTCCTTGTTGTCTCCTTAACCCTTTATTGGCGCCTATAGAGCAAAACATTTGAAATAGAAGACAACTCGGCGGATATTCGTCCGGCAGTATCCTGAATCAGTGCTGCGTACTCTTTTGCAATATCTCGATTTAGCAGAGAGAGGGTTGATAAGCTGATAGAGGCAACCACTTCGTTTTGGTGGAAAATAGGGGCGGCGATGCAGATTAGGTGTTTCGTAAATTCTTCATTGTCAATCGCATACCCCTTGCGTTGAATTTCGCTGAATTCGTGATACAAAGCCGAGGAATCAGTTATTGTATTCGGCGTGAATTTTGTAAAGTCGAATTGGTTCATGGCCCGTTCCAGTGCTTCTTTGGGTTTGAATGCCAGAATCGCCTTTCCAAGGGCCGTGCAGTGCGACGGCGCTTCCTCACCGAGTGGAGTGTCTATTCTTATGACCCCGTCCGTCATGATTTTATCCACATGCAAGACGTGTTGCATGTCTTCATCGAGAATGCCCAAATTCACAGTCTCATGCGTCTGTGAAAACAAATTTTCCAATTCAATCCTGGCCACTTGAGACAACGTGATGTCTTGGCCGATTTGCGCCGCAATTTTTATCAGTTGCATACCGGGGCGGTACATTTTGGATTCCTCATCCAGGGACGCAAAACCGGATTCCGCAAATGTGCGGAGAAAACGCAAAGAAGTGCTTGGGGCTATATTGAGTTCACGGGCGAGTTCGCGCACTCCAAGTTTGCCGCGGGAAGCCAAGATGCTGATTATTTTTAGCGATATTTCAGTGTTGCTCAGTGTGGTTAATTTTCTTGGCAAGACCATCACCCCATTGAGAGTCTGGATTTGTTTTCATTACAACACAATAAAAAGTGCTTTACAAAACGTTTGCTGCTATGATAGCATAAAAAGAAACAGTGTTGCAATGATAAGAACACCTCATCGGTTGAATACCAATTTTCGAAGGGCAGGTATACATCAATGTTCGAAAAACCAAAACAATGGTTGAACCACGTCGGCTTGAATCATGATTTTTCTGAATTGCCCGGATCCGCAATCGCATTTCCGGATGGAGGGAAGTTCAGAATTGAGATACCTGAGGTGGAAAATGCCGAAGTGTTCCATGCGATGATTCAAACGGCAGACAATTATGGCGTTCCGGTGCACAGAGTATCGCAAGGAACCGGCATCACAAAACTATCTGATAACGAATTGAAAGATATAGCGTTGCTGGGACGTGGAAATTTTATCGAAGTATTCCTGTTTATAGGAGTGCGCGGGGAAAATGGATTGGGGGCACACGCCAGAAGCGCTGGCGGGGGCTCCACCAAAAAACGGCTGCAAGGGGTTTCTCAGTTGCTGCACGCGCTTGAAGATGTGCATCGCGCTTTGGAGGCCGGAATTCGCGGATTTTTGGTTTCTGACGAGGGACTGTTGGATGTGCTGAGGGGTCTTCGCGAGTCAGGGGACGTACCGGCCGATGTGGTCCTAAAAACATCGGTGTCTATGGGACACGGCAATCCTGCGTCCGCAAAAGTTCTTGAAAAATTGGGCGCAGACTCGGTCAATCTTCCAGTCGATTTGCCCCTTGAATCATTGGCGGCGATTCGTCAGGCAATCTCCGCGCCGATTGACCAGTACATTGAAGCCCCGCATACATTTGGCGGTTCGATGAGATTGTATGACATTCCTGAAATTGTTCGCGTCGCATCCCCGGTGAACTTGAAATTCGGACTGAGCACAGAAGAATTGACGGATCCTATTGGGCTTCATACCCAGCATATCGCCATCCTGCAAATTCAGGAGAGGATTCGTCTGGCATCCCTGGGCATGGAGATTTTAAGCAAAGATGGACTGTTGCCGAGTATGTCTCCGGTGGGCACAAATCGATCGGGAGTTCCAGTTGACTGAATGGGCAAGGATACTGTGTCTATGACCGCGAGACAAAGCTAATTGAGTATTGGACATTTTCATGGCGCGGGCGCCGATCAGAACTGGTCGCCAGCCAGAGCCGGTCGGCAGCGAGGGAAAGTGTGTGGACGGGGGTGTTTACTGGTGAATTTGCGCAGCAATGAGTGGTTTGACGGTTCATTCGATAACACGTTCCAACACCGGTCGTCCATGCGCGCGATGGGTCATCAGCCGAATGCATTTGTGGGGAAGCCGATGATCGGCATTGCGAATTCGTGGAGCGATTACAACAATTGCAATATCACTCACAAATATCTGGTGGAGCATGTGAAGCGAGGGGTTCTCATGGCCGGGGGCTATCCGATGGAGTTTCACACGATCACAACTCCGGCCGATTTAATGAAACCATCGGATTTGATCTATCGCAATCTGATGGCGATGGATGTCGAGGAGAGCATCCGCTCCCTGCCCATGGATGGCGTGGTTTTGCTGTGCGAGTGTGACAAGACCTGTCCGGCGCAGCTGATGGCGGCCGCGAGCTGCGACATACCAGCCATTCAGTTTGCTGCGGGGCATAGAAAATCCGGGGTTTTTAAAGGAAGTAAAGTCACCTATGCGACGGATTTCTGGAAGTTTGTCGATGACTATAAGACAGGAGCCATGACTTCCGGGGAATGGGACCAATTGGAACAGTGCATGTCGTGTTCTCCAGGGGGTTGCGCGGTCATGGGCACGGCGTCCACCATGAAAATCCTGTCTGAAGTCTGCGGCATGATGCTGCCTGGGACAAGCCAGATTCCGGCCATGGATGCAAGGCGGTTTGCCGCAGCGGAGGAGACGGGCCGCAGAATCGTGGAAATGGTGAAGGAAGAGTTGCGTCCGTCACGGATGCTGACAGAGTCAACGTTTCATAATGCGATTAAGGTGATGGCTGCGATCGGCGGCTCCACGAACGCTGTTATCCACTTGAATGCGATAGCAGGCAGATTGGGCATTCACCTTGACCTGGATTTATTTCAACGATTGAGCAGTCAGGTTCCCTTGCTTGTCAATCTGCAACCCAGCGGGAAATATAACATGGATGATTTCGATGAGGCCGGAGGCGTACCGGCCCTCATGTGCGAACTGATGCCCATCCTTGATAAAGATTGCATATCCGCGACAGGGGAGACGATTGAGAAGTCTTTTGGATCCAACGCGACCGTCGTCAACCGGGATGTCATCGGTTCTTTGCAGAATCCGATCAGAGACGATTCGGCGATTGTCGTACTAAAAGGCAACCTGGCGCCCGACGGGGCCATTATCAAGCGTTCCGCGTGCTCTGCCCATCTGCTCAACCATACGGGGAGAGCGGTTGTTTTTGAAGATTACAACGATATGTTGGCCAGAATCGATTCAGAAGATCTCGATGTCGATGAGAGCTCCGTTTTGGTGATGAGAAACTGCGGTCCGGTGGGGGCGGGCATGCCGGAGTGGGGATCCATACCGATACCCAAAAAGTTGCTCAAAGCAGGGGTTCGAGACATGGTGCGCATCAGCGATGCGCGCATGAGCGGCACCAGCTTTGGCGCCATCGTGCTTCATGCAGCGCCCGAGTCCGCGATCGGCGGGCCGTTGTCTCTGGTGCGGGACGGGGACTTGATTGCACTCGACGTTTCCCGCGGGACCCTTGAATTATTGGTCGAGGATACCGTATTGCAGGGTCGCCGGCAGAACCTGGCGCCGGCAAGACCACAGCACAAGCGGGGATATCCCCGTTTGTTTGCCGACCACGTGCTGCAAGCTCCGGAAGGATGCGACCTTGATTTTTTGCGCCCGCAAAGTAGAGCGGATGCGGTGTTTGTGCCGCCCGTCATCGGGCGGGGATAAACCCGCAGACAAGGAGGTGAGGACAGGCGCTGATTTGATGAAATGAGGCAAGGAAACCAGACTATCAAAGATGAAGGAATAAAAGGATTTAAAAAAGAAGGGGGATTTGCAAATGAAGTCCAAGTTGTTTCTATATACATTGGCGGGCGCATTGGGAACGCTGATCGTCGGATGCGGAACCGGCGTAACCGGCAATGCTGCCGCGGCGGCCAATCGTACTTCCTCGCCGCCCGTCACATTGACGCTTTGGCAGAACTACGGGACAGAAGCTGAGGCTACAGCAACAAATGCTCTCGTAAAAGCGTTTGAAAAATCTCACCCCTCCATAAAGATTCATGTGGTGAGTCAGCCGGCAAATAACTATTTTCCTTTGTTGCAGGCCTCCGCGATCTCTAGAACAGGGCCGGACATTACGGTGATGTGGACCGGGTTATATGCATTGAAGTACAAGAATTTTCTCCTCAATCTGAATCACTATATCCCGCTTTCGTCTCTCAAGCAGATGAACGGAATCAAATGGGCTTCCGATCAGTTTAACCCCAGCAAAGGAGTATACGTTATGCCTTTGGAGAACCAATTCTACATCGGTTTTTACAACAAGGCCCTGTTTAAAAAGGCGGGAATCAAGTCTCCTCCTGCGACATGGGCACAACTGTACACCGATGCAAGAGTTCTGAAGGCTCATGGCATCAACCCCCTGTTGTATGGGAGTGGAAGTCAAAATCTGGGGTCTGAATTCTATCCCTACTATGATTTGAGCTATCTCATGATCGGACTGTATCCAGTTTCAAAATGGAAGGAACTGTACAGCGGTCAAATCCCCTGGACATCTCCCGCCATTGCACAACAACTGACCAAGTGGGTCCAGTTAAAACAAAAAGGGTTCACCAATGCGAATGTCCTGACGGATTACAATTCTCTCGGCCAATTTGAGAAAGGGAAAGCGGCCATGTTGATCAAGGGGAATTGGGATCTAAAATCTTTGGAACAGGCGATGGGATCGAAACTGGGCGTATTTGTTCCTCCCTATTCGAACTCCAAGATTCATGGGGTCGTGGAGTTTCCGGGGGACGGGTATTCAGTCACCAAGTATTCTCAACACAAACCTCAAGCCATTGCGTTTCTGAAATTTCTGATGTCTCCGCAAGCCCAGCAGATTGAGGCAAACAATGGATTGATTCCGGATCGAGTGGGGGCAACCACTCGTGATCCGTTAAGCAACCAGATGCTCGCATTTGCGTCCAAGAAGGGGTTTGTTCAGTATCCGATGATAGACAATGTGACTCAGCCGGAAGTGGTGAATGCCGGCAGCAAGGTGTTGGATGCGGCATTTGGAGGGACCATGACGGTTAAGGCGGCGCTTCAAAACTTGCAGTCAACTTTGCAACAATTGCCTTCCAATGAGAGAAGCGCAAACTATAAATAACCGTAAAAAGGGGGCTGTCGAGCGCCCCCTTAAAAACTTCGTGGGGTGATGGAATGTCAAATCCAGTCGCAGACACCGTGCATGGCCGTCGTCATTGGAAGCGTCCAGGCTCCCGCAGGGGCGTTGCGGCGCCCCATCCCGTCTATGGAGTGTTGTTTACCCTGCCAGTGTTATTGCTGGAGGTTCTGTTTCTCATGATCCCCATCCTGCAAACGATTTATTATAGTTTCACCAATTGGAATGGATTTAGCGCCTCCTGGGTGGGGGTGGGGACTTACATCAACCTGTTCAGGGATTCGGTTTTTTGGAGAGTGCTTCTGAATAATGGAGGATTGTTAATTTCAATTTCCGTCGCGCTGTTCTTGCCCCTTGTCACCGCGTTTTTATTGACGCAACGCGTGTTTGCCTGGCGTTTTTTCCGGTCTGTGTACTTTCTGCCCACGGCGGTGTCCTGGGTGGTTATCGGCATGGTGGCCATGCGGTTTTTTAATGGTATGCTGTCCGGTGAAATCTCAGCCTTGATTGCCGTCCTTTTAACGTTTATATGGTCCGTATTTGGTACAAATACAGTGATATTTGTGACTGGCATGGCAACCATGGACGAGTCTCTGTATGAAGCGGCGCGTATAGACGGAGCGGCAACATTTCAAGTGGTTCGTCATATTACAATTCCTTTATTGAAACGTTTTATACAGTTTGCTTTCATCACCACCCTGATCACAGCCTTTACGGCCCTGTTCAGTCTGATTTTTGTCATGACTGGAGGCGGTCCGGGATACGGTACGACTACGCTCGAATTCTTCATTTACCAACAGGCTTTTACCATCGGCAATTTCGGATATGCGGCGACGCTTGGCGTGGTTTTGTTCGTCATCGTGTTTGCGATCAGCATCGCTCAGATGCGGCTGTTCAAAGGGAATGAAGGAGAGGAAGGATAGAATGGGTTTTGCTTATAAGAGACGCATCGCAAGAGTTCTGATATTTATTGTGTTGTCGATCGTGGCGGTTGTTATGCTGTATCCTTTTTACTTCATGATCAATACGTCATTTCGTTCATTTCAACAGTATCAATCCAAAATAGGGCATTCTTTGTCCAGTTGGATGGCCCTGTTTCAGAATCTGCCGGTGGGCCGGGAGTTATTGAATTCTGCAATCGTCACCATGGGAGCCATTGCTCTTATTCTGATTGTGAGCACAATGGGGGGCTATGCGTTCGCGAAACTTCAGTACAAAGGAAGGAACGCGATTTTTCTGGTCATCATCTCGGGAATGATGATTCCCATGCAGTCCATCATCATTCCCGAGTACGTCAACCTTGCCAATCTCAGCTTGATCAACAATTTTCTCGGCGCCATTCTCGTTTACGCGGCTTTGGGTGGGCCATTTTCCACCTTTTTGATGACGACTTATCTGAGAGGATTGCCGAACGAGCTCATGGAAGCCTCTCTGATGGACGGGCTGTCATATCCCAAAATATTCACCCGAATCATATTGCCTCTCTCATTGCCTGCCATGGCCACGATCGTTGTCTTGCAATTCATTCAGGTTTGGGATGATCTCTTGGTTGCGATGCTCTTTTTGCAGTCTCCTTCAGTGCGGACAATCACGGTCGGGCTTGCCACGTTGCAGGCGTCCAGAATGACAAACATACCGGTTTTGATGGCGGGATCATTGATCAGTGCGCTGCCTGCCGTCCTGGTGTATCTGTTCTTTCAAAAGTATCTGGTTACAGGGTTGACCATGGGTGTGCAAAAGTAAGCGGGGAGGCCGTGAGCCGTGCAATACGTTGACCTGTCGATTCCAATCGCAAACGGCATCCCAAGTTTTCCGGGTGAGCCGGGAGGCTATGTCATGCCGTTTGCCTCGCATGAAGTGCAGGGTTGGGTTTCTCACCAACTGCTGCTGTATACGCATCTGGGCACGCATATCGATGCTCCCGCCCACTTTGTCCCCAATGGGAAAGGGGTCCTGGATTGGAGTCTGGAGCAACTCATAGGGTCGGCCTTGATTATAAGACTGCGTCATGCAATAAACGGCGGCGAGGAATTGCAGCGCAAGGATTTCCATTGGCCCAGAGAACCGATGGCCGGCGATCGGATCATTCTTCATACGGGTTGGGATAAACAATGGGGAACCGACCGATATTTCAACAAGTTTCCTTCATTGGGGGTGGAGTTGGTCGAGTATCTGGTTGACTGCAGGATCGGGCTGTTGGGTATGGATACACCCACGCCGCATGCAAGTCAGGCTGCTGTCGTCCATGAACTGCTTTTGGGCAACGCGATCGTCATCGTGGAAGGCCTGGCGAACCTTGACCGGATACCCGTGGTGGAAGGACAGATCATTTGTTTGCCTCTTCCGCTCCAGGGGTTGGATGGATCGCCTGCGCGCGTCGTGTTTGGCTACGAGACCGAACTGCAAGAATCGAACGGGGAGGCGGTGCTGAGGTGACGGCGGCCAGGGTCGAAACCAGTTGGAGTTATAACGGCTATCCGACCGTCGTGCTGTCCAATCCGCAGATTCGACTGGTCGTGGTGCCGCGCGTGGGCGGGAAGATATTGAATATGGAACACCGCCCGACAGCGCATGAGTGGCTGTGGCAGAATTCTCGCATTACCCTTGAATCAGTGTCTATCGGGGATACGTTTGACGATCACTGGTGTGGAGGCGCGGATGTGTTTTTCCCGACATGCTATCCATGCTCCTGGAACGGGGTGAACATACCGGACGCCGGTGAAATGTGGAACATTCCCTGGAACTCTGAAGTCATCGAAGATGAATCGGGCGTATCTTTGATCATGACGGCGGGCGGGCGCATTTTCCCGTTTGAAGCAAAGCGGGTGATACGTCTCGAACCGGATGGCAGAAGCGTCGTGATGAATGTGGCGATTCGCAATGCGGGGCATGCGCCAATGCCTTTCGTGTTCGGGTTTCATCCTGCGCTGGCCGTCCACGAGAGGCAGCGAATCTGGTTGCCTCCGGGGTCTGTGGAAGTTCTTGAAAGCAGCGGTGAAGTCATGGGGGAGGCGGGGCAGACATACAGGTGGCCAAAGTTGGGTGTTCACGGACGGGAACGGGATATGAGCAGGGTTGCTTCCAAGGGGCTTGGGGCATACGGCGGACATATGTTTGTTCCGGATGACGGAGAAGTGTGGTGGGCTGTCACTGATGAAGGAGATGACGCGGGGCTAAAGTTAATCGCCCAAGACCGGGTATTCAAAAACATTTGGATGTGGCAGGTTTATGGGGGTTGGAGAGGATACCATCATGTTGCGCTCGAGCCTTGGACATCGTATCCATTGACCCTGAGCGAGGCTGTGGCGGAGGATCGTGCGGAGTGGATCGCTCCAGGGCAGACTTGGGAAGCTGAGATCAGGTTTGTGTTCTTTAACCACGCGTCAGAGATGGATGATGAAAAGGTCAGGGCAATTAAATAAAATCCGGGTGACATGGAGGTCTTTCCAAATGAGTAGATTTGCTGATAAGGTCATAGTTGTTACGGGGGCTGCTTCCGGGATCGGAAGAGCTTCCACAGAGCTCTTTGCCGAAGAACAGGCCATTGTGGCCGCCGTCGATTTGGATGGAGAAAAGCTGCATCAGTGGATCTCAACGTCCGGGCACAAGGATCGAATTCATCCTTATGTTGTGGATGTGACCATGTCCAGACAGGTGGAAGAAATGATCAAAGATATCGCGATGAAGTTTGGGAAGATTGATGTCCTTTTCAATAATGCCGGGATAGAAGAAACGGATTCGGTTACGAACACCACGGAGGAGATGTGGGATCGACAGATGACGGTCAATGTAAAGAGTGTGTTTTTGTGTTCCAAATATGCGATCCCGTACATGCGACAGAATCCTGCCGGCGGGGCAATCGTCAACACGGGATCCATCGAGGGAGTGGTGGCGGAGCCAAATGGATCGGCTTACGTCGCGTCAAAGGGAGCGGTCGTCATGTTGACGAAGGAAATGGCGGTCACCTATGCCAAGGACGCCATCCGCGTCAACTGTGTCTGTCCCGGCTGGATCGAGACTCCGATGGCCATGCGCTCCATCGATCTTCACGGAGGCCTGGAAGCCATGAGTCCCGAGATTCGACGGCTCACGCCAATCGGAAGACTGGGCAAGCCGGAGGAGGTCGGAAGAGTGGTGCTGTTTTTGGCGTCCCAGGATGCGTCCTATGTCACTGGCGCAACGATCATGGTTGACGGCGGCTACACCGCGATATGAACCGCCCGGTGAATCGCAGGGAATAAGCCGTCATTTTGTTCGCCAGTTGTCCATGCGGGCGCAGACATGGAAAGTACGCAAAGGGTGGCAGTGACTGAAGGAGGAAATGTGATGCTGGAAGCGAAAAATTGGATTGGCGGAGAGTGGACGTCTTCATCAGGCGAACACATGATGGTGCACAACCCCTCGCAGATGCGGGACGAAGTGGGCGTTGTCCATCTTTCTCAAGAGCAGGATATGCTGCATGCGGGCGATGCCGCGGAAAAGGCGTTCAAAGATTGGAGAGAAACCAATCTGCCCGCAAGGGGAGAGATTCTCTACAGGATTGCCAGGCTGCTGGAGGAAGAATTGGATGATGTGGCGCGGGTGGCCAGTCTTGAGATGGGGAAACCCATTTCGGAGATGAAAGGCGAAGTGAGGCGCGGCGTTCACCTGCTGCGTTATTATGCGGCCGAAGGCGTTCGCGCCGTCGGGACCGTTATTCCCCACAGTCAGGACAAGGTTCTGCATTATACAAAGCGAGTTCCTCTAGGAGTTGTCGGCGTGATCACGCCGTGGAACTTCCCTGTTGCCATTCCCATATGGAAGATTGCCCCCGCTTTGATCTGTGGGAACACCGTCATCTGGAAGCCGGCTGAGATTGCATCTCTGACTGCAGCCAGGTTGACAAAAGTGTTCGCAGATGCCGGGTTGCCTGTTGGAGTACTCAATCTGGTTGTGGGCAAGGGCAGCGTTGTCGGGAACGCTCTCCTGGAACAGGTTGCATTGGATGCGGTGAGCTTCACGGGATCGACGGGAACAGGCCTGCGGATTGCGGAAGCGGCCGCAAAGCGGAACATCAAATACCAGACTGAGATGGGCGGGAAGAACGCCGCAGTCATATTGGGCGACGCCGACTTGGCCGTCGCAGTGCCGGCGGTCTTGAGCGGCGCTTTTCGCTCCGCCGGGCAAAAATGCACCGCCACCAGCCGCGTGATTGTGGAAAAGTCTATATTCGGCGCATTTGCAGATGCTCTTCGCAAGGAAATGTCCCGCATGTACATGGGGAATGCGCTTGACGCCGAGTCCTATCTGGGACCCGTCGCCTCGGCCGATCAGCGAGCAAAAGTCTTGTCCTATGTTCACATGGCGCAGGGAGCAGAGACTCTGGCAAAAGGACATGCTCAGGTCGATCCAAACACTGGGCACTATGTGACGCCGTTATTGGTGACGGGAGTGGATGTTGAATCCCCCTTGGTTCAGGAAGAGATTTTCGGGCCCGTGGCCACTTTATTGCCGGCGGAAAATTTTGACGACGCCTTGAATTTGACCAACAAAACCGTGTTTGGATTGAGCGCTGCAGTGTTTACTCGCGATCTGCAAAAAGGACTGCGATTTTTGGATGAAGCCCAGGCGGGGATGGTCCGCGTCAATCAGGAAACCGCCGGGGTGGAGTATCAGGCGCCGTTTGGCGGGATGAAGATGTCGAGTTCACATTCGCGGGAACAGGGACAAGCGGCATTGGACTTCTACAGTCAGGTCAAGACATGCGCAGTGTACTACGGGTAGACCACTGCGCTGGGGATTGGCAAAATGGAGGCGAGGATGCAGGCTGGGGATTGGCAGATCATCGCCGTCAGGATAAAATGGATCTGTCTAGGGTTGCGTGGGAAGGCGGGGGACAAGTGTATGCGCAGGATGACGATCGAGCAGTTAAACGAAAAGATGAAGAGAGCGAGTGATGTGCACAGGAGGATTGCGTCCCGGCGCACCGAGCGCCCGTCGGACAACAAACCGCGCGACCGGGACGAGTTCTTGCTGTTGGTGGAGATCGCAGAGAGACGTTGGAAACGGGATTTCGTGAAACTCGGCGAACGAAAGTGGCGATACATTGGAGAATGATCAGCATATTCGGTTGCGGCTCGAGGCGCTCTCCCATGAACCTGAAACATTGGGGCGTACACTGTCCATCCTGGCGCTTCTTACGAAGGTTTTGACGACGGATGGGATACAGCCTGTTCTGGTAGGAGGAAAGGCTGTTGAATTATATACGCGCGGACAACACACATCGTTTGACGTCGATCTTGTCCTGCGCGGACGCGCGAAAACAGATGTAAGGTTGCAACAGCTGGGTTTTGCGAAGAAGAGGGGAGAGAGGCACTGGTACCATGAAGTGCTTGATCTCGCCATAGAAATCCCCGATGATACACTGGTCGGCGACATGCAGAGACTGACGGAAATTGATACGTCGGACGGAAGTGTATGGGTCATCGGTGTGGAGGATATGATTCTGGATCGCCTTCGAGCCTGTAAACACTGGCGGTCCACGCGGGATTGCGAACAGGCGGAGGCCATTCTGACAATCCATAGAACAGATATCGATCTCGCCTATGTGCAGAAGCAGGCCGTCGCCGACAATACGGATGACCTGTGGGCAGAGATCCTCGACCGAGTCGCCCAGACGCGAGTCTTCCTGGATGAATCGTAATCCCCGGCCAAGTGAACTTGTATGAACGTGATCGTGCCACGGTCTGCAGTCTATATGATCGGCCCCCTGTATGGTATGCGAGGGCATTTGCTGAAATTGTATTGTTTCACTTTCTCCACGCTGTTCAAGTAGGCATACAGGGATTGGGCGATCATCAGATTTACCCTCTTTTCCTTGCTGTTGAAAACAAGAATGGGCTTTCTCATCGACCAGGCATGGCCAATTTCCCACATCGTTCCAGAATCTTCATCGTTATAGACAGCGAATACCATATCGGCGCTGTCTAAGGCGCGCACATCTGAAGCGAAGGTTTGCCTGCGCCACTTCATGGAACTCTGCGGAGCCTTGCTTTGGTGTTTTCGTGGAGAATATACCTCCAGTCCCTTGCTGGTCAGAATCACTTCCAATGTTCTCACCAGTTTGATTTGCCGCGGGCTGAAAAAAGGCCCTGCCAAATACACTCGCCTCATGCCAATCCCCCAATTGTGTTTGCACTGCCTTGTTCGGCCGCTCGATCAGGAACGCAAGCGGTTTACACAGCGCAGTATCCTGCCGGTCAATGTCGCTGCGATCGCGTCTTCAGCGTCTTCATACCTGCCCTGTTGAACGAACCGCTTGGCTCTCTCAAAGTTGGCTATCGCAAGGTCCACGAGTTGAATGCACTCAGTTTTGTTGCGGGCGGGAGCCGCCTTTGGCCTGACAGCCGGAATAGGCGCAATGGATGGAATGGCTTTCTTCCCGCGAATGAACTCCAGACGGTTGATGCAGGTCAATGCCCGCCCCAAAACGAACAGCAGATCCGCGATCCCGTTGATTGCCAGTCTATACCTGCCCTGCGCTATGTTAACCTTGAGCTGCTTGGCGAAGGCAATCGCCGCATTGAGGTCCTGAATGCAAATGCTCTTCGGTGTCATAAGG
>JAJYTO010000076.1 GCA_021793015.1 Bacillota bacterium
AGACTTTGAAAGAAGGGCCTTCTCGGTGCGAGAAGGCCCTTCTTTCACGGGTGGAACCGCGGCTACGATTCTTCGGCCTGCGCCGTTCGGCGATACTTGTAATACACCCGGTTCAGCATGACCACGGAACGCTTATCCCTATCTCGAAAGGCCCGTAAGAGTTGATTTTGAAGCCAGGTCGGCACTGTGAGCATCCCCCAACATGCGCAGATACTCCACTATACGCGCGGAACGCCCAAATGCTCCAGATAAACCAGCGCGACACCGGCCTGCGCAAACAACTCAAGTGCATAAGGGTCGACCCTGTATTGCTCTGCATAGATCACCTTTCGAATGCCCGCCTGAATGATCTGCTTTGTGCATTGCAGACAGGGAAAATGCGTGACATACAGATCGGCGCCCTCCGTGCGCACGCCAAATTTGGCGCATTGCAAGATGGCGTTGCTCTCCGCGTGTACGGTGCGGATACAGTGCCCGTCCACAACTTTGCATCCCACATCCAGGCAGTGGACGTCCCCGGCAACGCTGCCGTTGTATCCGGAGGCAATCGTGCGTTTGTCGCGCACGATCACAGCGCCGACCTGTCGCCGGGCGCAAGTCGCGCGTGTCGCCACCATTCTGGTCATATCGATAAAATACTCGTCCCAAGGTTTGCGCATGGCAGCCGTCGATCCTTTCCGCTTCACTGGGAGGCTTGTGTCCAGTATGCAGTCTGCGCGCCGTCTCTGGCAAGTAAGCGCACCCATTTGGAGCAGATCGCGTTGTCGGCTCTCTCTTCGCTTGTGGATTGCGAAAGGAACTGTTTCTTGTCGCTAAATTTATCTCGTGCGGGGTCAGTGTTTGACAAACTTCGCGAATCGCACTGACTACAATGTAACCATTCTATGAACGGGTGGTGCGATTCATGAATAGTAAAAATAGGCATCGACATCGGCTTGCCCGCCCGGAACAGCCGCTTATCCGGCTTGTGTCCGCCGCGCGGGAGCCAGTGTCCGCCTTGCAGTTCGACGACGGGGATCGCAAGCATTTGATCCACTCATCGCCAGGGGGGGACGAACGGCAGCGGGATGTGGCGGCAAGGCTGAGGTTTATGTTGATCGTCTGCGCTGTTGGGTTTCTGCTTGGCCGTGCGGTGATTCTGGATGCACTCACTCCATTCGCCCTGGCGGCCTACGCAGTTTCCCTGCACATGCGCAGAGGCGCTTCCGTATGGCTCGCGGCAGGGTTGCTTCTCGGTTCAGCGACCGCAATGGCGTCAGGCGCCAGCCCGCTGCTGCTGATTGCCATGCTGATCAGTTACCGGGTTCTCATGGAAGTGTTGAACAGGTTTGACAGCGTCGACATCCATATAACTCCCTTTCTTGTGCTCGCCATTGACACAGGGTTTCGCCTTGGTTTTGCCTGGCCCACCACCGGCTTCACATGGTATGTCCTGGGAATGGCCTGCATTGACGGATTGCTTTCCTTCTTGCTGACGCTGATGTTTCTGCAATTGCCTCCACTGTTTACGATGCCCCGGGCGCGCCAGAATTGGCGGACCGATGAAGTCTTCGCGCTCATTATCTTGTTGGCGTCACTGTTGACCGGGCTGCAGGGGCTCGTCATCAGGGGCGTCTCCCTGGAAACGGTGTCTGCGGGGTATCTCGTCGCTGTGTTTGCCGCAGTGGGAGGGACGGGAATTGGCGGGGCTGTCGGACTGATCACGGGAGTGATTCTGGCGCTCGGCGCCCTCCCGATGGCGCAATTTATCGGGGTTCTTGGATTTGCCGGCGTTTTGGGGGGGATGCTTCGGGAAGGCAAGCGCTTCCTCAGCGGTCTGGCCTTTTTGGTCGGAGCGACCGTGCTGACGCTTTACACGCTCCCTGCACCCGCGTCTATCGACAATGTGGCCGCCTTCGCGGTTGCCGTGTTGCTCCTGTACGTCACACCGCCGCGAGCGCTGCTGGCAATTGCGCGATTTACGCCTGGGACTACCCACCACGCCGCAAATCAACAGGAACATGCGCGCCGGATCAAGGGACTTCTTACTACGCGGATCGAGGAGGTGGCAAGCGTCTTTGCCCAACTGGCGAGCTCGTTTTCGACGGCGGCTGAGCCAGCGCAAATCCAGGGCAATGGCAGTAAAGAGACGATTGAGATGACGGTGAGTGAATTGTGCACCCAGTGCCGGCGTTACGAGAGGTGCTGGTCCACGGATCCAGTTACGACGCACCGCGCCATGACGGAAACGATCGTGCAGCTTGACGGACGGGATGACTATGGCATCGAGGATGTTCCCCGATCCATGTACAGTCGCTGCGTCAAGCTCGATCAGTTGTTGCCCACCCTGAAACGCTCCCATGCAGCCGTGCTGCGGCAACGGACCATGATGCGCCAGTTGCGTGAGAGCCGCAACTTGGTGGCCGCCCAGTTGTCGGGCGTGGGCGCCATCATGAGAGATCTCGCTCAGGATATTCGATACGAAAATGGCGCCAATCACAAACAGGAAACGCAGATCATGGCCGTATTGGGGAGGCTCGGTCTTGAAGTGCAGGGCATCGACATCATCTCGCTGGAAGAAGGAAAGGTGGAGATTGAGATTTTGCAGCTGAATCCCAGCGGTCACGACGAATGCGCAAAATTGGTGGCTCCCCTGCTTTCGGAAGTGCTCGGGGAGACGATCACTGTGAAAAAGACGGAACATTCGGTGGATGAATCCTATCAGATTGTCACGCTGGCATCCGCCCGAGCGTTTCAGGTGACGTCGGGATATGCCACCGCCGCCAAGGACGGCACGTTGCAAAGCGGGGATTTTTTCAGTGTCATGGATGTGGGCAATGGACGGTATGCGCTGGCTCTCAGCGACGGCATGGGCAACGGCGAGCGCGCCAACCAAGAGTCGAGCGCGGCGGTCACCATTGTTCAGCAGTTGCTGAAAGCGGGTTTTGACGAGAGTGTGGCCATCAAGACGGTCAATTCAGCCCTGGTGCTGCGATCGACCGAAGAAATGTACGCAACGCTGGATCTCGCAATCATTGATCTCTACACTGCGCGGACGGAATTTTTGAAAGTGGGATCCGTTCCAAGCTACATCAAGCAGGGCAAGCGGGTCACAGCA
Source organism: Bacillota bacterium (assembly GCA_021793015.1). Classification (GTDB taxonomy): domain Bacteria; phylum Bacillota; class Bacilli; order Alicyclobacillales; family SLC66; genus JAKADD01. The sequence goes on from JAJYTO010000076.1 coordinate 3,098, forward strand.
CTGTGCGCAGAGAGTTTGCCGATCGGCATTATTTCAGACATCGAGGTGCAGACTCAGCAGGCCAAACTGTCGGAAGGCGACATGATCGTGTTCATGTCCGATGGGGTGCTGGACGCGGTCTCTCACCTGCAGGATGATCCGGATGACTGGGTGCGCCGCCAATTGGAGAGATACGGCTCCGACGATCCGCAGATCGTCGCGGATCTCCTGCTGGAAGCGTCCGCACGGGCCGCGGGCGGGCTGATCAAGGACGATATGACGGTGCTGTGCGCGCGCATCGAAATATTTAAACCGGAGTGGGCGACGATCCGCCTGCCGGATCTGCCGTCACTGCGCAGATCCGGCGTGAAGAAGAAACGCGCGAAAGGGGAGCAGCCGGAACGGCTCGTGCACGTCTAGGGGACATGTGATAAACCGAAATTTGGCAGGCGCGGTGCGGTACATATAGTGTTTGATTAAAGCCTCAAACACTATATGTGGGATCATAACGCCTGCTGCGCGGACTTTATCACATGTCCTCTAGGGAGCGGATGCAAGGTGTTGCGCGACTGACCAGCCTGGCACGGGGCATGCGCGCCCAGGGAGTGAACACGGGCTGGGTGAATACACTTCACGAAGACTGGGAAAACTGACAGTTAACCCTTTTTCGAGGAGTGATCGCAAGTGTGGGATGGTGTTACTCTGCAGCAATTGCTGCTGATCACGGACGGCTGCTCGAACGCGGGCACGGATCCTGTCTACGCAGCGCAGGCAGGTCGGGCGCGAGGCATCGCGACCAGTGTGATCGGGATTCTTGACGATGGAGCCTTGGGCGAACAGGGCAGGCGGGAGGCGGAGAACATCGCAGAAGCGGGGGGAGGGATGTGCCGCATCGTCCGCATCGCTGATTTGTCGCGCACGATGCAGATGGTGACGCAGCAGACGATGCAATTGACTCTGCAGCAGGTTGTTAACAAAGAATTGCGCCATTTGGTCGGACAGGAGGCGAATGCGCTGCCGCCGGATACGAGAACGAAGGTGGCCAGATTTGTGGATACGGTGACTGAGGAAGCGGACGTGCAGATTGGGCTCGTCGTTGACATGTCGGCCAGCATGACGACCAAGATGACCGCTGTGCGCGAAGCGATCCGTGATCTGGAGCTCGGATTGGCGGCCCGCACGGGGTCTCATCAACTGTTCGTGATTACGTATCCTGGCCTGCACGGCGAAGATGCGGTCGTGCACAGTCTGGAAAGCTCCCGGGTGGCCGACGCGATCGGCGCCATGCGGGCAGCCGGCAATACACCCACAGGACCGGCGCTTGACGCCGCGATTCGGGCGCTTCTTGCGAGCCGCGACCAGCGACTGGCCATGCGCGGGGATGGCGTCGACGCTGGCAGTGAAGGGCTCTTGAAGAATCATGTCGGTTAGCAGGCGACTTCCAGCGCTTTTGGAGTTGCGGCCGGGAACTGTGCTTCCCGGGAAATGGTGCGGACATACGTACCGGATCGTGCGGTTCGTCGGGCGCGGCGCGAATGGCGCCGTGTACCAGGCGCTGCGCGATCGGTCTGTGGTGGCGATCAAGATTGGCGACAATGCGGCGGCGGTCGCCCTTGAATACGGGCGGATGCGCGAATTGACCACAAGCCTAGGCGCATCAGGCATTATCCCGGAGTTGTACGAACAGGACGACGTGGAGCATGGGGGTGAACTCTATCCCGCGCTTGTCATGGAGTTCGTCAGGGGCGTATCGCCGGAGGCGTTCATTGATCTGCGCGGGCGGGCGTGGATTCCACTTTGTCTGACCAAGTTGCTGAGACTGCTGGAGGCTCTGCACGCGAAGGGATATGCGTTTTGCGATCTGAAGTCCGCGAATCTGCTGTTCGATCCCGACACTGGGGAACCGCGATTGATTGATTTTGGCGGTCTGACCCCGATAGGGCAGGCTGTAAGAGAATTTACAGAATTGTATGACCGCGCCTGGTGGGGGAGAGGAACCCGCAAGGCGGATTGCCGCTATGATCTGTTTGCCTGCGCCATGCTGGGTCTGCAGCTGATGGCGCCCATCGACCAGGCCGACATGGAGCGTCTGCGCACACGACGGCCAGTTGAGAGGGACGCGTTTTTGAACAGATGCATCCTTTCTGACGGATCCTCATGGCGTTTGCGCGCCGCCAACAACCGGGAAGGAAATGCGACTGCGGCGATTTTCCGGGATGGACAACGGCAACTGCAGGCCGTATTGAGCAAAGCGCTCAAGGACCAGTACCGCGACCCGGCCGAATTCAGGATGGCTTTGGCGGTTCTTTTGGTCCATGATCGAGAGGAGACTCGGGGGACTATGAAACACACGGGCGAGACAGCGAAAACAGCGGTTGGCGACGGCGTCGGTCTGCGACCGCGCGGACGGCGACGCGCATGGGATGCGACGGACTGGGGCCTGTTGGTCGCCGTGACGATATTTGCGGCCACGATGGGCGCGCTCCTGTGGCTTGGCAGTCTATGATCAAGTAGTCTATGATCAATATGTATACTATGTATACAATGAAACCATATACGGCGGGGAAACGCGCGCAGTCGCAAACGCGCCGCGGGGAGGACGCTGGATGGACGAAGAGCAGATCCTGCATCTGTGCATGCAGGCCGGGTGTCTGCTCCTGCGTTGCGGCGGGGAAACGTCGCGCGTTGAGCAGACCATTGCGCATATGGCCATCGGCGCGGGCGCGGCGCCGGGAAGTGTGCAGAGCTTTGTCACGCCGACCGGCATCTTCGTGTCGATGACCACTGAAACGGGCACCACGACTCGCTTGACAAGGGTGTCAGGACCTGCGCGCCTGGACCTGTCCAAGGTCACCCGCATCAATGATCTTTCGCGGCGTCTCAAATGGGGCGCTTATACCGTGACAGAGGCGCTGACGGAGCTGGATCGCATCGAGACGGGTCCGCCGCGCTATCCCCATTGGATACGGATGCTGGCCGCCGCTGCTTCCAGCGGCAGTTTCACCATCATTATGGGAGGCTATCCCACGGATTTCCTCTTTGGGGCTGCCGGCGGGCTGCTGGCGCAAGAGATCACGGGCTGGCTCACGCAGTACGCGCCGCGGTTTTTTGCCGTGCTTCTGGCTGCCCTCGCAGGCGCGCTGCTCGCTGTGGTAGCAAGGGTTTGCGGACTCACGCGTCATGAGGGCGCCATTATCATCGGCGCCATTTTGCCGCTGCTGCCGGGGCTTGCAGTCACCAATTCGATTCGCGATCTGCTTGCGGGCGATCTGATTGCCGGCGTGGCCCGCGGGGCTGAGGCGATTTTTACCGCCGCCGCGATAGCCGTCGCTGTGGCGGTGGCCATTGGCGTTAGTCCTCACCTGGCCTGAGGCCGCCATCCGATACAAAATACGAGGTGTCATTTCGTGATCATCATTGTTCTGAGCATGGTTGCCACGGTGGCTTTCGCCATCTTGTATCAGATTCCCGCACGGGCGATTGTATCGGTCGGATGTTTGGGCGCTGTGGCGGAGTTGTTTATGCTTGCCGCCGCGCACTATCACGTCGGGCTGGCGGCGGCGAGTTTCGTCGCGAGTCTGGTTGTGTCGCTGCTCAGCGAAGCCCTGGCGCGCGTGCAGCGGATGCCCGTGACGGTGTTTGCCGTGCCGGGGATTATCGTGCTCGTTCCAGGTATGGAGGCGTATGCGGCCATGAAAGATTTTGTTGTCCATCAATATGTGCTGGGGCTCGCCACGGGGACGCAAACGGTCTTGATTGCCGGCGCGCTCGCTTCCGGGCTTGTTATTGCGGGCATCCTGGCGAGATCGGTTTGGAGGCCGCGCATTCATGGACCTGAACAGACTCGCGGCTGAAGCGTTGGCGGCTCTGCATGCCGGCAGGAGGCACACTGAAGGGGAATGGCCGAAAGAGGGGCGTTTGCATGTGATTGCCGCTGTCAGCGGGGGCGCCGACTCCATGGTCCTGCTTGACATTCTCGCTAACCTGCGCGACGCCGGAATATGCCGTCTGACCGTCTGCCATGTGCATCACGGGCTGCGCGGCGGGGAAGCGGATCGCGATGCGGCGTTCGTGGAGGCGCACGCGCGCACGCGCGATATCCATTTCCAGATGGTGCGGATCAACGTATATGCGCATAGACGTTCGGGTGAATCTGTTGAGACGGCCGCCCGCCGCTTGCGATACGATGCGTTGGAACGTGTGGCGGACACGCTCGGGCGGTGTGTCGTGATGACGGCCCATCATGCGGACGATCAGGCAGAGACGGTTCTCGACAGGCTGTTGCGCGGTACAAGTCCGGCGGGTCTGGGGGGGATGCGGCAGAGCAGAGCGCTTGGCCGGCATATTCTCGTGAGACCGCTGCTGTCAGCTTATAAGCGGGACTTGCTCGCCTATGCAAAGGAGCGGGGGATTGCGCACTGTGAAGATTCGTCGAACAAGGAGCTTCGATATACGCGCAACCGCCTGCGCGAAGATCTGCTGCCAAAGCTCCGCAAAGACTTCAACCCGCGCATTGGGGAGGCGTTGGTTCGTCTCGCCGATATCGCTCTGGAGGAAGACCTTTATCTGGAGACTGTGGCGCGCGACCATCTGCGGGCTGTCTGGATCGACAAAGGAACAAAAACAGCTCAAGTTCGGGTTCCGGGCATAAGAAATCTCCCCTGCGCTTTACAACGGCGAGTCATTAAACTACTATTAAAGGATATAGGCGCGACCCTGTATTGGCGTTTTTCGGACATTGAGGCCATCAGGTCGATGATCGGCGAGCACGGGGGCGGACATCGACTCTTAACGAATGATTGGATAGCCGTCTTGCAGTGTGACATTTTACATATTGGGCCGAGTACGCTCGTACTCCGCGCCTGCGACAGCCACTGGACTCCGGCAGAGCTAGGCTGGTCTTCTTTTTTTTCTCTGCTGCCGATGCGTTGGCAGATTGCAGCGGAACCTGTCGCGGGGCCGGAGCGGTTCACTCCGTCCAAATGGGAAGCCTGGTTCGCGCGTGAAGAAGAAGAGCGTTTTGTGTTTCGCCCGTGGCTTCTGGGCGATCGTATACAGCCGCTGGGAATGAAGGGAACCAAGCTCGTATCGGATGTCTTCATTGATGCCAAGGTGCCAAAGAGCCTGCGTGCGTGCTACGCCGTTCTGACGGCGGGCGACGAGATTCTCTGGGTGCCGGGATTGTGCCGCAGCGGCAGTCACCTTGTCGCGCAAAGCAGGCGCGCGGTCCAGCACGTTCGAATCATTGCGGACAGACATGATCAGGGGAGGCAGTAGGTTGCGAAACGATCTCGAGGACATCCTGTATTCCGCAGAAGTTATACAGACCAGGGTGCGTAGTTTGGGGCAGGCCATCGCCGGGGATTATGCGGACCGCAATCCAATTGTTGTGGGGGTTCTGAAGGGTGCTGTGGTATTTATGGCTGATCTGATGCGTCATATGGATATACCCATGGAGATTGATTTTATTGCGACGTCCAGCTATGGCGCGGCGACAAAATCTTCGGGTGTTGTGCGAATTCTAAAGGATCTGGAACGCTCCATCGAGGATCGCGATGTACTCATTGTCGAGGATATTGTGGACAGCGGCCTGACGCTCTCCTATCTGCGAGACTCATTCTTGCGCAGAAACGCCCGTTCTGTCAAAATTGCGACGGCGTTCGACAAGCCGGATGGCAGGACGGTTGCCATACAACCGGATTATTTTGGTTTTGAAGTGCCCAACCGCTTCCTGGTCGGATATGGCCTTGACTATGCGGAGCGGTATCGCAATCTGCCTTATGTGGGCGTGCTCAGTCCGTCAGTGTACGCGGCGAAGTAACAGTGGGAGGGATTATTGCGTCAGGATTTCGACGCATGGTCTGGAACGTGCTTTTTTGGCTGTGAGTGTGATACAATATTTCCGCCTTGACCGAGAGGAGGTTAGGAATGAGACGCTTTTATCAGAGCGCGATCTTCTATGTGCTCATCTTGCTTATCATTATCGGCGTCCTCCAATACATCATGTCCGGCACTCAGCAGAAGACCGTACTGACATGGAGCCAGTTTGTAACGGACATGAACAACCATGAGATAAAGAGTCTCTATGCGACATCGAACGGCGCTACGATCCAATTGGATGGCACACTGATGAACAATACCCAGTTCACCTCTCGGGCGTTATACAGCGATCAGATAGTGGCGGTGATCAGCAAGCAGCCGAATGTCACGATCAATGCTCTGCCTAAAGAATCTTCATGGCTAAGTTTCCTGAGTACGATTGTCCCCTTTCTGTTGATGTTTGTGCTTATCTTCTTTCTGTTCAATCAGGGTCAGGGCGGCGGAAACCGCGTGATGAATTTCGGGAAGAGCCGGGCGCGGCTCTATTCTGAAGAAAAGAAACGCGTCACGTTTAACGATGTCGCCGGGGCTGACGAAGAAAAGGCGGAACTGGTTGAGGTTGTGGAGTTTCTGCGGGATCCCCGAAAGTTCACGGCGGTCGGGGCGCGGATCCCCAAAGGCGTGCTCCTGATCGGGCCGCCGGGCACGGGCAAGACTCTGCTGGCGCGCGCGGTGGCCGGCGAAGCGGGCGTACCGTTTTTCAGCATCAGCGGCTCGGATTTTGTGGAAATGTTTGTGGGCGTCGGTGCGTCGCGGGTGAGGGATCTGTTTGAAAACGCCAAGAAAAACTCCCCCTGCATCATCTTCATCGACGAGATCGATGCGGTTGGACGGCAACGGGGAGCCGGGCTTGGCGGCGGTCACGATGAACGCGAACAGACGTTGAATCAGTTGCTCGTTGAAATGGACGGGTTTGCAGGCAATGAGGGTATTATCATGATCGCCGCGACAAACCGTCCGGATATTCTGGATCCCGCTCTGCTGCGACCGGGACGCTTTGATCGGCAGATCACGGTCGACCGCCCTGATGTGCGCGGCCGGGAGCAGATTCTGCGCGTCCATTCGCGCAACAAACCGATCTCCCGAGATGTCAACATGGACATCATCGCCAAGCGGACTCCGGGCTTCACCGGCGCCGACCTGGAAAACGTCCTGAATGAAGCGGCGCTGCTGACGGCTCGCAGAGACAAGTCTGTCGTAGAAATGGCGGAGATTGACGAAGCGATCGACCGCGTGATCGCCGGACCCGAGAAACGGAGCAGGGTGATCAGCGACAAAGAGAAGCGTCTCGTGGCTTTTCATGAGGGGGGCCACGCCATTGCCGGGTTTTATCTGAACGGCGGCAATCAGGTTCATAAGGTTACGATCATTCCGAGGGGCATGGCCGGCGGCTATACTGTCTCTTTGCCGAAGGAAGATCGCAGTTTCATGACCAAGGAGGATATTCTGGAGCAGGTGATCCAACTGCTTGGCGGACGAGTGGCGGAAGAGATTGTGCTGGGTGAGATCAGCACCGGCGCATCGAACGACTTGGAGCGCGTCACGGCGATTGTTCGCCGCATGATTACTGAGTTTGGCATGAGCGCAAAGCTAGGCCCCATGCAGTTCGGACATCGGCAGGGGCAGGTATTTCTCGGTCGCGACATCGCGTCGGAACAGAACTACAGCGAGGCCATCGCCTTTGAGATCGATCAGGAGATGCGCCTCGTCGTCGATCAGTGTTATGAAAAGACGCGCGCTCTGCTGACTGAACACCGCTCAAAACTTGATCTGCTCGCACAGACGCTGCTTGAGAATGAGACGCTTGACGGAGAGCAGATTCGTCAATTGATGGAGTATGGTCGTCTGGTGGAAGGCGACGATGGGCCGAAGATTACGATCGGCGGTCGCGGCTTCGGAGACGACCCGACACCGAGCATGTCCTGACGCGTGTGCTTTTGAGTAGGCATATCGGTCCAAGCGTCTCACTTGCCGATATGCCTATTGTGCTTTTGATTAAGGTCTATCTGCGATCACGTCTATAGGTGGATATCGAATGAGAATTACGTGGTTGTCGCGAGTCAAAACAGGCTCGGTCTTAGCCCAGTCGATCCTTGACGAAAAGGGTCGCGTTTTGCTCGCCGCTGGCATGGAACTCTCGGAATCTCTTATTCAACGATTGCAGAGCAGAGGAATTCGCTCGGTGTATATCGTGGATCCACTCTGTGATGATGTGCGGCCGGACGAAGTGGTATCAGAAACGACGCGCAGGACTTTGATTGAGGTTGCCTACGATAATCTCACACAACTCACGCAAGACTTGCGTACGTCATCGGCCTTCCGGCAAAGGAGACTGGGGCCCGAAGTGAGAAAAGTGGTGAGCCGCCTGCTCGGGGAGATTGGCGCTCATCGGGGCATGGCGGTGCCGCTTTCAGCGGTTTACGATTATGATGCGGAACTCTATCACCATTCCGTGAATGTTACGATTCTGGCGATTGCAATCGGCGTAAAGCTTGGGCTTACTTCTCGGCAGTTGTCTGATCTCGGTGTCAGCGCATTGCTGCATGATGTCGGGAAACTCATGATTCCTCCTTCCGTGCTCCGTAAACCGGGAAAGCTCACTAGTTCGGAATATGAGTTGGTCAAAACCCATACGACACACGGGTTTCGACTGCTCAGCGGGAGGCTCGACGTACCCAGTTATGCTGCGGTTGTTGCGTATGAGCATCATGAGCGTCTGAACGGCGAAGGCTATCCACGAGGCATTCGGGAAGAACAGCATCTGTACAGCCGTATTGTGGCCGTGAGTGACGTCTATGAGGCGCTGACCGCAAATCGCGTGTACCGGAGCGGGTACCTGCCTCACCATGCGCTTGAGTTTATTCTTGGCGGATCGGCCGCCGGCTTCGACACCAGCGTGGTGGAGGCATTCATCAGGTGCGTGGCGCTCTATCCGATTGGCACAACTGTCCGTTTGCAGTCGGGGGAAACTGGCGTTGTTGTGGCTTCGCGCCCCGAACAGCCGCAGCGGCCTGTGATTCGGATCTTGCGCGACAGATACGGCAACGATCTGGCGAACCCCTATGAGATTGATCTGTATGAGGATCTGCTGGCGGAGATCATCGAGTGTGAAATCTAGGCCTTGCGGTCGAGGCGACTGTCACTTTTGTTCCGAACGGCACATCTTTGACAGCAAAGAACTATGTGAGCTTCGTGAGGCTGCCAAGTATTGACTCTGAGAGCAGGAAGCGATAATCTTAAAGGCGTAAGCAAATATCCTATATTCCTATCGGACATGGAGGTGTTAGCGTGAAGGTTGTCGACGACATCACGCAACTGATTGGCGATACCCCGGTTGTGCAACTGCGGCGTCTTGTTGAGGATGGATTCGCTGATGTATTCGTGAAACTGGAGTGGATGAATCCGGGCGGCAGCGTGAAGGACCGAATTGCACTGAGCATGATCGATGAGGCGGAAAAGACAGGAAAACTGAAACCTGGCGATACGGTTGTGGAACCCACAAGCGGAAACACGGGCATCGGTTTGGCCATGGTTGCCGCCTCCAAAGGGTACCAGGCGGTGCTCGTTATGCCCGACACGATGAGCGTCGAGCGACGCAGCCTGCTGCGGGCGTATGGCGCTGATCTTGTGTTGACGCCCGGTTCCGAAGGCATGCGAGGAGCGATCGCGAAAGCGGAGGAGATCGTGGAGAATTCTCCCGAGTCGCATTTCATGCCTCAGCAGTTCAATAACCCCGCCAACGTGCGGGTGCATCGCGATACCACGGGTCCGGAAATCGTCCGGCAGATGGAAGGCAAACTCGATGCGTTCGTGTCGGCGGTGGGCACGGGAGGAACCGTCACCGGTGTTGGCGAAGTATTGCGGCAGCGTATTCCAGGGTGTCAGATCGTGGCGGTTGAACCAAAGGAATCTGCAGTTCTGTCCGGGGGACAGGCAGGCCCCCACAAGATTCAGGGTATCGGGGCGGGATTTGTGCCTGTAATTTTGAATCGCAGCCTGTTGGACCGAGTGCTGACTGTCAGCAGTGAACAGGCCTTCGAATACGCCAGACGGATGGCGCGGGAAGAGGGGCTGCTTGTCGGCATCAGTTCCGGGGCGGCCGTATATGCAGCCTTGCAGGTCGCTCGGGAACTTGGACGGGGGCGCCGGGTTCTCACCATCTCTGCGTCAAACGGCGAACGGTATCTGAGCACCGCATTGTTCCAGATGGATTAAGACGGGGAACGGCAGGGACGATCATATTTTCAGAATAGGGGGATACCCATGGCGGCCACGATCACCTCAGAGTTCCACACCGCAATGCATCCCCGCCTGCGAGAATTGGGGACACGGACACTCATCATGGGCATCCTGAACGTGACGCCCGATTCGTTCTCGGACGGCGGACGGTATTGTGACATTGAGAGGGCGCTTGAACACGCGCAGGACATGGTCGCGGCGGGTGCGGATCTGATAGACGTCGGCGCGGAATCAACGCGCCCAGGGTATACCACCCTGACGTACGGCGAGGAGTGGAGCCGCCTGGCGCCAATCCTGCCTTTGCTGCGCGAAAAGATCAGGTTGCCCCTGTCGCTGGATACCTACAAGGCGCGAATTGCTGAACAGGCGATTGCCATGGGGATCGACATCATCAACGACGTCTGGGGGGGCATGAAAGATCCTGCGATGTTTTCCGTTGTCGCCCGAAGCGGTGCGCCTTACGTCTTGATGCATAACGCAAATGGCCGCGATCCGATTGAAGGCGACATTGTGGATGTGGTCTGCGGCGATTTGCTTCATCAGATTGAACTTGCGTTGGCCGCCGGCGTTCGGGAGGAGCAGATCTTCCTTGATCCCGGCATCGGTTTCGGAAAAACTACGGCGCAAAACTTGGCGTTGATCAATCAACTTGATAAAATTAAAGGACTCGGGTTTCCTGTGCTGATCGGCACTTCACGCAAATCAGTGATCGGTCGGGTGCTGGATGTGCCTGTCACGGAGCGAGTGGAAGGGACGGCGGCCACTGTGGCCGTGGCCATCGCGCGCGGAGCAGACATCGTGCGCGTGCATGACGTCCGGGAAATGGCGCGGGTGGCAAAGATGACGGATTCGCTGGTGCGGTAAATCATGGGGGAACGCGCATATTATATCTCACTCGGAACCAACCTCGGTGATCGAGAACTGTTCTTGCGTCAGGCTCTTCGAGAACTGGCGATGTTGGCCGCCACGTCCGTGCACACTGTTTCGGATGTATTTGAGACGGAGCCTGTCGATTTTGCGGATCAGCCCAAGTTTCTCAACGCCGTGGCTGAGGTGCGCTCGGAAATGGGCGCGCTGGACATGCTCAGGGCTCTTGTCAGGATCGAACGCACGCTGGGCCGAGTGCGCAGTGTGCGCTATGGACCGCGTTCTATCGATTTGGATATGCTGCTTTGTGATGAAATGGAAATCGATTTCAGTCCAGAACTGGTCGTCCCACATCCCAGGATGCACGAACGGGCTTTTGTCCTTGTGCCGCTGACGCAAATCGCCCCTGCGCTCATGCATCCCCTGCTTGGCCTGACCATGCGTGAGTTGTGCGATCGGGTATGCGGAAAGGAAGGGGTTACGTGGACTCCGATATGTTTGCGAGACGGATGCGGGCCTATCGAAAACTGAAGCAACTCACGCAACAGGAACTGGCTGCCGTCCTGGGCGTGTCCGTGGCGATCGTCGGCGGCATGGAACGGGGCACCCGACTGCCCAGCGATGCGATCATCCAAAAACTGCTCACCGTGCTCGATGTGTCAAGAGTGGAACTGGGCCTTGAGGAGATGGCGACATGCATGCAGGGCGACGGAGGTGAAAAACGGTGGCGCCAGTAGTTGAACGGATGCAGCCGACGGGCGAAGAACAGACGGCGCCTCCGGTGATCGCGAAACAACTTGCGATTGGTGGTGTCGCGCTTGACAATCCGATCATCCTGGCGCCCATGGCGGGTGTTTGCAATCCGCCTTTTCGAACCTTGGCCAAGCGTCTGGGCGCCGGCATGGTCTGTGCAGAGATGGTGAGCGACAAGGCGCTTGTCCATCGAAATGAACGTACGCAGCATATGCTGCAGATTGTGCCCGACGAACATCCGGTGAGTCTGCAGATCGTCGGTTACGACAAAGAGACCTTGGTTTTGGCGGCTGAGATGGTTGCTGCCGGAACAAACGCCGATATCATTGACATCAACATGGGCTGTCCGGTTCTCAAGATCTATAAAAATGGTTCAGGCGCCGCCCTGGCGAGAGATCCCCTCTATGCAGCGGAGATCGTGGACGCTGTGGTCAGGCGCGTGGATCGACCGGTCACGGTCAAGTTTCGCAAAGGTTGGGATGACGATCACGTCAATGCCGTTGAAGTCGCAAAGGCAGTGGAGGCGGCAGGAGCTCAGGCAGTAACCGTGCACGGCCGCACGGCGAAGCAGATGTATGCGGGCAGGGCCGACTGGTCCGTCATCCGGCAGGTCAAGGAGGCGGTGTCGATCCCGGTGATCGGCAACGGAGACGTGGACTCGCCGGAGGAGGCGGCGCGGCTGTTGACCGAAACGGGCTGCGACGGGGTGATGGTTGGCCGCGCGGCGCTTGGATACCCCTGGATCTTTCGCGAAATCGCATCGTATCTGATCCAGGGTGAAAAAATTGCGCCGCCAACGGTGCAGGAACGCATTGTCGTGGCAATCGAACATCTGCATCTGCTCGTCGCGGACAAAGGCGAGCACATTGGCGTCAGGGAAATGCGCAAGCATGCGGGGTGGTATGTCAAGGGACTGCCAGGATCTGCAAAGCTTCGGGACGCGATCAATGAACAGGATTCCGTCGCAGGAATGGAGTCGCTCTTGCTGTCCATTTTGCGTTCGCCATGCATACAATAGGCACAGAGTGGCACACTACGCGGGCTTGCGCAGGGCGGCGTCCATATTGGGGAGAGCGCGCAAAAGCACGCCCGGGAACCAGGAGGAATACGTTGACAGTCATCAAGGGATGCCATATAATTACCGCAGATTCCGAATCTATGTGAATGATCAAACACTG
>JAJYTO010000077.1 GCA_021793015.1 Bacillota bacterium
ACAACCGGAGCGAAAATGCGCCTGCGGCGATTTTTCAGGATAGGAACCTCTTTGCAGACATGCCCTGTCGGGAACGGAGATGGTTTCGCTGATCAAGAAGATGGTGTTGCACGCGCTGGTTTCCGGAACTGTCATTGCGCTCATTTTTGCGTTCTCGCCAAAAGGGTTTGTCGGCGACACGGATACGGCCCGCAACTATCTGAGCACCATCGTATCGAGCCTGTCGACCATTCTAGCCCTGTGCATCTCCATCACCCTGGTGGCCATTCAACTCACGGCCAGCCGTTATACCCATCGCGTTCTGGATATGTTTCTAAAATTGCCGTTCAATATTTCCCTCATTCTCTTCTACTTTGTGACGATCATTCAGAGTCTGTTTCTGCTGTCGCGCATCCAGGAACCGATCCGTGAAACGCTTCCCGGCTATCTGCAGCCGCAGATGACGGCGGACATGATTCTGGTGTTGTTCTGTTTTGCCATCCTGATCGCCTATCTGTACGCGGTGACGCGTCTGTTGAAGCCCGAGCGGATCGTGGCCGAAATCGAAGGGGAATGCCGTAACGCCATGGTTCGCAACCGGGAGCGGGAGGCTCTCGGCAAGGTCGAGCAGATCTGCGACATCGCCAAACGGGCTGCAGGGGACATGGACTCGACGACTGGGCTCGTGGCGATTCACGCGTTGGAAACGCTGGCCGGTGAAGGATCCCGCGCACTGCGCGCCAGTGTCATCAAACAGTTCGTGGAGATCGCCGGGATCGCCGCCAAAGAACGCGAAGGAGGGATGCTCGGCAGCGTCATGGCGGCTCTCTACAGGATCGGCGCCGATGCGCTTGCGTCCGGGCGCATGCAGGATGCGCGCGATGTGGTTCACGCCTATGAACGCATCGTGCGAACGGGTCTTGTCGGCCAGCGTCTCATGCCATTTGTGGAAGAGGCGGTTGCCGCCATGTTTCGCTTGACGGGACGGGCGGTTCATGAACAGGGGCGGCGTGTGACCGAAGAACATGCTCTGTTTGCCCAGAAGACGTTTCAGACCGTTCGCGAAATTGGCGAAGAAGTGCTCGTTGCTGAGGAAAATGGCGAGTCATTCGTGGCGCGTTCGATTCTGTCCGCCGCCTTCGGCAAGTTTTTGCGTTCATTGGGACGCGTGGCGCCGCTCTTGCCCGATGGGTTGTGGCCTGTGTGTTTCGATTACGGCAGTCTGGCCAAGCGGCTCATCGAGCACGCAGAGCTGGCGGATCTGACGCCCGTGACGACCTGGCTGCGCGCTGACCTGGGCGTTTCTGCGCGGCGCGGCGACGAGGCCCGCTGTCAGTTCGGGATCGCGGTCATGCTGTGCGCGCTCGCTCATGCGGCCAGAAGCGAGGGGGCGCAGCGACTCCTCGTTCACGCGGTCGCGAGTGTGGCGCCCCTGCCGCCAGACGTCCTGTCCGACGTGAGCGGCCGCTACCGGCTGTGGCGTCCCCTGTTTGACTATGCCGATCCGCGTCCTCATCTGCAGGCGGCGGCTGTGGCCTGGAACTCCTATCGCCGGTTCCGGCCGATGGGGCGTGACACTGGCTCTGGCACTGGCTCTGGCACTGGCACTGGCTCTGGCACTGACTCTGGCTCTGACTGGGTCTCCGTGCACGGGGAGCACTGATGGGCGCGCCGCGATGGCGATGGTGCCTTTCCGCCTACCGCCGGACAGCCTGCTTGGTTTCCTGCGCCGTGTTCAGGAGACTCAGAATGCGCTCTGTGTCGAGGCGAACCATCAGCGTCTGCTGGCCTTCGAACAGGACGAAACCAGGGCGGGCGCTGTTTGGCTGCCAGATCTGTTTCACCGGTACGACATCGACCGCCGCTTTTGCCGAGTGCCGCAATTTGCTGAAGTAGGCGGCGAGCATGGCGGCGTCGTAGATGGTGTCCTGCGTCGGGTCTGGGCTCGCGATGATCACATGTGAACCGGGTGCGTCCTTGACGTGCAGCCATAGATCGGTCTTCCTGGCGACTCGCAGCGTCAACTGGTCGTTTTCCCGATTGTTTCGTCCCACGAAAATGGGGGTGCCGTCCTGCGCGAGGAATGTCGCGTGACGCACCGGCTCGGGTTTCTTGCCGCGCTGACTGCGAGCATCCGGCGCCCGTTTGAGGTATCCCGCATCCCGCAGTTCAGCCTCAATCTGCGGCAAATCGGCAAGGGTGCAGGATTCCAGTTCATGCAATACGCTCTCCAGATACAGAATGTCTGTGCGGGCCGCGGCGAGCTGCTCCAGCGTCTTATCGCGACCCCTTTTATATTTGTTGTAGCGTTTGAAATAGCCGTTTGCATTTTCGAGCGCCGTCCTGGCGGGATCCAGATCGATCGACAACGGTGTTTCCTGATCGTAAAAATTCGGAAGGGACACGCGCGTCTGCCCTTTGCTGACCTCGTGCGGATAGGCTGTCAGCAGTTCACCCATGACGCGCCACGTCTCTGCGTCCGACTCCGCATCCAGCAGCGACGCAAATTTGTCTGCTTTCTGTCTGGTTCGATCCAGTTCATTCCTAATGAGGTGCATATAGCCGGATGTTTTGGACCGTGCAACGTCCGCAAGGGCCCGCTCCCGAAAGAATGTGTCCACGCATGCGCTGACACTGGGGAAGGTTGCGGATCGTCCGGAAACGTGCACAGGAGCGAACAGATAGAATGCCTTGGGTTGCCGTCCCTCGTCCTGTACGATGGTGGGCCATCTGGCCTCTTTGGCGCGTTGCAGCATGTCGGCGAAAACGACCCACTCCAGAGCGGCCAGAGCGTCTGGAGCCGGACTGTCGCCCGCGATCTCCAGGCGCAACTCTGCGGCGAGTTCCTTGCCGAAGAAGGGGCTGACGCCCAGATAATGATCGACGACAAACTGTTGGACCGGGCTGTCCGGGTATTCCGCCCGGCGGGCCGCAAACCCTTTCGCGGTCTCCAGGAAGGGGTCTGTTTTATCTTGCGCAGGCGGATATACGTAGGGACGGCCCGGAAGTACCTCGCGGTGGCGGTTGATGGATCTCGGGGTATGGGACGTCGCCTCAAGAATCGTTCCGTCCGGGCGATCGAGCAGCAACAGGTTGCTGTGGCGCCCCATGATCTCCAGGACGATTCTGCGCAATACCCTGTCGCCCAGTTCATCGCGGGCATCCACGTCGACAAAGAGAATCCGCTCCCGCTTCCACTGGGTAACGGCTGCGATCCGGCCGCCTTCCAGGTGTTTGCGCAGCAACATGCAAAACATCGGCGCGGCAGGCGGGCCAGGCAGCGCCAGTGAGTGGCCCAGATGGGCTCTGGGATAGGTTTTGTTGGCGGAGAGCAACAGTCGATGGTTGATGCGGTTTGCCCTTATTGTCATGATGATGTCGTCGTCGGTCGGTTGCTGAATTTTGTCGATTCGTCCTCCTGCAAGCGCGATGCTTAGTTCGCGCGCCATGGCCGCCAGCACCAAGCCGTCAAATGCCATCCGGATTCTCCTCCTCAAGCTGGTCCACAGTAAACTGCGCGATGTGGTCCTCGCGCGACACCGTATAAATGGAGCGCTGGTTTGTTCTGTCCTTGCGGTCGGTCACGACGGCCAACTCGTTCCACGGGATGACGCGCACCACAGCGCCGAGGGGAATCGTGCGCGAGTCCACCACCTGTGATCGGCCCGCGTCATAACGGCCGAGAATGTCTTCGCCGTTTGTCAGCGACAGGATGTTGCCTGTGACAAACTGCGCGTCAGGGTGCAGCAGCAGCGAGATGACACGGGCCAGGTCGCCGCCCACAGGGGAGCGCACGGCGGACTGCCATTCTCCCTGCGGCGGATCGGATTCTTTGGCCCGGCCGCGGATGTCTCCAGGGCAAATCATGTTCGCCGTAATCCCGTTTTCTCGTTCTTCATGGGCGATGGAGCGGGTGAGCGAGGCCAGTCCCACTTTTGCGGCCGCATAGGCAGAGCGGTACACCCATCCGGGCGCCTCGTCGACGCGGTCGAATCCCACTGTGATGATGCGGCCAAATCCCTGCGGCCGCATCAACAGAATCGCCTTGCGAAAGAGGTAGAAGGCGGACGACAGATTGCCGTCGATCATCTCGCGCCATTCTTCGCCCGTGTAGTCGGTCAGCCGCTTGCGCCGGGCGATAAATGGTCCCGCGCTGTGAACGACCACGTCCAGCCTGCCAAACCGCGCCGCCACATCGTCCACCAGCCGCGAAACTTCCGCCGCTCGCGTCATGTCCGCCGCGAACGCCGCCGCGCTGATCCCGCGCGCGCGTGACAGGTTCGCCGCCAACTGCTCGCAGCGCTCTTTGCCCGTGCGATAATTGAGCGCGAGATCGTATCCGTCGCGGGCCAGTTGACGGGCGAACGCGACTGCCAACCCGCTGGCGCTTCCCGTGATCAGGGCTACCTTGCCCATGCGAAATCCACTCCTGATATATGGCAGTATGTTCAGTATAGCAGACGATTTCCAGTCCTGCCCCACGCGCTCAGGCGGTCGCCAGATAGCAACCGGTCAACATGACCGTTCCGCCTTCGCACGCGCAGGCGACCGCCAGATGGCAACCAGCCGATATGGCCGTCCCGCTTTCACGCGCGCAGGCGGTGTGGAAGCGTGAATCTCGCGGTGTCGTGAACGTTCGCGGTCCCGCCGCACATGCGCAGACGGTACTGTTTGTCCTCCCGTGCGCATAGGAAGTAGAGAGCCAACATGGGGTGAGGACGGTGCGCGAAGCGATGGAAGAAGAACTATTTTATACAATCACGGGGGAGGAGGCGCTGGCCGCCCTTGATGCGAGTTCCGACGGGCTGACGGACGAAGCGGTTTCCGAACGGCGTCTCGTGTATGGAGCAAACCAACTGATGGATCGCAAACGAGTGTCTCTGATCACGGTGTTCTTCGATCAATTTCGCAATTTTATGGTCATCGTCCTGTTGCTGGCTACACTGATTTCGGGGTTGCTGGGAGAGTTTGCGGACGCCGTGACGATCATCGCCATCATCGTCGCCAATGCGCTGCTCGGTTTTGCCCAGCAGACGCGGGCGGAACGTTCGCTGCAGTCGCTGCGGGAATTGACCGCCCCCACGGCGAAAGTGTTGCGCGGCGGAACGTGGAGAGAGGCGGCGGCGCGCGACCTGGTGCCAGGGGATATCATCGCGCTGGAGGCGGGCGACAGGGTGCCCGCCGACGCCCGCCTCCTGCACAGCGAAGAACTGGCAACGGAAGAAGCTGCGCTGACTGGCGAGTCGCTGCCTGTGTCCAAGCATTCCGCGCCCGTAAGCGATCCGGACGCAGCGCTCGGCGATCGCAGGAATATGCTTTACATGGGCACGATGGTGACGCGCGGCGTCGCGCGGGCTTTGGTGGTCGCCACCGGGATGGCGACGGAAATGGGGCGCATCGCCGATCTCATACAGAGCAGCGAGGAGGTCATGACTCCGCTGGAACATCGACTGAATCAACTGGGGCAGGTGCTCGTCTACGTAGCGCTTGCGATCACGGGAGTCGTCGTGGCGGCGGGCGTTGTCCATGGCCATGCTTTATATGAGATGTTTTTGGCGGGGGTGAGTCTGGCTGTGGCGGCGATTCCGGAAGGGTTGCCCGCCATCGTTACGATTGCGCTTGCCCTCGGGGTCCAGCGCATGATCAAACGCAACGCGATTGTCCGCAAGCTGCCATCCGTGGAGACGCTCGGTTGCGCGACTGTCATCTGTTCCGACAAGACGGGAACGCTGACGCAGAATCAGATGACGGTGCGGGAGATCGTTGCGGACGGCAGAACGTTCACGGTTGAAGGGAACGGCTATGATCCTGCCGGACAGGTTCTCGACCGCAACAGGCCGCTCGCGCAGGCGTCGTCGATTCCGGCGTCGCTGCGCGCGCTGGCGGAGATCGGACGCGCGTGCAATAACGCCCAGATCGATCGAGCGGGCGATGCGTACGTGGCGCTCGGCGATCCGACGGAGGCGGCGCTTCTGGTGCTGGCCGACAAGATCGAAGTGGCGGCGGTCGGCGTCCGGGTCAAGGAATACCCGTTTGATTCTGTCCGCAAGCGCATGTCTGTCGTGGCGCAGAACGGATCAGCCATGCAACTGCTGGTCAAGGGCGCGCCCGATCTGCTTTTGCCCCAATGCTCGCGCATTCAAATAGGAGGAGATCTGTTGCCGCTCACCGAGTCGCGCCGGGAGGCGGCGCTGCAGGCTGTCGCCGGAATGGCTTCGCGAGCCATGAGAACACTCGGTTTTGCGCGCAGGGACCTGTTGACGATGCCTGGCTCTGCCGAACAGGCGGAGCGGGATCTCATCTTCATCGGCCTTGTGGGCATGATCGATCCACCGCGTGAGGGCGTTCGCGAATCGATTCAGACCTGCAAACGGGCGGGCATCCGCACCGTCATGGTGACCGGGGACCATCGACTCACCGCAGAAGCGATCGCGCGCGAGCTTGTCATCCTGCCCCCGCATGGACAGGTGATGACCGGAGCAGAGTTGGACCGGCTGTCTGACCGGACGCTCGAAGACCGTGTCGATGACGTGTACGTGTTCGCGCGCGTGTCGCCTCTGCACAAGCTGCGCATCGTACGGGCCCTGCAAACAAATGGGCACGTCGTCGCCATGACGGGCGACGGCGTGAATGACGCGCCTGCCATCAAAGCGGCGGACATTGGAATCGCGATGGGGAAATCCGGAACGGATGTCGCCAAGGACGCATCGGCGCTCATTTTGACGGACGATCACTTCGCGACGATTGTGGCGGCGATTGAGGAAGGAAGAGCGATCTACGACAACATTCGAAAGTTCATCCGCTATCTGCTGACATCTAATGTCGGGGAGATGATCACCATGTTGCTGGCCATGGTCGCAGGGTTGCCGTTGCCGCTCCTGCCCATCCAGATTTTATGGGTCAACCTGGTAACGGACGGTCTGCCGGCGATTGCCCTGGGCCTTGATCCTGTGGAGGAAGGGAGCATGCGAAGACCGCCACGCAGCGTGCGGGAGGGGATTTTTGCGCGAGGTCTCAGCCGGCAGATACTCATCAGGGGTTTTCTGATCGGTCTCATGACGCTCACTGTATTTTACAGTGCTCTTGAACTGCTGGACAGCGGTTTGCAGACGGCGCAAACGATGGCGTTCGCTACGCTAGTGGTAGCCCAACTCATTCACGTGTTTGCCTGTCGTTCCCAGGAACACAAATCACTGGTGCGGCGCATATTCGAGAACCGCTGGCTGGTGGCGGCCGCTGCCAGCTCTCTGGCGCTGCTGCTGATCGTAATCTACACGCCTTCGCTGCGCGGTGTGTTCCATACCAGCCCGTTGCCCTGGATCGCCTGGCTCACCATCGCGGCGGCGGCCACCGTTCCGAGTCTCGCTCAGGACGCGGGGCGCGGCAGGCGCCGGAGGGCTCTCGCACGAGCCCGTTAAGTGCCTGTCCGTCGCAAGCCGAGTTCCTAAAGCGCGGAGTTCTCGACCCTTTTCGGACAACCTCTTTAAATGCGTGTCCGAAAAGGGTTGAGGTAAGACGCTTGCGGGGGATTGGCGAAGCCCGGACAGGCGCGCGGAGTGTACATTCGCGGTACATGAGCACGCCTGTCCGTCGCAAGTCGAGTCTCTGCAACGGGGAGTTCTTGACCCTTTTCGGACAACCTCGACATGAAGGGGCGCGCTCTTGTCACGGCAAGCGACCCTGCGCTACAATATAGGAGAGGACGTGCGGAGGGATTCGTCTGATAGCGAGCATGACAGGATATGGCCGGGCAGAGGCGCGCCTTGGAGGGCGCGCTTTGGTCGTTGAGATGAGGGCTGTGAACCATCGCTTTGCGGAGGTCGCGTTGCGCGTGCCCCGTGAGTGGATGAGTGTGGAGGAAAGCATTCGCAAGCTGGTGCTCTCGCAGGTCGGTCGTGGACGCGTTGAGGTCTTTGCGGCCGTCCGTGTGGAATCGGATGCGGCAGATGCGACTGTGCGCGTGAATCAGGGTCTGTTGTCGGCGGCGCTGCGCCTGCTGCGGGATGTCAGCGTCAGCGCGCAGGTGGATTTTGAGCAGCCTCACATTGGCGAACTGTTGGCGCTGCCGGGCCTCTTTGTGGCAACAGAGGCGGCGCAGTGGCCGGCGGATGGCGGGGAACTGTTTATCGACGCGGTGAACCGCGCCCTGCAGGAATTGACGCAGATGCGCAGAAAAGAAGGAGAGTATCTCGCGACGCACCTTGAGGAACGACTGCGCGATCTGGATGAATGCATCGAGCGCATCACACTCAGGGCGCCTGCCGCCGCACAGCTGTTTCGCAGCAGATTGCGGGAACGACTGCAGGAAGTGCTTGGCGAGTTTCAGGTGGACGCCAGTCGCATTGCCCTTGAAACAGCGATTTTTGCCGAAAAGACTTCGATCGAGGAGGAAGTGGCGAGATTGCGCAGCCACATGCTGCAGTTTCGCCGTTTGCTCCGGGGGGATGAGGGCGCCGTCGGACGAAAGCTGGACTTTCTCCTGCAGGAGATGCATCGCGAAGTGAATACCATTGGCGCGAAGTCTGGGGATTTGGAGATCTCTGACGCCGTGCTTGCCGCAAAACACGCGGTCGAACAGTTGCGCGAACAGGCGCAGAATGTAGAATGACGCCGCGCAGGCCCAAACGTTCTGACCAGCCTGCTTGAGGGGGAGAAATTGTGACCGTCCATCTCATTAACGTTGGGTTTGGGAACATGGTGGCCGTGGACCGCATAGTGTCGATCATCGGACCTGAATCAGCTCCGATCAAGCGGCTGATTCAGGAGGCCAGGGAGGGCGGCAAACTGATCGATGCGACGTACGGCAGGCGTACAAAGGCTGTTATTGTCTGTGACAGCGATCATGTGGTACTGTGCGCTGTTCAACCCGAGACGGTGGTTCACCGGATCGCCGCAGACCCGCAGGGAGAGTTGGCCGACGAAGAGGATGCATAATGCGTGTCCGAAAAGGGTCGAGGTAAGACGCTTGCAGGGGATTGGTGAAGCCCGGGCAGGCGCGCGCAGTGTACATGTACGGTACATGAGCACGCCTGTCCGGCGCAAGCCGAGTCCCTGCAGCGCGGAGTTCTCGACCCTTTTCGGACAACCTCGCATAGAGGTTGACGGACGCGGACGCATGGGCCAGGCCGGCGTCCGCAAGCCGCGGCGACATGGACTGTGGACTGTGGAGAGCAATACTGATCAGGGGGTCGTATAACGATGATTTTGTATCCGTCGATTGATAAGCTGGTGGATCTTGTGGACAGCAAGTACACGCTGGTCATCGCGTCGTCGAAACGCGCGCGATCGCTTCAGGAGGGCGCCCGATCTCACGCTCAGGTGAAATCGGGCAAGTTCGTCAGTGTGGCGCTGCGCGAACTCGAATTGGGCTCGATCACGTATTTTCGCACGCGCGACGGCATCAAGTAAACGCTGAGGGCGGCGAACGAGCGGTTTTTGCGGGTCGATGTCCGGAGGTGCGCATGGTATGGAGATGGACGGAAAAACGATCGTACTCGGCATTACGGGGGGCGTGGCCGCCTACAAGGCGGCCATGCTGGCCAGTGCGCTCAGCAAACGGGGAGCGCGTGTGCAGACGGTGATGACCAAGCATGCGACACAGTTTGTCACACCGCTCACGCTGCAAAGCGTCACGCGCCAACCTGTGTTTGTCGACATGTTTGACGAGCGCGATCCGTCGCGCATAGCGCACATCGCCTTGGCGGACGACGCTGATCTGGTCGTGGTGGCCCCCGCCACAGCGGACGCCATCGCGCGCGTCGCCCATGGCATTGGGGACGACATGCTGACGACCATGCTGCTTGCGACAAGGGCTCCTGTCGTGCTGGCTCCGGCCATGAATGTACATATGTATGAAAACCCGATCGTGCAGCGCAATTTGGGCATTCTGCGCGATGCGGGATTTTACGTCGCGGAGCCGGGGATCGGTCCGCTCGCGTGCGGCTATACAGGCCGGGGGCGATTGATGGAACCGGATGAGATGATGGAGTTTATCGACATGGTTTTGACGCCGAAACGTCTCGCGAACCGGACCGTGCTCGTCACAGCGGGTCCAACCCGCGAACGCATCGATCCGGTTCGTTATCTCTCCAACGACTCAACGGGCACCATGGGCTATGCGCTCGCTCAGATGGCGTGGCGTATGGGCGCCATGGTAACACTGGTCACGGGACCTGTGGCAAAGGAACCGCCGATGGGGGTCGAGATGGTGTCCGTGGAAAGCGCGCAGGAGATGCTGCGAGCGGTGGTGGAGCGCGCGCCTGACAGCGACATTGTCATCAAATCGGCGGCGGTGGCCGATTATCGCCCCGTACAGGCGGCGGCGGTCAAGATCAAAAAGACCGGCAGGCAGTTTCATCTCGCCCTGACTCAAAACGAGGACATTCTGCAGGCGGTGCGCGCCGTCCGCAAACCCTCTTCCTATCTGGTCGGCTTTGCCGCTGAAACGCACGATGTGGATTACTATGCCCGCAAGAAGCTGCAAGAAAAGGGGCTTGACATGCTCGTACTAAACGATGTCTTCGAAGAAGGAGCGGGCTTTGGCGACACGACCAATCGCGTGACGCTCTACTTTGCGGACGGCGCGGTCCTTCCGCTGGGGTTGGCTCCCAAACTGACTGTCGCCGGCGACATCCTGGAGCATGTGGTCAGACGCTTGGGGACGGCGGATCGCGCGGCTTTGCCGCGTCCGCTATGATTGTCGCTGCAATCGCAGTGTTGATGCGAGCGAGACAGGTGGACCAGTTATACGACTATGAGGTGCCGGCGTCAGTCGATATTCAGATCGGGCAATGTGTGATGGTTCCCTTTGGCGCACGTTACGTTCTGGGGTATGTGGTGAGGCTGACACAGGCGGATCAGGCGGCTGCTCCGGGAGAGACGCAGACGCGCGCGCTGCGGATGATTGATCGCGAACCCTTGCACGACGCTCCCATGCTCGCCGCCGAGTTGGTGGAACTGGCCGCATTCCTGCGGGATCGCTATATGTGCACGTGGGGGTCGGCTATTTCGACCATGTTGCCGCCCGTAACCCGCACGAAGCAGAAAGTCCGTTACCGGGCGTCCGAACAAGCAGGAGGATCGCCCTTGCCTGAGGAACTGTTGCGCTATCTGAAGCGGTATCGGGGAGCAAGCAGGAAAACGCTGGTCGAACGCTTTCAGGTGTCCGCCCAACAGTTGGCCAAATGGCTGGAAGACGGGTCTTTGACCGTCGTTTCAGAAGCTGTGCAAAAATACGTCCGAACACGCGCGACTGCTTCTGCCAAGGACGATCCCGCCGCTGTTGACCCGCCCCTTGAGGCCAGCATGACACTGTCGTCAGAACAGCAGGCGGCTTATGACGCTGTATGCGCCAGCATGGATCAAGGCGCGGCGCAAACGTTCGTGTTGCGCGGCGTAACCGGCAGCGGCAAAACGGAAGTGTACCTTCAGGCGATCGAATACTCCCTGCAAAGGAATCTGCAGGCCATCATGCTGGTTCCCGAGATTGCCCTGACAGCGCAGATGACAGCGCGCTTCAAGCGGCGGTTCGGCGCGCGCGTGGCCGTGCTGCACAGCCATCTCACGGAACGCGACAAGCACACGGAGTGGCACCGCATCGCAAACGGACAAGCCGATGTCGTTGTCGGGGCGCGCTCTGCGATATTTGCGCCGCTGACCAGGCTCGGTCTGATCCTGGTCGATGAGGAGCATGAATCATCATACAAACAGGAACGGGAACCCCGTTACGTGGTGCGGGAGGTCGCTCAGTGGCGCGCGCAGCGTGCGGGCGCGGTCATGGTTCTGGGCAGCGCCACTCCTTCGCTGGATGCGATGTACAGGGCGGAACGCGGGCGTTATCAACTGCTCACCCTCAATACGCGCATTCAGCGGCGGCCGTTGCCGGAAGTGTCTGTCGTCGACATGAGGCAAGAGGTTCGGCGAGGCGGCCACTCCCTCTTTAGCGGGGCGCTCAGAGAGGGCCTGCAGCATACGCTGGCGCGCAGGGAGCAGGCCATACTGTTTTTGAACAGGCGCGGTTTTTCGACGGTCCTGCTCTGCCGCGAGTGCGGAGAAGCCGCCACTTGCCCGCATTGCGACGTCTCCCTCACATTGCACAAGACGCGCGATGGTTCGCGGTTGCGCTGTCATTTTTGCGGACACTCTGAGGGGCTTCGCACTCAGTGCGCGGGTTGCGGCAGTGTGCGCGTGCGGCAGTTTGGCGCTGGCACACAGCGCGTTGAACATGAGTTGTTGGAACTGTTTCCCGACCTGCGGGTGGTGCGCATGGATGTGGACACCACGACGGCCAAGGGAGCGCATGAACGTCTGCTGGCAGAATTCGAACGCGGAGACGCCGATGTCTTGCTCGGAACACAGATGATTGCCAAGGGGTTGGATTTTGAGCGGGTGTCTCTGGTTGGTGTGGTGGCGGCTGATACGTCGCTTCGCGTCCCTGACTTTCGGGCGGCGGAACGCACATTTCAACTGCTGGTGCAAGTCGCGGGGCGCGCGGGGCGCCATGGGACGCCGGGCCGGATGATCGTGCAGACGTTCGCGCCGGACCACTATGCGATTCTCGCCGCAGCGCGACAGGACTATGGACGTTTTTACGAGACGGAACTCGCGGCGAGGAAAATGATGGACTACCCTCCGTTCACGGAGATCACCCAATTTATGATCGCCCACAGGGACGGGCCCACGGCGCAGCGCCACGCCGCCGCATTGCAGGATGAACTTGCCCGCCGTCTGCAGTCGGCGGCGGGCGTGCGGGTGTTGCCTGCAGTGCCCGCCGCCGTGCCGCGCGCCAAAGGGTTGTATCGGTATCAGGTGACGGCTCTCTATCGATCATTTGCGGCCGTGCGGTCGGCCGTGCAGGACGTTTACAGGCATGCGCAAAACAAGGCGCCCGCCGATCTGTCGATCACCGTGGATGTGAACGCCCACTCGGTTGGATAGGCTTTCGGAATGGAGGGTGGGGGATGGGGAAACGCGTCATAAGAACTGGCAATGATCCGGTTTTGCGCCAGGTCGCGCGGCCCGTGACAGCCGTTGACCGCTACATACGGATGTTGCTGGGCGACATGGCGGAAACGATGTATCACGCCAACGGAATCGGCCTTGCCGCAACGCAGATTGGAATCTTGCGGCGCGTGATCGTGGCGGATGTGGGGGACGGGCTTGTCGAACTGATAAATCCCCAGTGGCGGCTGCTGGAAGGAGAGACGCTCGCCACAGAGGGGTGCCTGAGTTTGCCTGGAAAACTGGGGTACGTGCCGCGCGCGCAGCGGGTGATCGTCGCTGGCTTCGATCGGCATGGGCAGGAGGTTGTGATTGCGGCGCAGGATCTGTTTGCGCGCTGTCTGCAGCATGAAGTGGATCATCTGAACGGGATTCTGTTTGTCGATCGGGAAGTGTCTGCACCGAGTCAGGAGAGTGTTGCGCAGCATGTTTAGGCCAAGAGTCCTATTTATGGGAACGCCGGATTTTGCCGTTCCGTCTCTTATCGCCCTGTTGAACGATGGCTGGCCCGTGGCGGGGGTCGTCACTCAGCCGGATCGTCCGGTCGGCCGCAGGCGCACCCTGCTCCCTTCACCTGTGAAAAGCGCGGCGCAGCAAGCGGCCATTCCCGTGTTGCAGCCCGAGCGGGTCAGAAGGCCGGAAGCGCTGGAGATGATCGCGGCATTGCGGCCCAACATCATCGTGACCGCCGCTTATGGTCAGATTCTGCCTCCTGCGCTGCTCGAACTGGCGGACCTGGGCGCATTCAACGTTCACGCCTCTCTGCTGCCCAAATACCGCGGTGCGGCTCCCATTCAATGGGCGCTGATGAATGGGGAAGAGAGAACGGGAATCACCATCATGACGATGGTGAAGGAACTGGACGCCGGTCCGATCTGGGCAACTGCCGAGACCACCGTCGATCCGGATGACACCTATGGCACGCTGCATGATCGTCTGGCTGTTCTGGGGGCCCAGTTGTTGCGCGACTCGCTGCCCCGGATGATCAGCGGCGAGCGGGTCGCACAGCCGCAGGATGACAGCGCGGCGACATACGCCCCCCCCATCAGGCGCGACGATGAGCAGATCGACTTCCGGCACTCGGCGACCGGTGTGTGCAATCTTATTCGAGCGCTCAGTCCGCGGCCTGGCGCGTTCACGCGAGTGGGCGGCAAAGTGCTGAAGATCTGGTCCGCGCATCTGGACGGAACCTGGACTGAAGGCGCAGCGCCTGGACGGTTTGTCGGACGGCGTCCCGATGGTCCCGTCATCGCCTGCGGCGTCGGCGCGATCGTCGCCACCCGTCTGCAGACGGCGGGCGGAAAGGCCCAGAGCGGGGCGGATTTTTTGCATGGAACGCGGGATGTCGAAACGCTTTGTTGCACGCGTGATGAGTAGAGTCGCACCCGCCCGGATGTGTGCTTACGACGTGTTGCGAAAGGTTGACACAAATGGCGCGTACGCCCATGTCGCCTTGCGTGAGACGATGGAACGCCGCAACCTGCCGGCCATCGACGCCGCCCTGGCCAGTGAATTGGTGTCGGGGGTGCTGAAGATGCGTCGGCTGCTTGACGACACTATCTCGCGACACTCCAGGATTGCGTTTTCGAAACTGGATCCGCGGGTGATTGTCATATTGCGCATGAGCATCTACCAGATCGCTTTTTTATCGCGCATACCCGACTATGCGGCCGTGGCAGACGGCGTGGAGATGGCGAAGCAGGCGGCCCCGCGGGCGGCCGGATTCGTCAACGCCGTACTCCGTTCACTGTTGCGCGGGAAGGACTGGCGGGCGTTGTGGAGCGAATTGCCGGATCCGTTGCCACACCGTTCGGACGTCGGATTGCATCTGTCGTATCCCGACTTTCTGGTCGATCACTTTTGCGACTCTTACGGCGACCATTTTGGCAGCGGGATCATGTTGGCCCAAAATCGGCGAAGCGGACGGACGCTGCGGATCAACAGCGCACGCTGCACGCGCGACGAAGTGATCGCTCTCCTGGCCGCGGAGGGCGTGGCGGCAGAGGAGTCGCCCGTTTCCCCCTTCGGCGTTCGCTTGCCGCCGGGAGTGAACCCCTCTGTTCTGCGGGCATACACGACGGGCATGTGCTCGATCCAGGGAGAGAGTTCGATGCTGGTGGCCCCCCTGCTGGGGCCCCTCGATGGGAAGCGCGTGCTGGACGCTTGTGCGGCGCCCGGAGGAAAAGCGCTGCACATGGCGGAACTCGCGGGCGACCATACAGCCATCACCGCAGTGGATATCCACGCCCACCGCGCGGCAACGATCCGTCGTCAGGCGAATCGGCTGCGCCTCCAGTCCGTTCGCGCGGTCGCCGCAGACGCGCGCAGCGTGGAGGGGGAATATGACGCCGTGCTGCTCGATGCGCCGTGTTCCGGTTTGGGGACGATCGGTCGCCATCCCGATATCAAATGGCGCATGAAAGCGGAGGAGATGGAGTCGCTGGCCGCTCTTCAGAAGGATCTGCTTGATGCGATGGCCGAACGCGTGCGTCCGGGAGGCGTTTTGCTCTATACTACCTGTACACTGTCTCCAGCGGAGAACACTGTGCAGATTGAACGGTTTTTGGAGCGCAGATCCGATTTCTCGGCTCTGCCGATCAGTCTTCCCGTTCCCCCTGACACGCGCGCAAGACCGCCGGACCCCGTCGGACAACGCCATATCTGGCCGCAGGATTTTGGTTCTGACGGGTTTTTTATCGCCAAACTGCAACGTCGCGAATGAAACGACGGCGCAGACGCCCTGCCAGGATATCGAGAGAAGGGGGGAGCAGACGCATGGCCGTCTCGCTTTACGATATGACGCTTTCTGAACTGCGGCGTTGGCTGGTGAGTCAGGGAGAACCCGCATATCGGGCAAAACAGGTGTTTCACTGGCTGTATCGGCAACGGGCGG
>JAJYTO010000319.1 GCA_021793015.1 Bacillota bacterium
TCTCGGATTTACGCCGACATTCGCTGAGATCGGAGCAATGCTCACGCATAACCTCGCGCTCATCTTACTGATGGGAATAGGGTTCATGCTGTGGACGTACACGTGGATGCCGATTTACATTCTCACCACAACGCGCAACGTTCTGGCATGGGCGCTGGACGGGCTTGTACCGAGCAAGCTTGCCGACGTCAGCGATCGAACGCACTCGCCCCTGTGGGCGATCGGACTCTCTGGCGTCCTCGGCATCGTGTTTCTCTACGTCTACGCGTTTGACCCTTCATTTGCGACGATCGCCGGGTTTTTCGGCCAAGTGTTCACATTTATTCTCACATCGCTGGCGGCCATTGTGTTCCCGATACGGCAGAAAGACATGTTTGAAGCGTCGCCCGTCAGTTGGCGGATCGGCGGGGTGCCCGTGATCAGCATCCTGGGCGTGTTGAGCGTGGTTGGTCTCGTCCTGATCGAGTGGGCGTTTCTCAATGATCCGAACTCCGGCATCAGTGTGCAGAGTCCTCTCATGCTCTGGATCAACATTGGCGTGTTCGGATCCGGATTCGTGTATTACGCGATCGCCAAGGCCGTTCGCGCGCGCCAAGGGATCGACCTCGGTCTTGTGTTTCGGGAGATACCTCCAGAATAAGGATGAGGTGATGCGATATGCGAGATTCAGGCGTCAAAGAAGGCTGGGAAGCGCGCATTTTTGAGGAGATTGCGCGTGACCAGGCAAAGATCCGCGTGTTTGGGGGGCGGGCGATCCGCCATCACGTGGTCGGCCGCGTACGGCCCGAGTTTGTCCGACCCCCCGGCGACCTGGATCTGTTCACCGTCGCCGCGCACCGCAAAGCGGTCAGCACGCTGCTCGAACACACAGGTCTGCGGCCGGATCGCGAGTTCAATCTGCTAAACGGCAAGACTCGCCTGATTTACTACGCGGGCGATGAGAAGGTCGACGTGTTCATCGACGAGTTTACGATGTGCCACCGACTCG
This sequence comes from Bacillota bacterium, assembly GCA_021793015.1. Lineage (GTDB taxonomy): Bacteria > Bacillota > Bacilli > Alicyclobacillales > SLC66 > JAKADD01. Next base: position 989 of record JAJYTO010000319.1, read on the forward strand.
ACCTGCGGGGTCGCATGCATCTGGAAACGATCACCCTCCCGCTGGCGGATCTGATCCTCACGAAACTGCAGATCTACGAGTTGACCGCGAAAGATATGGCGGACCTGTACGCCATCGTGCTGGCGGCGCCCCTGTCCGAAGAGGATCGCTCCCGTGCGATCAATATCCGCCACATTGCGGGGCGACTGGCGGCCGACTGGGGACTCTGGCGCACCTGCACCGGGAGTCTCAAACGGCTGCGAACGGAGGCGCAAACCGTGTTCGACTGTGATCTCCGCGAGTCGCGCGAGACGGTTCACGCCAAACTGGACGCGATCACGGAGGCGATCGAACGGGCGCCGAAGTCGATGGCGTGGAAGATGCGGGCAGTTGTGGGCGAGAAGGTGAAATGGTACGAGCTTCCGGAAGAACCCTGAATACCATTATTGAAAGGGGCTGCAACCCAATGAGTTTCTATCATTCCTACGGCGACAAGTATCGCGATCCGCAGGGAGAACCGGGATTTATCCGGGATGACTTGCTCGGAATCCAGGCGGCGCAAAAAGAAGAACGCATTCCCACAGTGAAGTCCGAAGAGGAGATTCGACGCGGTCTGGAGTATGGTCTTGAGGCGGCCGAAAGTATTCAGGATCGCACGATCTCCTGTTTTGCGCGTGGGGAGCTGCCGCATTACGCGGGGATTAATACATTTCTCAAGACGCCCTTTCTCGAAGATGTGCGCAAGGTCGGAGACTACGATGTGGCAGTGATGGGCGTGCCGTTTGACATCGGCACCACCTATCGGCCGGGCACCCGCTTTGGGCCGCAGGCTATCCGTCGTATTTCAAGTCTGTACACGCCCTACAACTATGAAATGGGCATCGATCTGAGGGAATCCCTCAATATGGTGGACATCGGCGACGTGTTCACGATTGCGAACATCGAGAAGAGCTTTGACCAAATCTCGAAAGCGGTGTCCCATGTGTTTGGCAGCGGAACGATGCCGATCATCCTCGGCGGCGACCATGCCATCGGCTACCCCTGCTTGCGCGGCGTCGCGGAAAACGTCGACGGCAACGTCGGCATCATCCACCTGGATCGGCACGCCGATATTCAGGAGAAGGACATGGACGAACGGATGCACACCACCCCCTGGTTTCACGCGACGAATATCCCGAACGCGCCGGCGGTCAATCTGGTCCAGGTCGGGATCGGCGGTTGGCAGGTGCCGCGCCCTGGCGTCAGTGTGGCGCGGGAACGCGGCACGACGATCATGACGATCGGCGACGTCGAGGGACTGGGCATCGAAAAAGTGGCGGAAATGGCCCTGGAGGTCGCCTGGAAAGGCGCCAAAGCCGTATACTTAAGTTTTGACATCGACTCCATTGACTGCGGCTTCGTGCCCGGCACCGGCTGGCCTGAGCCGGGCGGATTCTTGCCGCGGGAAGCGCTCGCATTGCTGAAGGCAATCGCGGCCGAGGGGATCTGCGCGATGGAGGTCGTCGAGGTGTCGCCGCCGTATGACATCAGCGACACCACCGCCCTGTTGGCCGTCCGCGCCGTGCTGGATGTGCTCGCATCGATGGTGGATCACGGCCG
>JAJYTO010000078.1:0-13285 GCA_021793015.1 Bacillota bacterium
CAGCGCGACCATTGCCTGTTCGTGTTGGGAATCAATTCGGGATTGCGCGTGTCCGATCTGCTGGCGCTGCGTGTCCAAGACGTGGTGGACGAGCGCGGGCGGCCGAAGGACCGCATCGGGGTCCGTGAGCAAAAGACGGGTAAGACGAAGGACTTCCCGCTTGGGGACACGGCGAAAAAGGCGATCAAGGAGTACATCGCAGACCGCTTCACTCGTGTCAGCGAACCGATCCGGATGGACGAGCCGCTGTTTCTCTCCAGGAAGGGCGGACCGCTCCAACGCGCCCAGGCGTGGAAGATCCTCAACGACGCGGCGGGCGCGATCGGGATCACCGAGCGGATCGGTACGCACACGTTGCGCAAGACCTTCGGCTACTGGGCGCACCAGTCCGGCGTGGACGTGACGCGGATTCAAAAGCTGCTGAACCACTCGACACCAAGCATTACCTTGTCGTATATTGGGATTACGCAGGAAGAGTTGGACAATGTGTATCTGGCGCTGGAGTTGTAAGAAGAGGCGCTGGCGATGTCTCCAGCGCGAGTGGTTCAACCGCCTGTTACAAGCATTCATTTCATCCAAGGCAATTACATTCGCTGGACTAACGGGATAGCCACATCCCAAAATTCCGTTTCTAATATTTTCTGAATTAACATGGAATATCGCGGCATTTTCTTAACGGAACAAAGGAACCCCTATCCTAGTTCACAGATCAACCACCTATGGAAGTTTAAAATCTCTGAAATTGATGAATGGATTCGTTCCCATAGCGCGGTCAAGAATAAATCCCCAGAGGAGGTTAAGTAACATGAGTAGTACAACCGAAAGCTCTTCCCGGTCGAAACAAGGCAAGATCATGAATATCATTGCTGAAGTTACCGGCGGCAAGAGCTATAAAGCCCATAAGTACGGGCTTGACCATGCGGACCGCCCATCGGTCGACTACGGCGACAGTGAGATCATTTGGAAAAGAAGAGCCGAAACAACCCGTCATACAACCTATGTCGATCTGTTGGAACTCAGAAAGACGCTCGCCGCCCGTGACGACCAAGTTCTTAGCTATTTTTTGGATGGTTCACGCAGGGTTTTCAAGGTGGATGACATCGCATACCCACAACCCGGAGGCCGAAGCGTCATTTATCCTGTGATTGCCGGACAGGTCGGTGTCGGATGCTGTCGGCGTATCGATAAGAAAATCGTTCCGACCAAATTCAAGCGTGAGTTTGTTTTATCCATGCCGGACGTTGCTGATGCAGATGGGAAATCTGGTTTCTGGCCAGCCACAGCAAGAAAATTGAGTGAGTGCGATGAATTGAAGAGGCTTGGAATAGAGTTTGCCATCATTTTGCCGTACAAGACTTCCAAGAGTGATGACAATAAGTTCGAGGATCGTGCGACGGCATGCGTTCAAGACAGAATGATTGAAGGTGAGAAGAAGCTTGTTGCCGAACTTGTTCGCGAGGGGAAGCTCAATCAGGACAATTACCTAATCAAGGACGGGTCACTTGAGTACCGACCGACCAAAGAAGACAAAGCAGACAAGAAGAGGTACCAGACGTTCAAGAACAACTATAACTGGGTGATCGGCGTGTCAAAAAACTTCAACCCGGAAGTCTGCGAGGATATTAATGGCAAGCCGAATCCCGGATTCATCGCGGATTTGCCGCTCTACCACCGCACACCAGTGGCAGAGTACGAGAACCCGATGTTGGGCGATATAAAGTTCGCTGTGTGGTACATCCGTCTGAGGGACAAGAAACAGACCCGGACGCCGTTTGACGGAATCCTCAAGGTCGAGAAAATCCTCGTGACCGAGGAAGAGATCGAAGCTGGTATCGACAGCGAACAGGTTGATACACTGAGCGCTTACCTCATTAACGAACGCAATCCCGTGTGTTATGGCTCAGACCTTCGGTGGGCGAACCACATCTACCCCATATACCTGACCGAGTCCTTTGTGAAATCGCGGTATCTTAGCGCTGAGGGCTTCTTGCATTTATTCTAGGAGGATAAAATATGAGCAAATTGATTGGTCGCGTCCTAGCAACCGAGAAAAGCCCCACTACCATGGATGAGTTCAACTTCTGGACGAACTCGGACTTAAAACTCCACGCGTTCGATATCGTGAAGGTTGAGCATATCGAGGGCTCCTATACGTTCGGTGTGGTCGAGAACATCTCGCACATCACAGATGCCCAGAGTTTCTTGACGAACTTCATCTCCAGCGACTTTGGCGATGTCGATATTGATGAACCGACCCTCCGTGTCGGCATGAACTATGCCAAAGCCAAGGTTTCCTTCAATAGCAGAAACCTATACACTCCGGTACATAACAATGCTAGGGTACACCTCGCTACAGTTGATGAGATCGCGATGGCTCTTGGGCTGAAAGAGATTCAAAACCCTCTGGTATGCGGATCACTTAAGATGTATGAAGGTACTATGGAAGAGGTCACCCTCCCTGTGCGCCTGAATTCAAAGTTCCTCTTGGGACCGGAAGGCGCACACCTCAATATCTCGGGTATCTCCGGGCTTGCCTCGAAAACCTCCTATGCAATGTTTCTAATGAAAGCCATACAGGATCAGTACCTGAACGCCGATGGTGACGATAATGTGGCCTTTGTCATATTCAATGTCAAGGGGAAAGACCTGATGGCCATAGACCGTCCGAATGACTTCTCAACAGACGGTCTCGGTGAGAAAGAACGGGTTTTTGCGGAATACAAATCGCTGGGTCTGTCCACAGAACCGTTCAAGAAGGTGAAGTACTACATTCCCTTCGCGAGTAGTACATCAGGCAAACAGAGTACGTATTTATCGCTAGATGACGTAAAGACTTACATGGAGTATGGACAACTGAAAAAGTTCAAGTACTCATACGAAGATGATAAAGACAGCCTGGAAATGCTATTTGCCGACATTGACGACCCGCAGCAGACCATGGAGGCGATCATCAGCAAAATCATCGATGAAACCGACCCGGATTTCGGTGGCGGACGCGTCAATACGTGGAATGCTTTCAGAGAGAAAGTCGATGAGCTATCTCAGCGGTCGCAGCCTGTGGGTCGCGGTGGCCAGCCACGGGTGTCCAACGAAATCTCGGTGCTCAGCTGGCGGAAGTTCAAGCGCATCATTAATAAAGCCACCAAGAACGATGACATGTTTGCCAATCGCCCTGATCCAAGCAAGCATGAATGCCGCCTAGCTGACGATCTGAAGAAGATACGTGGGAACGAAGTGTACGTGATTGATATCGCCAAGCTACCAGAAGACAAGCAGGCATTTGTCTTCGGTGACGCCGTCCGTACCATCTACAACTTGAAGTTGGGCGAGTATGACGCCGAGTCTGGAGTTGAGCCACCGTCACGAATTATCATTTTCATCGACGAGCTCAACAAGTACGCGTCAAAGGAGATACCGAAGTCGTCACCTATCCTGCGGGAAATCCTCGACATTACAGAGCGCGGTCGTTCTCTGGGGGTTGTCCTCTTCGCGGCAGAGCAGTTCCGTTCTGCAATCCATTCGCGCGTGACCGGTAACTGCGCCACGCACGCCTACGGGAGAACCAACTCCATTGAAACATCGACGGCTGATTACAGAAGCCTTCCGAGCACATACCAGAACATGCTGACACGACTTGAACAGGGTGATTATCTGGTTCAGACCCCCATCTTCCGTTCCTTATTGAAGATCCGGTTCCCAAAGCCTGTCTATAAGCAATTCAAGTAAACTGAGGTGATAGAGAGATATGACAGACTACATTTTTGGTGCGAACATTATTGAAAACCTTACAACAGGCATGTACCAGGACTCCAAGGTGATCTACCGTGAGTATATTCAGAATGCCTGTGATCAGATCGATAAGGCCGTGAAAGACGGGATTTTGAAACATGGTGAAGGCGAAATCAAGATATGGCTGGATCGTGGCCAGCGCACTATTGTCATCGAAGACAACGCCACAGGGATTTCTGCTTCCTCTTTCCAACAAACGCTGGGAAATATCGCTGACTCCGACAAGAAAGTCAGCGAAGACAAAGGGTTCAGGGGTATTGGAAGGTTGAGCGGCCTAGCATATTGCAAGGAACTTGTTTTCATATCGTCCACCAAAGGCGAGGATACTGTGTCCAGTATGGTATGCGATGCAAAAAAGATGCGTGGGCTTATCGATGAAAATACGCGCGGAAAGAAGCACACTGCAAACGAAGTGCTGGATGCCATCAATAGATTCGATCGAAAAAAGACTAACGACATTGATTCGCACTTCTTTCGTGTAGAATTGAAAGGTATCAACCCGGAAAACACCGACCTGTTCGACTTACAACAGGTCAAGGACTACCTGTCATTTGTCGCTCCGGCCCCCTACCAGAACACCTTTTTTTACCGAACCGAAGTGTACAAGCATGCTCGGGAACTCGGTGTCGAAATTGATGAATATAATATCACACTTGAAGGAGAGTCGATTTTCAAGAGATATACGACTATCCTAAAAGATACGTCGGGTAACAAGTATGACGACATCTTCGATGTCCACTTCCATGACTTCTATATAGACGGAGAGTTGTCCGCGTGGATGTGGGTTGGCGTATCGATGTTCCAGAAAGCGATCCCGAAGATCAACCAAATGCGCGGCTTACGATTGCGTAAAGAGAACATTCAGATTGGCGGTGAAGACGCTCTTCAGAAGCTATTCAAAGAGGACCGTGGCAACAGTTATTTTATCGGTGAGGTTTTCGCAGTGAATAAAGACTTGATCCCCAATTCACAGCGCGACTATTTTAATGAGAACCCGGCAAGGGCTGAGTTCGAGCGTGAGCTGCGAAAGTACTTCAATGAAGAGCTATACAAAATCTACTACAATGGTTCCGCTATTAACACCGCATGCAAGAAAATCGACACATACACAAAAAAGGAAGCGGAGTTCAAAGAAAAAGACACATCAGGCGTCTTTGTTGATGACGAGCACCGCGATCGCGAGCTGGAGGTTGTTCTTGAATCAAGGAAGGAAGCGGAGAACGCACAGGAAAAAATAGATAAAATGAAGGACAAGGCCGATGGACTGATGCAAAAAGTCATTCATCGAATTGAGGTTGTGCGGCCCCAGCCGGTATTCACGGTCGAGGTACCACCGATAATGCCACCCAAAAATGATGAGGAGCCTAAAGAACCCAGAGCGCATCGCCGATCGGACAGGCTTTCACAGTACAACAAGGCAGAGCGCAAGCTTATTTCAAAAATATTCAGCATCATCACTACAGCTACTGACAGCGAAACTGCCGAGGTGATTATCAAAAGGATAGAGGATGGACTCAGATGAACCAAAAAATACTATTAATTGAGCCAAATTACAAGAATAAATATCCGCCCATGGGTCTCATGAAGCTTGCCACGTATTACCGAAACCGAGGCGATGACGTTCGGTTTTTCAAAGGCAATCTAAAGTTGTATGCAGCCCAACTATTGTGCGAAGAGTTTCTGTCTGAAGTGAAGGATCCAAAGCTAGGAAAGTATGTGCCAAAGCTTATCGAGCATATCAGGAGCGGTAAGTTCGCTCCGCTCGATGCGATTCCGAACTTCAGGAATAGAGAATCGGACGGGATTCTGAAGGAATACCGCCTTCGTTTCCGAGAAGAAAAGTTCCCGCAGTTCGATGTTGTCGGGATTACTACCCTGTTCACTTTCTACTGGCGGGAAACGATCGACACGATCAATTACGCGAAGAAGTTCTGCTCGGAAACGGGGAAGATCATCGTGGGAGGAATCGCCGCGAGCATCCTCCACGATAAGGTTCTTCAAGAGACCGGTATTGAACCTTATTGCGGTCTCCTGAACAAACCAGGTATGCTGGATGCCGATAGTGAAGATATCATCGATGAACTACCGTTGGATTACTCTATCCTTGACGAGATAGATTATCATTATCCAGCCGACAACGCCTATCAGGCGTACATGACGCGGGGCTGCATTCGCAAGTGCGCTTTTTGTGCCGTCACACGCCTTGAGCCAAAATACAAGGACTATGTAGGATTGATGGAGCAGATCCAGCTGGCCACTGAACGGTTCGGTCCAAAAAAGGACCTGCTGCTGATGGACAACAACGTTTTTGCATCTAAGCACTTTGATAAGATCATCGATGAGATCAAAGAGTGTGGGTTCGAAGGAGGCGCTGTCTATATACCAGAGAGCGAATACAACATCGCAATGAGGAATCTCCGAGATGGATATAACGTTCGAGCCTATACAAGGAAGCTTATCAGGCTATATGACAACATATCCGATAGACTTCCAGAGGCAGAGCAGGCTGATTTTTATCTCGAACGTGAAGAACGCAACCTGCTTTATGCAGAAGTGGCAACCCCCGAAGCGATCATTGAGTTTGACGAGAGGGTTCACCCGCTCTATGAGAAGTATTTTAAACGCATCAAGCGCATGCGCATTATTGACTTTAACCAGGGTGTGGATGCTCGTCTAGTAACCGAAGAAAAAATGAAGAAACTGGCCGAGATTAACATTCGCCCATTGCGAATCGCCTTTGACCACTACTCAATGAAGGACACTTATGAGACAGCTATCCGTATAGCCGCAAAGCACAGTATCACACACCTGTCTAATTATCTGCTCTATAACTTTGAAGACAAGCCGGATGATCTATACTACCGTATGAAAATCAATGTTGACCTGTGCGCTGAGCTCGACGTGACAATCTATTCCTTCCCGATGAAGTATCACCCCATTGACGATCCCAGGCACTTCCAAAACCGCGACTATATAGGTAAACATTGGAATCGCAAGTTCATCCGATCTGTGCAGGCTGTCCTCAACTCAACGAAAGGTAAAATAGGTCGCGGAAAATCATTCTTTGAGGAGGCCTTTGGGGCAGATATCGATGGGTTCCATAAAATCCTATGGATGCCAGAGAAATTCATCATCTATCGCTTTAAGTATAAAGATAACCTGACTGCCGAATGGTGGGAGAAGTATAATCACCTTAATACGGAACAATTGGGGAAACTACGGTCAATTGTCGCTGTTAACCGGTTTGACGAGACTTCTGTTACGACAGGCGACCCAGCTGTTGATGATGTGTTGAAATACTATCGAATTCGGTAATGAGGTGAATTGTATGAAAGTGGATAAAATTCCCAAGAGTCAACTGCTTGTATTGGATGTAGCTGGCCACGCTGCTTGGCATGAAATGAACCAATGCCAATGTCGGTGAGCAGTCACGGTCGTGGTTGCCGCCAGTGGCGGTAACCCCTTCACCGCCAGCTAGAGTGGGCAACCACGAGAACAGACAAGAGACCCACGCAAGGCTGTGTTCTTGAAAAACCACGAATGGGGCGATGAGATGACTGTACGGAGTTTTCGCCTGGATGGACCATTGTATGACTCAGTACAAGGACAGTCCAATGTAGAGATAACAATCACAACGGATACCGATACTTGGAACATGAATGGACAAACATCAGTAGGAAGAGAACTGGTCATCCCGTGTCGGTACGCGGGTAAAGTGAATGCATACCACAAAAATGCAGAATTTCTTGACGCGGATGTCTGTGTCTTGCAAGTGGTCGGCTCCTTTGGAGTTTATGCAGTCGGGTCCCCAATTTCATTTTTGACATCCTTCATTAGACAGGGCACGGAGCACTTTGAACTTCAGGCACCTATCCAGGACATGGATCTCGATCGCTTCGAAAATGTACGGGCTGGCCATGATCTCCCTCTGACATTGCGACTATCAGCTCTATTGAAAGTCATATCAAAAAACCAACCGCATCGTCGAGAGATAGTTCCTGTAGAATCGCCGAATGGGTATCAGATTAACGTACCAAGAGATCGATGGGTCTCCCTCCTGCAACAAGCTGGCGTAACACGATGTGTTGTCGAGATTCCGGGACTTCAGTCACCGCAGAATCATCAACAGTGGGATATTGTGACACGAATCTACAACGAGGCCATTGAACACCATCGTCAAGGTCAGTTTGCAGATTCGATTGGAAGGTGTCGGATGGTTATGGAGGGTATCGTTAAGACCCTCGGGCAACAGTGGGATGTTGTGGTTGATGATAACCAAGGGCGACTTCAGTCTGATCGGAACTGGCAAAAGGAGTTGGCCGGTCGTTTCAAAGAAGTGTTGGGAGATGAAGATACAGCTGAGCTTTTAGGGACATTGATCGCCAGCGTGAAGGCATGGAGTAATCCAATGCATCACTATAACTCGAAAATACCGATTCGCGAGGAAAGCGCTTTTTCTTTGCATCTCACGTCGAATTTGCTGACATATGCGGCATTGCTGCTTAATGGTCGAGCTCCACAACCATAAATTAGACATCCATGGCGCTGACGCGCCGCCATCAATGCAGAGTGAGCAACCACAATCAGGCAGTATCACAAGGGAGTGTCACGCCTGCCATGAAACCAATCACCGAACTCGTTGCCGGGCAACCGCCAGAATCCACCCCGTTGAACAGCACGTTCGTCGAAGAAGTGCACGCGAAATTCAACGGAGAGTGTCAATCCTGCAGCCAGAAGATGGACAGGAGTTTGGCGCGCTACCTACGTGCGGATAGGAATCGATCCCGAACGTTGGATAACGCCGTCTTGGTTTGTCCGGATTGCTTCCAGGGTCGTCCGAACCCGGCGGTGAAGGGATTCCGCGCATCGGATGCTGTTATCGCCACGGTTACCGACGCCACCGGGTGGGACGAACCGACCGCAGAAGAGTGGCTGTCGACATTCGTCAAGCGCTTTGATCGCGATGAATACTCGTGGATTTCGGCGTTCTTGGTCCTGGGAGCACCAAGAACCGTTTAGGATTATGGACGTCCAAGACGGGCGCATTGTGCAAGTCAAGTGCAGTCGCGCGAGGGAAGATGAATAAGGTATGCTTGGCGGGGAAGCAAACGAGGTAACCGTGGAAAACTCGGCGAGTGGTTGCCGGGCGACACCACTAACCACAATTGACAGTCAAGTATAGTCTTGCTATGTTTGTGTCAGGGAATTGAAACCCGGGAGAGTGGTGACGATGAAATGTACAGCACCAGATTGTGGGCGGGAGTTCACGCCGCACACAAATAACGCGAAATATTGCTCACTCCAGTGCAAGGACCGTCACAAGATGCAGATCCGGCGGGCGGAGCGGGAGAAACATGGTCTTTGCCCGCAGTGCGGAAAACCCTATGATGCGCCAATGAGCGGGCATCACAACAAACCGCATCCCAAGCACTGTTCACGGTGTCAAGAATACTGGCGTGATCACCACAAACGGACGGTGGGAACCGGTGACTAGAATTGTACAAGAAATCCCGCCCCATTGTTTGGTCCAGACTCGGAAGTGCCCCACCTGCCGCGCACAGATCACGGGAGTGTACCGCCAGTTTGCTTCTGCGGAGAAACTCCACGAATGGATCGAATCCAGCGGGATGGAGCGGATCATGCTGCGGCCGCTGCGCTGCCCACGATGTGATGGATCGGACACGCCAGCGAGTCAGGTCATGCCGAGCCATATTACGGCATACGTGGATGGGGTTATCCTCGGCGAACCCATGTCGCTAGGCGAGTGGAGCACGGCAGTGACAGGGCCCAACTCGCCGCCGTATGCGGTGACCCTTTCGCGCGAAGCGGCGGAGACGCAGGAGCGGGCTATCTTGGAGTTTGAAACATGGCCTCCGTCTGCATTCGAGGCCTTTGCGACGGCCTATGTCCGTGATACGGTTGAGAAAAACAGGCTGGACGACATCTGGCGCCGATGGACGCCCCGTCAGTGGTCTGACGCCTTCGTGGCGGCGGGGATCCCACAACCTTCACGCCCGTCCGCGTACAAGGCCGAGGCACGTAATCATGTTGAGCCGATTCTGTCCACATATCTGCGCAAGGCCATCGCGGATGTTCAGTTTCTGTCTCTGCCCGTCTGGGCGGAGCGAGTAGCGACCCGGCTTGATCCGTGGACCGCGCAATACCTCGTCCTTTATGTACCACTTCCGGAAACGCTCGAAGACATGCGGACGGAACTGATCGGGCGTTTCGTGCGGAAATCATCGGTGCATGGCAACGCGGCACTGTTTGGCCGTCTGCGCGATGTGCAAGCAGCGTTGGACGAGCAGCGGGCGAAAAGTCGGCGTCTATTGGAACAGTTATCCGAGCAGCGCCGGGAGATCGCCGAGCGGGATTCGCGACTGGCGACGGCATACGCCCGGATCCGAACCCTGGAGGATCAACTGGCGCGCCAATCGGCCGAACAGACAGCCGAACCCCGCGACATGGCCAAGCGCGCGCAGTGGAAAGCGCTCGTTGCGGATTTGCGTGCTGAAGTGGCAAGGCTGGAACGGACGCTGGACCGTTCACAAGCCCACCCCATTGATTGGCTGACTGAACAAGATTCCGATGATCCGACGCCACCCTGTCAAGAGGTTTTTGATCTGCAAGGAAAGACGGTTTTGATCGTGGGCGGACCTTGGGCACAGTTCCCTGACGGCGAGTACCCATGCGCGATACTGCACCATGACGGACACCGAGAAGAAGGTCTGGAAGCGGCGCTAAACGCCGCAGATATCGCGGTGATTGTCACGTCCCACATCTCGCATAATAGTTACTGGCGTGTGCGAGAGGAAGCGGCTGATCGCGGAATTCCGCTCGGATTCACAACCGCCACCAACCCTTCGCGGATTTTGGATCTGGCCAGTCGAATCGGATAAGATAAACAACTATATAATAGGATCATCAGAAATGCGAATCGGTTCGTCGACGGACGAGGAGGATGACTTGAATGTTCATTACGTCCGAGGTGCTTCGGGCGATGGCGGAAGGTAAAGCGCCGGGAGGACACGCGACGGCGAGCCAATCGCAAGCCCGCAAGGTGTGGGAAGAGAAGGGCGGCCACCTTCTTTACGTGCAAGAACCGGGATGGGGTAACACCTGGATTGTCACGTCTTCAGAAACCCTTCTCGAACCTTCTTTAAATTACACCGTCACGGAGTATATTCGCTGGGATGCAGAGTACACGCCCCATCCTTCCGCGATCACGGTAATCAAGCTGAAAGGAAAAGACGGTAGTGTGCCGCCGGACTATCAAAGGCGGAAATAAAAGGAGGACGGGTCATGGTAACCGAGTCGGATGTTTTTTACGCCGTTTCGCGCTGGCCTGCACAAGAAGAACTCAGAGGATTTGATTCCCGCGAAGAGCGAGATGCCTTCGTGAAAGAGAACAATAGAACGTGGCGCGAGGCAGCAATGCTCTGGGGCGTCTATCTCAATCGTCCGGAACAACCCAAAAAATGGCTGGCAGACGTGAGCGGCGACACTGAAGAGGATGTGAGACAACGCCATCTACCTTATTTCTCTGAGTGGTCAGGCCATCCCTCCGAGATGTTCAGCGTCGAGCCTGGATTTCGCTGTGATGGAAAAAGGGATTTCTTCTGAGCACAAGCAGTGAAGTTGGTCACAGCCACTGAACGCGGCTAGCCAGAGAGGGACGCGACGTCTCATCGGTGAACAACTACCCGCGTCTTGATTTCCTCGTCCCTCGGGGCGATGAGAAAGTCAAGAGGGTGGAACGGGCATAGAACGAAATGTATTCCACCATGCCTACGATTTGTTTTGATCGAGTGTAAAGGGTTTGAAGCCACCGGTAGCAAACAGATCGATGTACTCGGAGATATCGAGAAGATCCCGGCCGCCAAAAGTGGTCCCATGTATTTTTTCTTGGTGACGGTCGGCTGCCCGAACGCCGCGGAGCCCAACGCGATCGCGCGGATGCTCGAACCGTACGCGTGGCGCAAGATGGAGACCGATCAGATGACCGGGCAGCATCGGGTGTTCGTGGCATTTCCCTGGGCAGTGCCGGACGAGGTGCGCCGACAGGTGGAAGCGCGCACATGGGATGGCTGGCCGCGTATCGCATTGAGCCGTTTGTCCACGCTCCCACCCTGCTGCGGCGGGTGCAGGAAGTCCTGCCGGCGCATGGTGTCACCGCGACAGTCGGCAGTCCGCATCTGTTCACCGAGGAACAGCGAATCGTCCTGCCGCTCTATGGCGACGTGTCCACCACGGTGTGCGCTTCGGTCGAGCAAGCCCTGACGATAGTGGTGGGCGGCCTCGTGACGCTACACATCGAGGCCCAGGCGCCTGATGCAATGAAGCGGATCGAACAAAACGAAGCGATGCGCACGGCCAAGTCTCTCTTGCCGGAATCCCTTCACGCAACCAAAGTCGGCGTCGATCCGGCGGCTGGCATCTTGCGTATCACCGTCTGCTTCCCGGACGCGGTGATCGGCGCCCCGGAGGCTAAGGCGTGCGAAGACCAGATTGCACGCGACACTGGCTGGCGAGCGGCATGGGGCACAACCACCAACCAGGCGCAACTGGCCATCGTCGTGCAGATGTGCATCGAGAAGGCCGGAGGACGGGTGATGGCACAACCGTCCCTGCACTTGGATCACAAGACGGCGGAGGTTCGAACGGATATTGCGGGCCAGGCTTGGGAGCGCGCGGCCGCCGCGTTTCGTCAGGAGACCGGATGGACATTGATCCGTCACACCGCCGTGGAGAGCGGTGGACAAGCCCGACCGGTTCAGCCTGGCGCGATGAAGATGCACGATGCGCTGACGTGGATCGAACGCGAGGCGGCGGGGGAGGGAATCACCCTTTATCGCAAGTTCTGGTACGGTGATCGCGTGGAACTGGGCTTCGTGTGTGACCCCAGAATTAGGACGGACCTATGCGAAATGGCTGGATGTCTGCTCGGAACAGATCGGTGTGCCGGTGCAAGTGGCGCACATCAACCAACAAGCACTCATGTCACGGGTCGGAGCGTTGCTGCGCGAGGTAGACGTGCCCATGGTCGGCCAGCCCAGTGTGTTTTTGGCGGATCAGACCGTGGCGGTGCGCACAACGGGCGCCATTCCCCAGGGGGTGCAGGAAGCCTTTCGCGAACAGACGGGCGGATGGACGCTACGGGTTCTACAGGCGAGGTAATCAGAACATACGTTTGCTTTTCGCCGACACGCGCGCTATACTTCCGATGTAGAAACATACGTTCGGGAGGCCGCCATGACCAGTCCCATCACGCACATCCGACACTTCCTCCTGACCGATATCCTTAGCGAACAGTGGCATCCCTTCCAGAGTACGCAGCCAAGCGCACGCAGTTCGACGACCTCTCTGATCCTGTTCTCGTCGTGGCCGGAGATCCGGAACTTCGATCTGGCATTATCCTTGCCGCCACGCCTGCCGCGAAGGCGAAGGGGATCACGACGGCCATGCGCTTGGGCGAAGCTCTGCGATTGGCGCCGGA
>JAJYTO010000078.1:13295-15646 GCA_021793015.1 Bacillota bacterium
GACCGCAGATGAAATTCTATCTGGAGGTCAGCGTCCGTATTCAACGGGTCATGCGCGACATGTTCCCGCTGCAGGAGCAGTTCTCGGTGGACGAAGGATTCTACGCCATGCCGTATCCGTCGATTTTGTTTAGCGATCCCGTCGCGTCAGCGCGCGCATTTCAGGACCGCATATGGGACCAGTTTCGCATCCGCTGCCGGATCGGGTTGGCTCCGAACAAGTGGCTGGCTAAGATGGCGAACGGTCGCGCCAAGAAGATTCCCGGCGGTGTCCTCTGGTGGCGTGACGACGAGATCCCCGCCGCGATTCACGGGTTCTCCGTGTTCGACATGTGGGGCCTAAAGAAACGGGCACAGATCCTGCATGACGAGTTTCGCTGCGTGACGATTGGCGACGTGTCGCGCGTTCCCGTTGGGCGTCTGCGTCAACGCTTCGGCGTGTGGGGCGACATCATCCATGACTGGAGTTGCGGCGTCGACCGCTCGCCGATCAACCCGGACGCCTACAAGGCGCCGCACAAGGGGTACTCGCACCGCACGACGTTGCCGCAGGACTTTTTCGAACGCGAAGAGATCGCCGTGGTGATCCTGGAGCTGCTCGACGAAGTATGCCGCCGGGTCCGCAAAGCGGGACAACATGGTCGGCGGATCGGACTGAGCTTGACGTACGCCGGGTTCACGGGAGGATTCTATCGGGCCAAGACCTTTGGCAGCTACGAAGACGAGTCGCACGTCTTATACCCCGTATTGCTCAGCTTACTGGATCGACATTGGAATGGAAGCGGAGTACGGGCCGTTGGCGTAGCGCTGGACGATCTGCGGCCGACCGAAACACTGCAGCTGTCACTGTTTGAGGACGCCGAACGAATCCGTGATTTGACGCGGACGATCGACGAGATTCGCGAGCGCTACGGCGAGACCGCCATCATCCGGGCGTCGAGCCTGACGAAAGCGGGGCAGATTATGGACCGGAGCCACAAGATCGGGGGCCATTGGGAGTAATGGGCCGGATTGCGCGAGGCGAGAACATTTTCGAGAGCATGCGCCTGATTCTGCCGGAACACCGGGAGATGATGGCGGCCCACAAGGAGGAGCCGCCCATGGCCGGTCGCACCAAGACGGCAACCGCTGACGGATGGCGTCACAAGTACATGGATGAGGACGAACTAAGCGAGGCGGGCAACCTGCTTGGCGAAGCGCGCGAGGAAGGGTTCGCCGCCACGGTGACGTTTACGACCAAGGTGGGCGCGCGAACGGCAACGGGGCGAGTAATCGATCTCCGTGCAGCGACGCAGGAGATCGTGCTCGATGTGCGCGGCGAGGTAGTGCGGGTTTCCGTGGCGAATTTAATGAGGGTGGAAATGGTGGGAAGGGAGTAGGGTGCAAACATCACCGTATCATCGTTTGTGTGGGTTACAAGAGGGGGTAGAGGGGTCTGTCAACCATGAGATAATTACAACTAATACATATTCGGGTTGACGGTCTGGAATGGGGTTGATGACCCGTATACGCGTGGGCGCTCGTGCATACGGATGTGTTGCACATATGAATATATCTGATTCTACGATTGCATAAGTTGAAGGGCCGCCCGATGTTCAAGTGGCGGCCCTGCGCTGTCTGGTGGGCAATCTGTTGCTGTCAGTTATCTTCTTCGTTTTCATATAAGTTAAATAAATAACAACGATTTTCTCCGTAGTCATGCACATACACATACCTATTGCCATTCACCTCTATTGAATTTTCAATGCGGTTTGCGGTATCCAGAGCATTTGCAACTTCCATTGAAGTTGCCAAATCCTTACATAATCTCCGCCCTTCACTACCACACCCTAAGCTGTCGCACCTTATTTGCTTGCTTGCATAATCTTGTTTTTTTGGTTTCAATTGATTTCCCCCTCTCTTGGTGTGGTGGCTGGATGGTCTGTTGCTGTTATTTGTGTTTATAGAGCAGGCACTCATGCACGCGCAGGGTATGGGTGAATCAATTGAAGGGTCGCCCTTGATGTTAATGGTGGCGATCATCCAAATGTAATTTGTGGCACGTCAAGGGTCGTTATGGGCATTTCCCGTTGCAGTTTGGTTGTGGGTCCAGCCCGCAGAATTTTTACCTGGGAACAGGCAATTGTTCCAAGAATGCCAGGATTGCCTCCCTTGTATCCAAGTCCGATACCTATGCCTCCGTTACTCATCAGTCGTACTGCATAGCCAGTTACCCAAATTTTCTTCTTCGGCATATATCCCCGCACTATCATTCTCTTTTTGACTCGTCCATCAGTTGATACTCGGTTGATTTCGTTAGCATATGCGTACTGGTGTCCGCGAATCATCTTACTGGGTTTGTCACGTTTTCGT
>JAJYTO010000320.1 GCA_021793015.1 Bacillota bacterium
CAGGCTCCCCGCGCAGTTCATGCGCCACATTGCGCGCCACGATTTCCGACTGATAGTGGGCGGTCGAACCCGCCTTGGAAATGGGCAGGTCTGTGGCGTCGCCCAACACATAGATGCGCTCCTGCCCTTTCATCCGCAACGTGCCCCGGTCCGTCGGGATCCATCCGTCTCGGTCGCCGAGACCCGACTCCTTCACAACGCGCGCCCCGGTATGCGGAGGAATCCCGATCAGCAGATCATACCCCCGCTCTTCGCCCTCCAGTGTACTCACAACTCTCCGCGCGGGATCGATATTCTCGACGTTAAAGAACGTTTCGGAGTGGATGTCCCGCTTCGCGAATTCCTGCTCCGCCCAATCCGCCACCGGCTCGAGAGAATGCAAGCGCCCAATCGGATACGTATAGGTCAGTTCCACCTTGCTGCGCATCCCTGACCGCTGCAGCGCTTCGTCGAACATGAACATGAATTCCAGCGGTGCAACCGGACACTTGTGGGGAACGCCGATGATCAACAGCACTTTGCCGCCCGCAAACCGCTGCACGGCCCCCCGCAAAGCCATCGCTTCCGGCAAAGTGTAAAAGGAGTGCGCACCTTCGCGAAAGCCGGGGATCGCGTCCAGATCCGGAACAGATCCCGTAGCGACAACGAGGTAATCGTACTCGATTTTTTTGCCGCTCTGACACACCACCGCGCGCTCCCCGGGCAACACGCGAACCGCAGGGTCAAGAACCATCTGCACCCCAGGAAGCAGCACGCGTTTTTCCGGTCGCGCAAATCCCTCTGGAAACGCTTGATCAAGTGCAATATACAGGAGCCCTGGCTGATAAAAATGTTCGTCGGAATCGGTCAACACCATCAGTTCCAAGTCACCCTTTTGAACATCCTCCGACATTATGCGCGCCAATCGATTGGCCGCCATCACCCCGCCTGTCCCGCCGCCCAGAAAGACGACACGTTGTGTCATGACTGGTCACACTCCTCACCTATCGTCACCATCCGTATAACCTGCAACCACAACCTCATTGTCGCTCGCCAGGACCCTGCGCGACAGTAATATTGTGACTATTTTCACATAGTGCCGCGATGCATTTGTGACTATTATCACATGTGTTCTTTCTAGTCCTTTCGGACCTCTCCTGGTCCGAAAGGACATTTTATTATGGGCTGACGGTGTCCAAATCATTCAGCGACTTATAGACGTTTTTCGAGTTCGATCTCGTCATGAATTTCGATCCCGTGACATCCGGTCAAAGGAATGGAGGGTTTCGTCTTGCGGGCCCGATCAATTCCGCCCACATGCACGGCCATGATTCGATAGCCACGGCGTTGATAGAACCGCAGAGCGGCGACATTGTCGTTGCTGGTGATCAGCCACACTCTTTCGCAACCTGTGCGGCGAGCATGATCTTCCACACTTTCAAGCAGTTTCGTTCCGACGCCCTGTGCCTGTGCAAGCGAATTGATGCTCATCAGTTCACAGTCGGAGCCGTCCACCATGAATGTGGCCGCACCCACTCTCTCAGCACCTGTCCACGCGATCAAAGTTTCGAGTTCATGCAGATGATGAACGCATCCCTTTGAGATCATGATATCGCCGTTCCATTCGGCCCGCCAAAGATCGGCGAGCCAGTGAACATCACTTTCGCCGCCCGGAAAAGCAACCCGGACGGCAACCTCCCGACGCTCGCCGTCAGACACGTCCAACTCCCCCTCTCACGATGACAGACCCGCACGCCGATCCCAAACCCGTGTTCCAATCCCAGTCCACGCCAGGTTCGCCATCGTCTCCCGGAACGTTTCGATCCTACTCACTGCGGCCCAATAGACGCTGTATGGCAACGGCGACCCCGTCGCCGTCATTGCTGTTCGTGACAAAGTCCGCTTCACTCTTGACCTCGTCAGAAGCATTCTCCATGGCAACCGCCCGCCCCGCGAAACGAAACATCGGCAGATCGTTGAGACTGTCCCCGATGGCGACGACCTCTGCGGGCGTGATGCCCATGCGCGCGCAAGCGACCGCAAGGCCGCTTGCCTTGCTGATCCCCGGCGGATTCACCTCGATGTTGTGCCGGCTTGTGCTGGTCACTTCGAAGCCCCCGTGCAGCGAAAGGCGTTCCCAGAGGTGATCGACCGCATGAAGATCCTCGTCAAGAAAGACAAATTTGCTCCATGACCGTTGCGCCATCAATTCTTGAAATGTTTCCTTGTCGGCCACTTCATCCAGCATGTGCGCCCAAAAGGAGATTCCTGTTTCACGCGCCAGATCATACAGATGCCGCACATCTTCTTCCGTGAAGAAATGACTCTCGATGAGTTCACCGTCTGCCGACCACACCGCGCTCCCGTTGATCGTAATGATCGGCGCGGCAATCGCCAGTTGTCGCGCGTACATCTGGACGATGCCTTTGAACTGCCGTCCGGTCGCGATCGTGAACTCTATCCCCTCTTCCCGCGCAGCAAGAAGCCAGCGTCGGTTCGTCTCCGAGATCGCATAGTCCGATCCCAGTAAAGTTCCATCCATGTCAATGGCAATCAATTTGC
>JAJYTO010000079.1 GCA_021793015.1 Bacillota bacterium
CAGTTCGTTAAAACCTCTCCAGATAACTTTGGCATCTGGTTCTCCATCTCCCTTGCGGCCTAGTACCTAATTTCAGAAGTTCCTTCCTTTGATAACCAGAGAATCGCATGTTATTAGTTTGCGATTCCTAACAGTCTCTCCAACACGAACTCATGCGTCTGTTTACGCTGTGAAAGTCTATTAAATCTTGTCAGTTTATGTCGTCCCTGATAGAATGTCCATAGAGTGATATTGCCGAATCCGATTTACTCAATCGGTACGGGGGATGCAACATCTCGGGGTGAATCTGCAAAGACTTCGCAGAAGGGCCACCTTTCGGTCCTAACCCGTCAACTAACCTCGGAGGCTTGAGAAAGGGGCCTATTCTTTGCGCATAGCCACTCTTGTGGCATCCCTGTGTCTCATGGGATCCACGTTGGTGAATGCTGTATTTTCAAGTCCTGCGTTTGCAGCCACATCGGATGTCCTGATGCAGTTGGACAGCCACGGCGCGGATGTCGCAACGCTCAAATCGGATTTGGCGGTACTCGGGTACTACCCCAAGTCTGTAAGCATCACCGAGCACTTTGGCCCCGTCACTTCTCACGCAGTCATTGCCTTCAAAACGGATCACCGGGACGGTTCGGGCGACGCCGTGACGGCGCAGTTGTTTTCAAACATTCAAGCGGCTGCCGCCACAGCCCGCAACGAGGCTCTCGGCCAGCGCATTGTTGAGAAAGCCAAGACGTATTTGGGCACGCCGTACGTATGGGGCGGAACGAGCCCATCCGGCTTTGACTGCTCAGGGTTTGTGCAGTACGTGTTCAAGGAGTTTGGTATCGCGTTACCAAGGATTGCTGCGGCCCAAGCGACAGTCGGAATCCGCGTAAAAAAAGCAGATCTTCAGTTGGGTGATCTGGTGTTTTTTGATACGATGGGCGGGATATCTCATGTCGGTATCTACATAGGCAACGGCAACTTCATCGACGAGGCCAGCACGAAAGTAGAAATCGATTGTATCAACAATCCATACTACTGGAAAAGCCGTTACGTTACGGCCCGAAACGTACTGTAACGGTTGGCACAACTGTTCTCTTTGGGCCACATCAGCGTACGCCGATGTGGCCGTTAGTTCCGTTTTGCACCGACTGACGGTGCTCTGAATGAGACCCACAGGATTGGTGAATGCCAATCGTCAGTGAATTCCTCTGAAGATCCTCACATGCGCACCACTGTTCAGCCCTCTTTACAAAGGAACGTAGGCTCCGATTTTCTCCAGCAACTTTGGACCGATCCCATGAACGCGATGCAACTGAGCAAGGGAAGAAAACAATCCATGCGCCGCCCTGTAGGACAGGATGGCCTGCGCCTTTTTCATGCTGATACCCGGAAGCTCTTGGAGTATCATCAAATCACAACGGTTGATGTTGATGCCTTCACCCGGATGCGGCGCGTGATCAACTGGTTGTACTGACCACCAAAGTTAAGAACGACAACCTTGTCAACATGTGCTGTCAAGACGACACCCAACTTTCATTTTGCGATTCCTGATTGTTCCCGACCGCTGCCCGATGGTTTTTACCCGAGTTCTTTTGTGTTGCGCGTTTACTTTTGCTTAACTCACGCAATAACCTGTCGCCTTCCGCGATGTCGCTGTCCTGTTGCTGACCGCCGTAACAAATCCGTTCAAACCAGTCGACAAAACGCAGCAAGTCGCGGCGTAGCGTATCATTGCGACAGGCGCACGCGTATTCCCGCAGCGTTTGCCCTGGTAAGCGATCCCCAAAACGGCGGATAAACTGACGGATCAGCGACTCCACCTCCAGGACGGGCCAGCGCGTTCTGATCCACCGCCGACGAAGCATACTGACGGTAAAAGCGGCCAACAATACGGCAACCACTGCGGCGCCGACGATGCCAAATCCCCTGGCGCTCACGCCCAGAAACGGCGCAGCGCCAAGGGATGTGCGCTTGCCGCTGTGTTTCTGGCCCGCCAACTTCTTGTGCAAAGCTGGAACAGGAGCCTTATGGACCGCCGACTGCGCAGCTTTGGCGACGCCGTCCGGCAATACGAAAGACGGCGTCGCCTCAAACGGAATCCAGCCGTACCCAGCAAACCAGATCTCCGCCCAGGCGTGGGCGTCCGTTCCGCGCAGCAGGTATTCATTGCCCGGACCATGGTAGTTTGGATTCGGGGGCACGGAGTTAAATCCCTTCACCCACCGCGATGGGATGCCAATGGAACGCGCGAGCACCGCCAACGCGCTGGAAAACTGATCACAGTATCCCCGGTGTGACACAAAGAGAAATTGATCCACAAAGTCCTGCCCAGGTTTAATGTATGGAACATTGTTCGTCTGATACCTTTCGTGACTCTGCAAATACATAATGATCGCTTCAACCTTGTTATAGGTGCCGTGAATCCCAGCCGTGATCCTTTGCGCAAGCTGCACATCGCGGGCGGGGAAACCGGCAGGCAACTCCAGATCGCCCGGAAACGTGTAGGCCAGGTTTCCGTCATGCACGGTCGCCAACGCGCCTGGCGACGGCGTCGGCATGTTGGAAGTCACAGAGTAGGAATCTCCAGGGCCAATCGTTCCCGCCGCTACCGTGTCTGTCTGGGGGGCGACAGTAAAATGGGCGTGCCCGCCCGGAGCTGTCACACGCGCAATCTGATAGGCGCCAAACAGCACGGGGTATTGTCCGCGAACCACCTGAATCCGTTCTTTTATGGTAACGACGGGCGACGCCGCATCGGGGCCCATCTGCGCAATCAGCGATGTCGGGATTGCGTTTCCCGACGCAAACCGGTCGGTTGCCGATGTTGGTTGCACCCATCCCTGACCCGTGTACTGGTTTAGCGACTCACCGCGATAGTATGATGGCTGATTGGCGAATACACGCAAGAAAACTTTATGGCTCCCCTTGAAAGGCCCCCCCAGATTGGCGTCGTTGGATCCGTATACCTGCCCGGACTGCCTGGATGGGGAGGCCGTCTCAAACTGTTTGAGCAACGCCAGCGGTTTGGGCCAATTGGGCGTCGTTTTCGGAATCGCCAACCCGGTCAGCACAATCACCGCCGCAAGGCCTCCGGGAATAGCCAGGTGCCGCATAATCTCCCGCCGCGTCAGCACCGCGGAAAACAGTTGCAGGCGCGGTGCATTCGTGAGCGCCAATAGCGCCAGCCCGATCAGCATATAGAGGATAATCTGCACATGATCCCGCACGCCAAAGGCGCCGACCGCATCGATCAGCACTGCCTCCCCTGCAATGAGCGCCGCCAGCACAAGCAGCGGTTTGCTGAGGCACTCTTGCAACAGCTTCGTGCCAAACGTGATGACGCCGATAAACGCCAGCGTCCGCACGCCGTCGCTGACCATGCGAACGTTTCCCGACAGCAGGCTGTACGCGGCGGTACCCAGATCGTTCAGGAACCGAGCAAAAAACACAGTCGGCGGAAACCACGATACGAGAGGATAGTATTCCCATTTTAGAAGAATAAGAACCACGCCAGTGAGCACCGTGATACGCAACGCCCGATGCGAAATCAGATCCGCGAGCAAGAGAATGCCTATGTACCAGATAATCGGAATGGTGTTGCCCATATAGGCGACATTTTGAACGGCCAGGAGAATCTGGGCCGTCCACCCCCAAAGCAACAGTGACACAACGATGCCATGCACAGTATCACGCGTGACCCGCATATACCGATCCCCCAGCCCCAAGGGTGTCCAGACTGTCCAGTGAGTGCAGTGTTCGAATCTGCCACCCAAACAGCCGTAGACGATCTGCCAGAGCATCTTCCTCTGGCGTCAATGATGATTGCTCCACCCGTGCGAGCAGCAGTTGGACGCGCAGCTGACGATCCGCCGCAAGCACGGCGAACCGCACCAACCCATCCGTAACGCCCCTGGTCACGACCACGGCCGTTGACTGGCGCGGCGCCGACATCAAATGCCACAGCCCCTCTGCGAAGGGCGCCTGTCCATCCGCCTCGGCAACGGCCAGATGTTCCAGCATGCGCAGGAGAGTGAGGTCGCCCTGTTTGGCCGGTACATGATGCATGCCAGTTCCGAACGCGTAGTACCCAAACACGATGTGGGTTCTGTGCGCATATTCCGCCAGCAAGGCCACTGCCGACAGTGCAAGTTCAAACGATGAAGGATATCCTCCGAAACTCTCATAGGATGTATCCAGTATAAACAGTAGCTCATTCAGTGCATAGTGTTCAAATTCTTTTGAGCGGAGTGTTCCGGTCCGCGCAGTGGCCAGCCCATGAGATCTGCCAGTTCGTACAGAATCACATGTGTTGGCGCAATCTATGGATACACCCGAAATGGTCATCTTTTACTTCTGGTATGGCAACCAATACCCGTTTCACCGGATGCCATGTCGATCTTCACGTACGTGGGCGGGATCGAGCGATGTTCGAAGTCTTTTTACAAATACAGTTCTGAGTGCCACATCTTATGGAATGGTTCCATCGTTATCTGCACATCCGGATGCAGATGGTTGATGATTTGGCGTAACCTTGCTTCATCGACATTCGCTCCAAATTGGCTCGCATGGGCGCTGGCCACGTACAGTTTTCGATCGAACACGTCGGTGATGTCGACGTAGTAATTGGGTTCATCGCAGTTGAACAGATATAGTTCCTGACTGCGGTGGCATACGATATCCTTCGTGAGCTGGTCGTGATAGTACCAGCAATTCGCCCCTAAATGAGCGGCCTCGATCATCGCAAACCCAATTACACGATGGTCCGAATGAATTTCATACCGCTTCCAGGGATCAAAAGTGATGACCACATCCGGTCGGATCGAGCGAACCAAGCGAAACAGCGTTTCCTTCAGATTGGTTGCGTATTGCAAATCCCCGTCTTGATACCCAAGTTGCACAACTTCCCGGACACCCAGCCGATGGGCGGCATCCTCCATCTCTTTGCGTCTCATGTCGGCAATCAACTCGGGTGTCAGTGTCGGATCGTGACTCCCCCTTTCCCCCTGCGTACCCACGACCAGCGTCACATCGTTCCCTGCATCCGTTAATCGCACTAACGTTCCGGAACAAAAGACCTCATCATCTGGATGGGCCAGACAGACCAAAATTTTCTTTCCCCGCATGAACGCCATCCTCTCCATGAGAACCTTTCCCCACTGATCGCTTGTTCTGTTGCATGACGGAATCCTCTCGGTCAAGTTCACGTGTCTCCTGTTTTCTCGCTGTCTCGCATGATGTTGTATGTGGCACATCGTCCTGCATGTCCGAAACGGGCGTAGGAGATCTGTTTCACACGTTGGAGGACTATCCTGCGTTGGCCGTGGTCATCGCATCCCGACACGTTCAACTTGAGATCGCCCAATGGCGTACTTGACAAACTCTGTTCGCGAAACAACGAGATCGTTACCACCACTGAGACCACCAATGACGTTCAAAGGCCACTTTGGCGGCGTGCCAATGGCGGCCGGAACGAAACGTGCGAACGGCAGGGCTCGGCTCCGCGTAAAAATTGCCCCGAGCAAATCCCGCGACTCCCGAGCCCATTTCGATGAAGCATTCCCCGTGCCCGTTGAACGTATCGGCCCCGTTCTCTCCGCTAAGTCGATGACTGATGATCCGAGCGACCACCTCACCCTGCGCATGAGCAAAAACACCCGCTTTAGGAAGCGGTTTCCCCATGGCGAGCGGTATGCCCGTGACATCTCCAATCGCAAACACGTTGGGATGGCGCGTCTCCAAGGTATGTCGGTCTACCGCTATCCAACCATCCGGTGATGCCAGTCCGACATCCGACACGATGTTGGGAACCCGATGAGGCGGCACGTACAACAAGAGATCATAAGGAGTCGTTCGACCCGACTGAAAGTTTAAGGTGCGCGCCGAGACATCCACCTCCGTCACCACTTCATTGGGGTGATACGAAATGTCTCGCTGGGTCAATGCAGCGACTACGGATTGGCTGACAACCTGCCCGGCCACGCCCATGGGCGCCGCTTCGGCGGCCCACACCTCGACCTCCACCGACTTGCGTCGCCGTTTCTTTTTGAGATAGCCATCGACCAGCATCGCCACTTCGTAAGGTGCTGCCGGACATTTAAAAGGCGTGCGACTGATCAGAACCACCACCCGACCTCGATCCATGGTTTGGAGATGTTCAAATGCCTGTTCCGCACCAGACAAAGTATACACATTGTCTCCACCCTCAATCAGTCCGGGAATCGAGCCGGGATCCAGTGCGGCGCCAAGCGCAATGACCAGGACATCGCCTTGCCACGTCTGATTGCCAACGCTCACTGTCCGCGCTACGGGATCCATCGCAGAGATCACCCCATCCACCACGGTGATGCCTCGCTCACGAAGTGCCTGAAGCGGACGAGTCACCTGATCCGCTGTTCGTGTTCCCGTCATGACCCATGGCAACGAGGGCGAAAATGTATGCGTGGATTGTTGATCAAACACGATGATTTGGTCTGTCGCAGGCAGCCATCGTCGCAATCGATGCGCCGTCACCAACCCCCCCACACCACCGCCGCAAATAAGAATCTGGCTCATCCGTTCGTTCATCTCCCTTTCGTATCCGTCAGTACACGATCACCTGGTCCGCCCACAATGTCCAGTCCGTCAACTCCTCCATGGTGCTCCGGTGCACACCGGCAATGAGAGAATCGTCGCTCATCGCTCGCGCGTCCATACAGGTTCCACAAGCGCCCATCACGGTGCCTTGTCGCTCGGCAACTGTCACCATGCGTTCCAGATTGTAATACCCGTTCGGGGTCTTTTGACCTTGTCTGGCACATTGCACGGCGTCCGCCATCAAAAACAGACGGATCACTGCCTCCGGTCGTTTTCCCACTGTCGTGGCATGACGAAGCGCATTGTACGCTCGTTCCGTTCCATAGGGTGGATCATTGACCACAAAGAGGATGTTCATAGGACTACTCTCCTTCGGAATACATCGTTTGAATAGTGCTGATCAAAGACATGGCGGCCCGATCCATCATGGCGGCGGTCGTCTCACGACCGAGACTCAGACGGATGAACCCCTGAGCCCATTCTGGCGGTATCCCCATGGACTGCAGGGTCTTGGATCCCCCGCTCTCGTTGCTGTGACAGGCTGAACCGGTGGCTGCGCGCAGGGTCGTACATGCCTGAAGCACCCGCATGCCGATGAGACCAGGCAGAACCAGCGCCAAGGTGTTGCCCAGACGAGGCGCACCCTCTCCCAAGATACGCGATTTTGGAATGGCTTGGGTCAACCGCGCCTGCAACTCATCCCGCAGAGCCGCTTGCGTCTGCGGCCCCCCACAGGCTAACCATGTGGCGGCCAGACGCGCCGCCTTTCCCAATCCAACGATGGCCGGAACATTCTCCGTTCCGCTGCGTCGCCCCCCTTCCTGGCCTCCACCCGGCAACCCCGCGGGCAGATCCAGACCACGTCGGATGTACAGTGCGCCGATTCCCTTGGGTGCATAGAACTTATGACCGACCACCGTCAATAGATCTACGTCCAACGCCCGAACATCCACCGCAATCTTCCCAACTGCTTGCGCCGCATCCGTATGCACCAACGCCCCGACCGCATGGGCTCGGCGTGCCACCTCCTCAATCGGTTGTCGAGTGCCGACTTCATTATTGGCCAGCATGACGCTGACCATGGCTGTGGATGGATCGAGACACTGGTCAAGAATATCCAAACGGATGACGCCGTGTTCATCCGTTGGCACTTGCACAACCTCTGCCCCTTGCGATTCCAGCCATCGCAGCGTTTCCGTCACCGCTGGATGCTCAACCGCCGACGCAATCACCTTGCGGCGCGTTCCCCTCCAGAACGCGACACCCGCTTCCAGCGCCCAATGATCGCTCTCCGTACCCCCACTGGTGAATACGATGGTGTCGCTTTCGGCGCCCAGCAGAGCGGCCACCGCAGCGCGCGCGTCCTCCACCGCAGCGCGGACGCGCGCCGCTTCGGGATAGGGGGAGGAGGGATTGTGATACTGTTCCATCCAAAACGGCGCCATAGCGGCCACCACCTCGGCCGCAACCGGCGTGGTGGCGTTGTAGTCCAGGTACACCGGGATATCGGGGATCCGCCTCACGGTAACGTCTCCTCCCCAAGCTCGATTCCTGTTACCATGGGTTCCCCTCTTGTCAGCCAGTCTCCTGGGCCTTCTGCCAGCCGCACCGCGTCGAATCCCGCTTCACGCAGACGTTTCACGGCCTGTGGCGCCAATACGCAGTAGGGACCACGACAATAGGCGACGATCGTGCGGTTACGCGGCAAGTCCGCCAATCGATTCGCAAGAGTGTCGAGCGGTACAGACCAAGCCCCAGGCCAATGGCCGGTCGTGTACTCTTCGGTGGGACGAACGTCCAGGAGAACCACCGATCCCGTATTCAATTTTTGTTGTAACGTGACCGCATCCACTTCCTCCAGCGCATGAAGATCCTGAAAGAATTCATCCGAAATGGCTTTCATTTCCGCATAGCGGCGTTCCGCCAACTCGCGCAGCGCCACGAAGAAGGTGCAGACATGATCATCGGCCAACCGATACACCATGTAGGAGCCACGACGCTGCGCTTGCACCAGTCTCGCCTCCCGCAGTTGCTGCAAATGCTGCGAAGCGCTTCCCATCGGCATCGCGCTCTTTTGCACCAATTGCTCCACGGTCATGGGCCCTTGACACAACAGGTCCAAGAGCTCCAACCGTCGAGGATGGTCCACGGCGCGTCCTACACGAGCCAATTGTTCATAGATAGCGTCTTTGAAAGCGCGATCCGAATTTCCCATTCTACTCATCCTCTATTCTGTAGATCAATAGAATCATGTCATACTTTATTCCCTTCGTGATGAAATGTCAAATCATCGCAATCACTGGATTCCCACATGGACAAAGAAATACCCGCACCTCTTCCGTCGGAATGGGCGTGGGCAGCTGTTCGGTTTCCGTTTCACCGAAACGGATCATCATTGGCCTCAGGTTCATTCATCTTTTGTGTCAGTGGCTTCGGTCTTCCCTGAATTCGCGTTGTCTTGTACAGGCGCTTCCGAAACTTGTGATGTTGTTCTATGAACTTGCCCCAAGTCCAGGGCTCCTCTCTGGAACAACGACCTGACGATGTGTCATGCACTCTTTTCACTGATGGACAGTTGCTCATCGATGCCTACCACGTCAATTTGACCGCCATTTTCCAAGAGATACGCCAGCACTTCAGCCTCCTGAGTTTGTGGTTGTCTGGACAACTACCACGATACCAGGTGGCTTTTTATTCTGGCAAACCTCAAATTACTTCATTAAACAGTACTGCTTGTTTCAAATAGACGATCTTCTTCTTGACAGAGCACTCGCTAGGTAGTATATTTTTTACGTTACTAATCTATTGATCAATAGAACAACAGAAAGTAAACGAGGTGTGTCAGAACGAGATCTAAAGTTGTGGATCTATTCCAATCCTTTCGTTCACGCAATTATCTATGGTTGTGGCTGGTTGTTGTCCTGACCAACACGGGGTCCTGGACCTTTACCCTGGCAGTCACTTGGCAAGTCTACGGTCTGACACACTCCCCTTTTTGGTCCGGGGCCATGATGTTTGCGTCTTTGATGCCAAATGTGATTGGCGCACCCATCGCGGGGGTGTTAGCCGACAGGTTAGACCGTCGCCGCCTTGTTTTTGTTTCCATCCTCGTCATTCTTGGCGTTTTGACAGCACTGATTGCGTTGACTCTGGTCCACGCTTTATCTGCCATTGGCATGTTTGTGTTAACTCTGATGTTTGGAACAGCCTCAAGTGCAATGAGTGTCACCGTGAGTACAGTGTTGCCGAGCCTGGTGCCGGAAGAGGACCTCTACAACGCGTATTCACTGCAATCGCTCGGGCAAAGCGGAACGGAATTCATTGGCCCCGCCCTGGCCAGCCCGCTTGTAGCCGCATTCGGCGTGAACGCGGCCTACATCTTCGGCTGGTTGCTCTACGGTGGAGCCCTCGCATTTTTATTCCTGTTGCAGACCCCAACCTTGATTCAACGAGAGAACAAAGTAGTTTCAAAACATAGATTTCTTCATTCTCTCTCAGATGGACTCCACTACATCCGGCGGTCACCGACGATTTTCACCCTGATTTCACTTGTTGGATTTCACTGTGCGCTGACGATGTCCTATATGGGTATGTTACCGGTCTTTGTCAAACATGAGTTGATTGCCAGCCCAGGTTTTTACGGGGTTTTGATGAGCATGGTTGGCTTGGGATCCATCCTCGGCACGCTGTTTTTGGCGGGTGTAAGGGATCGGAAACGGCGAGGACAACTGTTTTGGGCCAGCGCGATTTTAAGCGGCCTCTCCCTCTCCATGCTCGGCCTGAGTCACGCTCCCGCTGTGGCGATTGGCAGCATGGTGTTGATCGGCTCGTCACAAACCTTGTTTATGACCATTGTGATCGCGGTAATCCAAGAAGTGACGGAAGAACAGGTGCGAGGTCGAGTCACCAGCGTGTATTACGTCTTGGCCGGAGGACTCATGTCAGTTGTCAACTGGGGATTCGGCGCACTGAGCATGGTCATCCCTGCCCATGTCATCATGATTGCAAGCGGAAGCATGTTTGCCGTCGTTGTGGGCGTGTACGGAATTTCGTCCCACAGCTTCCG
Organism: Bacillota bacterium; assembly: GCA_021793015.1. Lineage (GTDB taxonomy): Bacteria > Bacillota > Bacilli > Alicyclobacillales > SLC66 > JAKADD01. The sequence goes on from JAJYTO010000079.1 coordinate 10,619, forward strand.
TCAAGTTGGTCATGGACTCGCGGCGTAGTAGATCACGACCGTCTATTCGCGCAGGAACAAAACTCACCATTCCCCGACAGCTGAAAGGTGGATGCCACATGATGCGCTTTGACAGGATGGCGGCGCGTTATGACTCATTTTGCCATACCCCATTAGGAAAGTTCGTGGACGAGGTGGAGCGCGCCTTGGTCTGGGCGTTGCTTACGCCGAAACCAGGCGAAACCATAGGGGATTTGGGGTGCGGCACGGGTGCGTATACGATTGCCCTGGCGCAGGCGGGGTGCGAAGTCATCGGAATCGATGAGTCGCCCGCCATGCTGACCAAAGCCCGCGCCAAATCGGCCGCCGGCGGGTCGATAACCTACTTGCAGGCAGACTTGGCCGACCTTCTGCTGCACTCGTCAACTTTGGACGCTGTTCTCCTGCAAGTAACCCTGGAATTTGTTGCGGATCCGGCCGTTGTCCTGAACGAGGCGTTTCGTGTTCTGAAACCGAACGGGAGACTGGTGGTGGGCCTCATTCACGGCGGCGGCCCGTGGGCCAGCCACTATCGGGAACGGGTAGAGCGCGATCCGACGTCGATCTACAGCCACGCGCATTTTTTTACTCTGGAGGAAATCTGCGATCTCCTCGCAACACCCCCTACGGCCGTCCGGGAAGGCCTCTACGTCGGCCCCGACGAATTTCGCACAATCGACGACGCCTGGTTCCTTGAGCGCCAGCGCCGCGAAACAGAACCAAGGAACGCAGCAGGGTATCTGGCAATTCTGTTCAACCGCTAGTCCGTTTGTTCCCTAAAGCATCTCAACCGCACGCTTAAACGCTTCAACGACCACTTCGTCTCGGTAGTAATAGACCCATAGCCCCTTTTTCACGCTCTGTACAAGCCCCGCATTTCGCAACAGAGACAGGTGATGGGAGACCGTGGATTGAGGCAAATGCAAATGGGCCACAAAGTCCTGTACACAGAGTCCACTCTGAGTCTCGGTTTCCCCGAGGATTCCTGGCACGATGCGACAACAGACTCCGCCCTCAGTGCTCAACATGGTAAACATCTGCAAACGAGTGGGGTCCGACAGCGCTTTAAAAATGCTTTCCAAATTGACCTTCACATAGACCGCGAGTCGTTGATCATCCTGCGTTTGCCGTTGCATCATACTTCCCCCCTATCGCCCAAGCATTCCATATACCATAAGCAGTGGGCGCCCATGCTGCACCCACAACCCATTTACTGCTTCCTACATATCTTTTTCCCACTCCTGAAGCGTCTTGGCCACTTCCTCTGCATTGACGTTGCCCGTGATCTCAATCGTCTTGCCATCCACAGAGAGCACAAACGAATCGACGTTGGCCAAGAACTCCTCACTGCCGCAAGAACACGTTCCGCTCGAACACTCCGTCACAAGATCCTGCAACTTCTCTGTTCCCACACCCTCAAATTCAACGATGACTTTCCCCTCATCGCTCTGTTCCTTGATCTTTGCCACTTCGCGAATATCCATTCTTCAATTCCTCCAATAGATCAATAATTATGGATCTATTGATTAATATAACGCCCCCACGAGTGGATGTCAAGAAGGGCCTCGATCCTACGTCAAAAGAGGCCTCCCGACTACCGCATGTCCGCGCCTGATTCCTCCTCCGTTACGAGCGAATCAAGCCACCGTTGCACCGTCCGAATCATATCGCTGTTACAGAAATAATAATGCCAGATTCCCTTTTGCCGATGCCCCACCAAGCCTGCCTGCCGCAAAACGGCCAGGTGTCTGGAGACGGTTGACTGTGGCAGTTGCAACAAACTGCTGAGGTCCTGAACGCAGACTCCATCCACCTTCTCACCATCCACGCGACAGAAATACTGCTTCTTGCCAAGCGCCTCCAGCAGCGATCGGCGAATGGGATCAGCCAGCGCCTTATACGCCCAATCGATGTCGAGTCGGATCGGATCGCCGCGTGTTGCTTTCGTCGTTGCCATGATCATTCCCCCGTATGCAACCGCTCATGCATTCACTGACCGTTGCGGATTCCGCTGCACTGATTGTGCCACTCGGCGGCAAATCAAGTCAATCACGCACTCGGAACCGCTCCATCTTCTACGTCACCGTCTTTCGTAGCCGCGGATGGGTCTCTTGCATGCGAAACAGAAGGACCACCATCGAAATCAGCACAATGACGCCGATCAGATCCACACTGTGCAGCATGCCCAGCGAACGGCTCGTGACGCCTAGCAGCAGGCCGCCGATCGCATATCCACCGTCTCGCCACAGGCGATACACACCGAGCACGCCGCCCCGTATTTGCGGTGGTGCCACGTCAGCCACAGCGGCATTGAGGTTCGGATAGAGCAGCGCCATACCCAGCCCCATGATGCCTGCCGTGACCATCCACCAGACAAACGCGTGACCGAACCCAAATGCGAGGATGCCCACACCAAGCAGCCCCATGCCTGCCACAATGGGCGGCTTTCGCCCGATTTTGTCTGACAGTATGCCGGTGCCAAACTGGGCAAATCCCCATACCATCGTGTACACGCCGCCGATCAACCCGATAGCGACGATCGATGCGTGTAAATTGGCCAGGTACAGCGGCAGCATCGCCCACACCAGTGTGTCTGCCAGTTTGTTCACAAGACCCGCCTGACTGATCGCCGACAAAGTCGGATTCCCGACTGTGGTGATCCAAAAGATTTTCCCCACGCTCACACGCTCACGCGCGCTCTGCTCGCGCAGCATGTCTCTCGACATGTACTGCGCCTGCGCCGCTGCGTTCGTTTTTGCTTCCTGCAACACGTGTCCGCGCGTCTCGCGTACAACCAGAACGCTGGTGCCAAGACCAACCAGCAGGACAGCCGCCCCGTACACAAAGGGGGCCTGCAGCAGACCATAGCGCGCGGCGATAACACCCGTGAGGATCGTCGAGACGGAGACGCCGATATACCCCGTCGCTTCATTGATGCCCATCGCAAGCCCCCGCTCCCTGGAACCCACCAGATCCAATTGCTTGGTGATCGTCATCGTCCAGGCGAACGCCTGATTGGCGCCCAGAAAAATGTTCGCCAGAATCACGGCAGACCACGTGTGAACAAATAAAAGGAGTGCAATCATCGGGATGCCAAACAGCCACCCCATGATGAGCACGGGACGTCGACCCACGGCGTCGGAGAAGTGGCCGGCGGCCAGGTTTAAGATGGCCTTTGTCACGCCAAACGCGATGATAAACGCAAAGATGAGCGTCATGGAAGTCACGTGATAGACGTCTTTCCCGAGCAGGGGAACGACTGTGCGTTCGAGTCCAACGGTCATTCCGACGAGTATCGTGCTAAACACAAGCCACAAGAACTGCCGCAGATTCTCCCGGATCCCCGCCTGTTTCACCTGCTGTGCCGCGTTCGCCAAGACGTTCACTCCCCTTGATTCCAGCAACCGATTTGCGCATAATCCTAATATCCGCATGTTCGGATGTATGAAAATATAGTATCCACAAACAGACCCATTGTCAACGACGCACAATAACTCAGCTAATATCATACCCAGGAGGAGTTGGATCACTCACATAGAAATCTAACCGAAGGGATTGTTGTGCGCATGTCGTTATCAGCCCGTCGTGAATACATCGCTACGATGCCATTGAGATCTTGCGCACCGACGATGCGCCAAAGAAACCAAGGAATCGATCCCGTACCAGTCAATACCGATAGACGCATACACACATGGCGAACCCAGAGCCCGCGACTGCACGCCGCCATGCACTGTTGTCCGGCAAATGGCCTCATTTTGCCGATTGAACAATCTTAATGCAAAATGTTGAGACTGAATCCAAGTACCCCTGTAAGAATGACCACACTGGTGGCGTAAATAAATGCGGTACGCCGTCCCATGCTACGGGTGATGGGACCCAGAGTCGAAATATTGGTACCCACACCCGCCACGAGTAAAACCATTGCACTGCCCGTGCCGAGTCCTTTGTGCAGGAGAGATTGCACCCAAGGCAATGACCCCAGGCTGTCCGTGTAAAAGATGGCCGCCAGAGCCATGGCGGCAAGTAACCCCAGCACTCGTGAACCGCCAAGGTATGTCGTGAAGAAACTTTGGGGCACAAACGTTTCCACCAGTGCGCCCAAGACTACGCCAATCAACATCCACAAACCGATCTCTTTCCCCAAATCAATCATAAATCGCAACGCTGCCCGGAATTTGGCAGGGTGATCGCGAAAGTCGATCAACCCTGTACCGGCAGCCGCAGACGTACCACAACTGCTTCCGCAACCAGCCTCGCATTCGCACGTCGTTTCGGCGAGGATTATGTCTGGAAGAATCTTGACCGACTCAGGTACGAACCGGTCAATGATGATACCAGTTAAGAATGCAACGACCACAGAAGACAAGCCCACAAGCAATGCGACACGTACGCCAAGAAATACGGCGAGTGACCCTAATCCATAGAAATTGAACCATGGTGTTGAAATTAAAAAGGCAGCGGCGGGTCCGCGACCAGCACCTTGGCGATACAGTGAAAGAGCGGTTGGGATGGCGGAACAACAGCATAAAGGCGTGACCAATCCGACGACGGATGCCAAGGCGTTGCTTTTTATGCCGCCTGCCCCGAGGTGCTGAATGATGGCCTCCTTACGAACGTACGCATTCACGAGACCCGCAACAAAAAAACCCAAGACAGCGACCTCAGCAATTTCCTTGACGTAATCCAGCAGCGTCAAAATAAACGTGTGAAGCATTTGCTCACATCCTCTTCATAATAGCATCAATTTATTTTGATTAACAAAATAAATTGATGCCAGTTTCATATCAATCTGCGTTATTGCACCGAGACGGGAATTACGCGTTCCAATTGCTCTAGAATGTCCATTCGCACTAGACTGTAATGGCTCCAGGGTCCATGTATATCCCGTTTGATAAGCTCTGCATCAA
>JAJYTO010000321.1 GCA_021793015.1 Bacillota bacterium
TCGACGCCCGCGCATGGCCGCGCAAGAAATATCATCGCTATGAACTCATACCGACCGTATGTTTCAACTGCGAAGCTGCCTGTGGGCTGCTGGCCTATGTCGACAAGGACTCAGGAGAAATTCGCAAGTTCGAAGGCCATCCGCTTCATCCTGGAAGTCGCGGCCGCAACTGCGCCAAGGGGCCGGCGACTTTAAACCAGATCGGGAATCCCGAGCGCATTTTGTATCCCATGAAACGCGTTGGCGATCGCGGCGACGGCAAGTGGGAGCGCACAACCTGGGATGAGGCGCTCGATGACATCGCGGCGCGGATTCGCAAAAGCCTGCTCGAAGGGCGCAGGGATGAAATCGTCTATCATGTGGGTCGCCCCGGCGAAGACGAGTACACAGAGCGGGTGCTCAAATGCTGGGGTATTGACGGATTGTCGTCGCACACCAATGTCTGTTCGTCAGGAGGACGGACTGGATACGCTTTTTGGATGGGCATGGACCGTCCATCGCCGGATTACGCGGATGCGCGATTCATATTGATGCTGAGCGCCCATCTGGAATCTGGACATTACTTCAATCCCAACGCGCAGCGGATCATTGAAGCGCAGCAAAAGGGCACCAAGATCGCAGTCATTGATACGAGACTGTCCAACACCGCCTCAAAGGCTGATTACTGGATGTCGCCATGGCCTGGCACGGAGACTTCCATGCTTCTGGCCATGGCGAACGGCCTGCTCCAGACAGACCGTTTCAACCGCGAATTTGTCCGACAGTGGGTCAACTGGCGCGAGTTCATGAGTGATCGTCAGTATCTGCAGGAGTTGCGCGACAGAGGATTTTTGGATACTGTGCCAGCCACCCAGACATTCGAAGACTTCGTGCATGTGCTCAAACGTATCTACCGCGATTACACGCCTGAATGGGCGGAGCAGGAGAGCGGAGTGGCCGCCGCCATGATCCGGCAGGTGACGGATGAAATCGCGCGCGCGGGCACAGCGTTTGCCGCAAACGTCTGGCGAAACGCGGCTGCAGGACACCTCGGCGGCTGGATGATCACGAGATCGCTGGCCTTCCTCAATGTGCTGATGGGGGCAATCGGTGAACCTGGCAGTCTGCTTCCAAACAGTTGGATCAAATTCGTTCCCGCCCGCAACTCGTCGCCTGCACCGCTGCAAGTGTGGAATGAAAACCATTGGCCGCGCGAATATCCACTGTCCTTCTTTGAACTCAGTTTCTGTTTGCCGCACATCCTGAAAGAGCGCAACAAGCGCATGGAAGTCTACTTTACCCGAGTTATGAACCCGGTATGGACATTTCCAGACGGCTTTAGCTGGATTGAGATGTTCAAGGAGCCGGACCGGGTGGGCTGTCACGTGACGCTGTCGCCAGTGTGGTCCGAGACCTCGCAGTTCTCCGATTATGTGTTGCCGATGGGTCTGGCCTCCGAACGGCACGATCTGCACAGTTATGAAACACACGCAGCGCAGTGGATCGGGTTTCGTCAACCGGTGTTGCGGGTGTCCAAAGAGCGCCACGGCATCAAGATTCGGGATACGCGGGACGCCAATCCGGGAGAGGTATGGGAAGAGAATGAATTCTGGATCGACCTGTCATGGCGGATTGATCCGGACGGCGCGATGGGCATTCGCAAGCACTTTGAATCCCCCTACCGGCCAGGGGAAAAGATCACCGTCCTCGAATACTATCGGTGGATTTTTGAAAACTCCGTTCCGGGGTTGCCGAATGCGGCGTCCGCCGAAGGGTTGACGCCGCTCGACTACATGCAGAAATACGGAGCGTTTGAGGTCACCAAAGACGTCTTCGGACAGCATCGACGACCGGTCGATCCCGCCGTTTTGCAAGAGGCGACGATCGTTCCGGACGGGGCGGATGCGCTGGACGCGCATGCCGAGGGTGCGAATGTGCGAGACGGAAAGATTTGGGTCGACAAGGCGCCGCACACCCACAATCACGTACCGATGCCAGGACCGTTCAAAAACGCGCAAGGGAAGGTGAGGGCCGGCGTTGTCGTCGACGGCGAGGCTGTGAAGGGATGGCCGACTCCTTCAGGGAAACTGGAGTTCTTCTCGACGACCCTGCGCGACTGGGGTTGGCCCGAGTATGCGATTCCCATCTATCCACGCAATGACGCGGAACGCAAACAGATGCCGCATATCGTGAGTCAGGTGCATTTCAAGACCATTGACTTTACGCGCAACGAGTTTATCCTCTTGCCAACCTTCCGGTTGCCCATGCTTATCCACTCGCGCACGAACGGCGCCAAGTGGTTGCATGAGATCGCCCATGCGAATCCCGTGTGGCTCCATCCTTCCGATGCGTCGCGCCTCGGCGTAGTGACCGGCGATGAAGTGAGGATCGCCACAGAGATCGGTTCCATTGTGGATAAGGTCTGGGTTACGGAAGGCATTCGACCCGGTGTGGTGGCGTGTTCTCACCATCTCGGCCGATGGCGGTTGCATGAAACGACGGGGAGCGATCGCTGGAGCAGTTCATTGGTGAAGA
>JAJYTO010000080.1 GCA_021793015.1 Bacillota bacterium
GTCGGGAACATGGAGGGAAAGGTACAGCATCTCCCAGATGAAGGGCATGTCAGAGTCTGTCGCCAGTCGAATGTCATATCTGATCACACTGCCACCCCTTCCATGCTGGTTCTACAATGACAACTTCACTTGATCTCTTCCCATTGCACCATCGTGATTCCAGCTTGTCGCAAAATCCGGATCAGCAACTCAGGACGGACATCTCCAGACCCGTGCGGGTTAGGAATATGGAGTTTTAACGCACCGCGTTGCATGAACGAATGTTTGCCCCCGCTCAATGGGCCGTCAAACCCTAACGCTTTTAGGTAAACGGCGGATCAATTCTCTGCGTGAGACAGACGAAGGCATCAGAGCCTCAGGCTCCGACCGTCAATTTCCGGTATAGGCTCTCGATCACGGATTTTAAGAATTAGCCACTCTTCAAGAACTTCTTGAATTTCACGTCGAACTCCCTCTTCATCTTGGGCGGAAGCCCACACCCCAGGACACATCGGAATTTCCGCATACATCTGCCCGTCATCCGCCAATCGTTCCATTCGAATGTGTCGCAAAGCAGCATTCAAATACTCGGTCAACACACCACCAGACGACAAGACCATCGTCATACCTCCTGCTTCGTCTTTCATCCATATTGTAATCCTGATTCCACTACTGTGAAAACCCGTTGCGCCGAACACCATAACAGAGACCCAATCGTCCAGGTCGGACTCCGCGCGGACGCGCACAATCTTGAGATCATGTACATCTTGAAACTTGTCATTCATCGCGTGAAGATCCAGTGCCATGCCAGGTTCATCTTCGATATGAGACAGGCCCTTTGCCTCCAAAAGAGCGCATAAGTGATCTGGCTTGGCTGACGGTCCCACGTGCCATATCATAGGAAGTCGACGCTTTTGAAAGACTGCTGTCACATCATGGATCTGTTCGTCCGCACGCTCAGGATCGAACCGGCTCAAAAAACGCCATTGTTGTCGACAGAAGATGGCGTCTCCGCGGTGCGCAGCCTAACCAGAGCTACATTTCACATTCGTATGACCGCGCTGTCTTCTGTGAACTTGAGTTGACTTCTTGCTCGGGCAATCTCGAATGATGTCGGTCCTGCCTGCGTCTCAACGGTTTAAGCTCGAACATACTCGACGAAACTGCTGATGGAGGCGGTATACATGTGGAGCAAACGGACACATAAGAATGATATCCGGGCAATAACGAGGCGCTCGATTTCAACTAAGAGCGACTGGAAAGTGGAGTATGTGAAAACCAGATTGGAGAAGCCCCTCCCTACCGCCACACACGGCTTAGAGATCTTCCATGGGTCTCGAAAAAATAAATGACTCCCTTGAATCACCTTCCGCTATTTAGTATTATTTGAAGGGGGCGGGAGAGAATGTGGTGAATCGATCCAAGGTTCGAACCCAGAGGGCAAAAAGGATCAGGCATTTTTCGAGAAGCGTTCAGTACCAGATTCAAAACCACAGAGTTGCAAGCGTTGTAATCGCCTGGATCGCTGCAGGAGTCCTCGACGGCATCGCCGAGTCCATGGTGGACATCAATCAATACTTGGACAAACCTTTCCTTTGGCTGTTACAGTGGAACCCAACCAGTCCACTTTTTAGATGGATCGATTTCTCCGCCCTTATGTTGCTTCTGCTGGGTGGTCCATTTCTTTTATGGCAGTTCTTTAAACGGATGGTCAACAAGAGTTCTCCATTCATTTACCCTTCGATTTTATACGAAGAAGAGCTTTCGTCTGCCGTCGAGGCTCTGGATAATCCGGATACTGAAAAACACGAACTCCAGGAGAAAATGGAGGATTTGATCCTCTCTGTGGCCGAGACGGTGACAGTGACACTGGGCCTCACGTCAAGTAATTATCGCGCATATGTTATTGCGGGGTCGGCCGATGGCGTCGGCATTTCGTGGTTCCGGTTTGGCCGACAGTTTGAAAGGGCGCAGCGGAAGCACGAAAGCGTGGAACGAATTTTATCAGCAGATGAAGAACTGGTTATCCGAATGTGTCAACGCAGGAAAACCGTCTCCGTCATGCGATCGGTACAAGAGGAATATCCGGATTCAGATATTCACACCATGATCATGATTCGCAATCCGGGTGATTTTCGTCTTGGGCTCCTGATCGCCGTCATCAATCCATCCGTCCAGATTGAAGTCGACGACAGTACGTTTCTACAGGCCTCATATATCATGAGAATGCTAGGATTTATAGACAAGCTGGTGGAGTTTGTTTTAGAATATGAGAAGGAAGGTGAGGATAACGATGAATAAGAAACGTTCCCCCGTTAAATCGTCTATCAAAACCGCTGTCACACGAAGCGACAAGACTGGTGCATGGATTATTCGGGGCGTTCGTCCGTCCTCCGCCTCTAACGGAATTGAAACCTTTACCGCCAGAAAGACGGACAAGAAAAAGGCTGTTGCCCATTCGTGATCCGATTGTCGTTTTTTATGCAGTCGGACCACGAATGAGCCGTCATCCCCCGACGGTTTGGTACAAACTCCTCCACAGATAAAATGTGGCATAGGCTTCCCATCCTGCCCACCCTACGGCCATTTCCCGCAACTCCGCGATGCTGGGTTTGCGATCCATGCCCCGCGTCGCTTTTACGGCGTTCTGCAAACCCACATCCTCGACCGGAAACGCGGAGGGGTCTCGCAGGCACCGCATGAGCACATAGTTTGCGGTCCAGGGGCCAATCCCGCGGATCTTGATCAATTCCCGCCTGGCCGCCTGGAAGTCCCCCGTCCGCAACAGACCATGTTTGCTTAAGGAGCCTTCAGCCATTCGCCTCGCCACCGCCAGCACATATTCCGCCTTCCTTCTGGTGAACTGCAGGCCGAGCAGATCGTCGACATGCAATTGTGCGATGGCCTCTGGACGGGGAAACAGCCAATAGTTCCGTCCTGCCCACTGTTGCTGTACGCCGAACGACTCCACAAAGCGACGTTTCAGCATATAGGCGAACGTCAGGTTGATTTGCTGACCCATGATCGCCCAACACAGAGCTTCAAACAAATCGACGACACTGACAATACGCAACCCGTAATACGCCCTTGCCACCTCCTTCATCCAGGGACAGTACTCCATTTGTTCATAAAACGGCGGCAAATCCCGGTCAAAATCAAACCACTCCCACACATGGCCAGCAACTGCGTCGCGCACTGATGAGGTCAGCGGATTGTCACTGTGGCAGCGGATGTTCACAGTGGTGTCATGGCCGCTGATTTCCACCACGACCCGCTCGCCCCCGACCTCGATCAGGCGATACACCCGACCGCTCTCTACATGGAATAGACACTCATTGGCGGATCGCGACAGATAGCCGATGGTTTCGGACAGGCTGAAAGGCTGTGGCGCCTGCAGGTATATGAGGCCCTCAAGCCCAGTTTCGTTCGCCATTTTCATTTAATTCCCCCCGCCCGGAAATGAGATCAGACAAAGTTCCTTGTCTACCGCGTAATATCGACCATCGAATCTGGCGCTCCGCTTTACCATTGTCTCGTACAATTCGTCGCTTGGCTCCATAGCGTCACCTCATCCTCTTTGCGACATCCTCTTGCATGAGTATAAAGTCATTCACTGCGATTGAGTATGCCAAGAATACAAGACCGCAAGATCTCGATACGGGGCGCCCTGCTATTTTGGCTCCTTGCCCTTTAGCCGTCAGGACCGGTTGACACCGTCGCACGACTGCGGGTACAATGACGCAAATTGGTGAAGACGGAACCAGTACACTCTCGCGGCGTCGATCAGAGAGCCGACCGCACAGGTGCAAAGTCGGCCGACACGCGCAGTGGAACCCATCCCCGAACCTGCGGCGACGAACCGCACCGATTGCCTTCGGTTACCATGAGGCGACCACAGCCGACTGTTTGGTCGACTGTGGCTTGAGTGGGCAGCTGACAACGGTCAGCGACCAATAAAGGTGGTACCGCGGATGATCCCCGCCCTTTGTACAGGGCGGGGTTTTGCTATTTAGAAGGAGGAGAATCCATGCGCCTGTCGCAACTATTGATCAAAACCGAACAACAGACGCCTGCCGATGCGGATCTCATCAGTCATCGTTTGTTGCTGCGCAGCGGGCTGATCCGGCAAGTCTCAACGGGCATCTACAGCCTCACGCCGCTGGCTTGGCGCGCCATGCAGCGCATCGCCGGGATCGCGCGCGACGAGATGAACCGCATCGGTGGACAGGAACTGCTCCTTCCCGTCGCGCAGCCCGCTTCCCTATGGCGCGAAACGGGGCGCTATGCAGCCATCGACGCCTCGCTGGCCCGTTTTACCGATCGCAACCGTCAAGAGATGGTGCTGGCCATGACTCACGAAGAGGCGGTGACAGACCTGGCGCGGCATGTGATCCAGTCGCACCGGCAACTGCCCGTGATGGTGTATCAGATTCAAACCAAGTTCCGCGATGAGGCCCGTCCGCGCGGTGGACTTATTCGCCTGCGCGAGTTTCAGATGAAAGACGCCTACAGTTTCCATGCCGATGCGCAGAGCCTCACAGAGTTCTACGGTCGCGCAGCGGCCGCGTACAAGTCATTTTACGCGCGTTGCGGCATCCAGGCGGTTCAGGTCGAATCCGATACTGGGATGATGGGCGGCGGCGGCGCGCACGAATTCATGCTTCTGTCAGACAGCGGCGAAGATACGCTCCTTCTTTGCGATGCCTGCGCGTACGCGGCCAACCTCGAAGTGCTGGAGCTCCGGCAACTCACCGGAGACATTTGTCCGCGGTGTGGAGGAACAATGCGACGGGTGCGCGGGATCGAGGTTGGCAATATTTTTCAGTTGGGCACGAAATACAGTGCGGCCATGGGCGCCTTTTTCACCGATAGCCAAGGGGCGCGCAAGCCGCTGCTCATGGGTTGTTACGGCATAGGAATTTCCCGCATGTTGGCGTGTATTGTGGAGGCGAATCACGACGATCTCGGCATCACGTGGCCAACCAGCGTCGCGCCCTACGCCGTTCATCTGGTTTCGCTTGGCCATGAATCTGAGATTCGGGCGATGGCGGAGGAACTGTATGCCATGCTCGGCGCCGAAACCACCTTGTGGGACGACCGCACTCTGGGCGCTGGCCGCAAACTCCAGGACGCCGATCTGCTCGGCATGCCCGTGCGCGTCACCGTAAGCCCGCGAGCGCTGGCGGCCGGCGGCGTGGAGGTGAGACACAGGCAAACAGGGCGGACTCGGATTGCCGCTCTGGACGAGGTCCCCATGGTGGTGGAGTCGCTGCTGCAGTAAGCAGCAACAGCCGGAACCCCGCGGACCGCGTCAGAAACTCGCGAAATCCCTGCCCATGTTGACGCCAAAACCGCGTGAATGGCTTTTTGTGTGCCGCCGCACACGACTCCATCACAAACGCTGAATGCCAGACTCTGTATTGCCGCAGGTACCGATACAGCCCGTAGGAGGATTTCGTGTCGCCAGTCACGAAATCTACTGAAGATGACGGCAGACTTATAAAGAGAGACTTACAAAGAGTCTCAGAGTTACATAGAGCAGTTTGACCCGGTCATTCAAAAGGAGGAGAACCTATGGAAACGCCCAAGGCCAAGCGCATGGCTCACCCACACGTCTTGCACGGTGATGAGCGCCCTGATGACTATTACTGGCTGAGAGACCGCCATGATCCTGAGGTCATCCGTTATCTTGAAGAGGAAAACCGCTACTACGAGGATGTCATGCGGCCGCTGGAGCCGCTCTCCGGGCGTCTCTACCAGGAGATGATCGCCCGCATCCCCGATGTCGAGATCAAGGTTCCCGCCCAAGACGGCGGGTACTACTACTATTCCCGAATGGAAAAAGACCTGCAATACCCCCTGTATGCCCGGAAACGGGCCGAAAATCGCGATCAACTCGAAGGCGCGCCGGAGGACATCTTCCTCGATCTGAATGCCCTTGCCGAAGACGGAGGGTATCTGAGTGTGACGATGCAGCGCATGAGCCCTGACCACACCCGTTTGGCCTATCTGGAAAATCGCGATGGAACCGACCAATACACGCTGTATGTGAAAGAGGCGGCCACGGGCGTTCTGCTGCCCGATCGCATTGCAAATGTGTTCATTGATGACAGCATGGAATGGGACGCCGCCGGCCACCATCTCTTTTACATCACCGTCGATGAAAGTCAACGCCCGTATCGACTCTGGCGGCATCGCGTTGGCGGAACCGAGGCCGATGTCTTGCTGTACGAGGAAACGGACATCACGTTTTCTTTGAGAGTGGGCAAATCGCGCAGCGGGCGCTTTTTATTTCTGAAGTCAGAGAACAAGACGACTGATGAAACACGGTATTTGGCGGCCGATCAACCCCTCCATCCCTTTCAATTGCTGGACGCCCGGCAACGAGGCATCCTGTACGATGTGGAACACTGGGGCGACGACTTCCTCATACGGACGAATGAGGGGGCGCGCAACTTCCGCCTGCTGCGCTGTCCTGTCCAGGACCCGGCGAAAGCCGCTCGCGAGGAGCTTTTCCCGTATGACGACACACGCTATCTCCAGGAAATCTATCCGTTTCGAGAGGCACTCCTGCTCGCGGGCCGCCAGGACGGGTTGACCCAGCTTTGGATGTACCGCGGAGGGACGCTCACGCAGTTGTCTTGGGACGAACCCCTGTTCACCGTATCCGTTGGCGAAAATCGAAGTTACGAAACAACCGAAGCCTTGATCCAATATGAATCGCTGCTCACGCCGAAAACGACGTTTGGTCTCGACCTCCTCCGCGGTGCGCGAGTCCGTTTGCAAGAAGCGCCAGTGTCGGGCGACTATGCGCCGAGCCATTATCGGCAGGAACGCCTGTGGGCGACCGCCGAGGACGGCAGCGCGGTTCCCATGGTGGCGGTGTACCGCGCCGGATTGCTCGACCAGGGACCCGCCCCGCTCATCCTGCACGGGTATGGATCGTATGGAGCCAACAGCGATCCCCATTTTGACCCCATTCGCCTGCCCCTGTTGGATTTGGGCGTCATGTTAGTCACCGCTCAAGTTCGCGGTGGATCGGAGATGGGACACTCATGGTATGAGGACGGTAAGCTCTTGCAAAAACGCAACACCTTCAGCGATTTCATTACGGCTGCGCAAGACCTCATCCAGCGCGGATACACAACGCCTGCGCGGCTCGCCGCCCGCGGCGGCAGCGCAGGCGGCCTGCTGATGGGCGCCGTCGCAAACATGGCGGGGCATCTGTTCCAGGCGATCGCGCCGAGCGTACCCTTCGTCGACGTCGTCACGACCATGCTCGACGCGACGATTCCGCTCACGAGCCTGGAATGGGATGAATGGGGCAATCCGGAAGAACCCGCCTACTACGCGTACATGAAATCCTACAGCCCGTATGACAACGTCGAAGCGAAGAGCTACCCGCACATGCTGGTCACGACTGGCCTGAACGATCCGCGCGTCGCCTATTGGGAACCCGCAAAATGGGTCGCCCGGCTCCGCGCGGCCAAGACCGACGACCATGTGCTGCTGTTAAAAACGAACATGGGAGCCGGTCACTTTGGCGCCTCTGGCCGTTTCAATCATCTGAAGGAACTGGCTGCCAGCTACGCGTTTATCCTCGACAAGCTTGGAATCGGCGCGGAGTGAGACCCAGCATACAAGGGGCAGACTCCCAATCAAAGAAGGCCGTCCCTTGTTCGCTGGGTCTGCTCGGAGACGTGCCCGCCTGAAACGTTACAGTATACGAGGGGTGAGAAGTCATGGATAACTACGATTCCTATGCGTCACAGTACGACGCGACAGTCGTGTCGGGAGGTCCCGTCACCGAATGTGCATACCGGTTTGTGTTGAAGCAAATCGGCCAGGGAGCGGGCGCGCAAGTCTGCGACATCGGTTGCGGACAAGGGGAGTTAGCTCGCCGTATCGTGAAGATGGGCGCGCGGGTGACCGGTGTGGACGTCAGCACTTTGCAATTGAACATTGCGCGCAGCTATGGAGAAACGACCATCCGCTGGGTGCGCGATGACGCCCGAACTTTGAGTCAAATGGAGAGCGAATCCTGTGACGTGGCGGTGTGCAACCTGATGCTCATGGATACACCCGATTTTCCCGATGTACTGGCCTCCGCCTGTCGAATTCTGAAGATCGGAGGCCAATTGATTGTCACCCTGACTCATCCGTGTTTTCAGTCGCCATACAGCGAAACGATGCAGGATGAAGCGGGAGTCTATCGTCATCGCCTCATTAAGGATTACAGCGCGGACCGGTGGTTTTCTTCAGGGAAAGGAACGATTCGGGGAACGGTGGGCGCTTATCACCGATCGATTTCTGCGTATCTGAACGAGGTCGTCAAGGCGGGGTTTGCCATCCTGCGCATGGAAGAGCCCGTGGCAGACGCCAGATGGATTGCGGAAGAGCGGCAGTTGATCCACACGATGATTCCACCTGTTTTGGGGATTGTGGCACGGAAATCGTAGTTGTCTCCATTTCACTCCGCAGACAGTGCCTCCACGCCCTTATTCACACGGATTTTTGGTCAATCCCAACTCCCGCTCAAGATCGTCGAGCGTAATGTACTCCCCCTCGGGCAATTTGAGCCTCGCCCCGACGCGCCTGTTCCCACTCCTCTGGAGTCAAAGAGTCGTGTGAAAGCTGAAACCAATAAATATAATCCAGGGTTTCCCGCACGCTGGATTCATCGAGTTGCTCAATGAGTTGATGCAATTCCTCTTTCACACTCATGATGGCACCCTCCCGCCTTCACCCATCATACTGCAGCGCAGCGATAAAAGCGTGGGCGCCTGGCGACAGCGGCGTGTCTTTCAGCGTAATCAAGCCGATTCGGTGCCTGGGCAACGGAGGTTCCACGGTGACCTCAAAGAGTGTGCGGGCATTCAGTTCCTCCGTGCGGCAGAGTAACGATGCCAAAGTCAATCCTCCCCTCCATGAGCAGTTCAGCCGTTTCCCCGGACGTACGGTTGGTGACGTGGATCTGGATGTGCGGATAGGCGGCGTGAAACGCCTCCAGGTAAGGCAGCAAAACGTAGCGGCACAGCGTATCGTTCACGCTGATGCGCACCTCTCCTTGTTCCAGTCTCCTCACTTCGACAAGTTTGCGTTCTCCCGCCTCAATCAGGCGGTACGCCTGCGCAATGTACGAAAAGAGCAAGGGAAAAGGTCACCTTGCTTTTATATCGAATTCGTAATAATATCGTGATAAGGAGTCGTTTGCATGTACGAAATTGAAGTATACGAGGACGCTAGAGGTCAAAGCCCGATCAAAGAATGGGTCAATGCGTTGGACCGCTCCGCTTCTTCGGATAAGAATGCGGGCATCCAATTGCGACAGTTGTTGTATCAGATGGAGCGTTTGCGGATGAGCGGGCCACGAGCCGGGACGACGATTGCCAAACAGATCGAAGGCGATATATGGGAAATTCGTCCAGGAAAAAATCGGGTGTTGTTTGCGATGTGGAAGGATAACAAAATATTGTTGCTCCATATGTTTCGCAAAACAACGGCGAAGACGCCTCGCGCGGAGATTGATCAAGCAAAACGCGAATGGCGGGATTGGATCGCGAGGCATTGAGGGAGGAAATCGGCATGAACGAATGGTCGAAAGTGGTGGACGACATTCAATCTGTTCCAGAAAACGAGAAACGAAAGATCGAGATTTTGGGGCAACTTGTAGAAGCAATCATTGCCCGGAGAAGGGAACTTGGTCTGACTCAAGAAGAAGTGGCGCAACGATCCGGAATCCGACAGTCCGCCATTGCGAGGTTGGAAGGTGGATCGGCAGTCCCACGTCTGGATACAGTGGTGAAAATAGCGATCAGTCTGGGGCTGGACATTCGGTTCATAAAGACTTCGATGGACGAACAGGCCGCAACACGGTCTGTGGGATGACGGAGCAGAATGGAATTCGTCTCGCTCTATGCTCATCTGTACCAGCTCGTCATCTGAGACTTTGGTCCCTTTCGGATAGCATTGGGGTCGAGATGGTACGTTATGCTCAATCCTGTGGGAGTCGTCTTGTTCACAATCAAATCGACAATGATTTCGTGGTTGATCGATGGTCTGCTTCGTCCTAGAGCCCCTGCCTCGCGGCGTCTTCACCCGTCATACCGCAGAGCGGCGACAAAGGCGTTGGCGGCCGGCGACAGCGGCGTGTCCTTCAGCGTAACCAAGCCGATTCGGTGCCTGGGCAACGGCGGTTCCACGGTGACCTCAAAGAGTGTGCGGGCATTCAGCTCCTCCGTGATGAAATCCCGCACAACACACGCCGCGCCAAGGCCGATTTTGGCGAATTGCACGAGCAGGTCGATGCTGCCAAGCTCGATTTCCGGCTTGACCGACACACCGTGAGACTGGAAATACGCATCGATTCCAGCGCGGTTCACACTCCCTTCTTCAAGCAATATGAGCGGATGGCCCGCAAGTTCCGTCACGGAAACGGGGCGCGCGGCAAGCGCCTTCCTGCGCTCGCCCACCACAAAGCAGTTTTGCAGAAACACACCCTCATGAACGACGATCCGTTCATGGAACACGGGCAGAGTAACGATGCCAAAGTCAATCCTCCCCTCCATGAGCAGTTCAGCCGTTTCCCCGGACGTGCGGTTGGTGACGTGGATCTGGATGTGCGGATAGGCGGCGTGAAACGCCTCCAGGTGAGGCAGCAAGACGTAGCGGCACAGCGTATCGCTCGCGCCAATGCGCACCTCTCCTTGTTCCAGTCTCCTCACTTCGGCAAGTTTGCGTTCTCCCGCCTCAATCAGGCGGTACGCCTGCGCAATGTACGAAAATAGCACCTTCCCTTCCTCAGTCAGGCGAACGCCCCGCGCCATGCGGACAAACAACGGGCATCCGACGTCCGTTTCCAGTTGTTTGACGGCCTGACTGACGGCAGGCTGCGAGAGATACAGTTCTTTCGCGGCCCGTGACAGGCTTCCCGCCTGCGCTGCATGGTAAAATACGCGGTAGCGCTCCAGATTTACCGACACATTGATCACCCTTATGGTTCATATCATAAGAATCACATTTTATTATTCCTCGCAGTTCATTATACCTGATATCGGACCAAGAAAACGACGGGAGACGATTGGCGGCGCATGAGGCCCCCCCATTCCAACCCCCTCTCTCAGCACAAGGTCCCTTCCCATGCGGGAATGGGGCCTTCAGGATCAGATTGATTCCGGTCTACAGCACACGATCCCTCCCCATGCGAGAATAGGTATATACTCCTTATTTAGAATTTACTGTGTCCTGGCGGATTTTTGGCGCGTTTCGGCTCTTGTCCGTTCCCTCCATCTCCCCACCCCTATATCTTGCGAATGTATTCCCTTGATAAGAATTCTTTGGGCCGAACTTTGCCCTTGCAGAACATCTTTCTGAACCAATCCAACCAGGAGGAATCTGAGATGGCGACAGTTTACTTTTACGGGGCGGACAAGACGGACTTGTCGGGCGCCTTTTTTACCGCGATGGCGCTGGGCGTTCCAGCATCACAGATCACGGGCGATCTGAGCTTGGCAAAGACTTGGGTCTCCAATGCCAACCCCGTGATCGCGGTGGGCGGAGCAGCTCTCAACAACCTGCTTAACAGTAGCTCGTCTTGGGTCAGCTTTTGTAACTACAGTTCTTGGCACGCTTCGGCGTCTTACGGCCCTATCGATGGTTGCGGGACGACGGGTTATGACTCGCTTCAGATCACATACGCATTGGCGAACAACGCTTTGAACGGAACGTCCATATCAGGTATTCCGAAACAATGCGGGTCTTGCCAGTAAGGGGGAAAGTCAGATGAGCAACCAATACGTCGATCTGCGAGAGTCCAATCTATTGACGGGAGGGTATCCGACCTCGCACGGGGTGATCAACAGTGCCAGTGTGAATGCGAATTACGGGTGGATGCAGTTGTTTGCCAACCTGTTCGGCTGCGCATACAATGTGAACCCACGGTTCATATTGGCGATCGCCGCAATGGAATCTAACTACTCGTACGACGACCCGATGCAAGTGGGAAATAATGCCCCCTACATGACGAGTATGAACGAAGGAACCAACCTGCTCGTCAACTCAAAAATGGCGGCATACAGTGACGTTCCGACGTTTCTGAGTGCTTACAACGGGAGCTGTTCCTACACTTTGCAGAATGGGCAGTTCATGCCGTACGGAGCGAGCGCCGCCTACCTCGCCCTTCAGCAGAACTTCTCTGGTTACATTTACACGAACTTTGTAGGCTACATGCCTGCCTTGGAATCGGCGACATGCGTCGCTCTCGTCAACACGTGTTACCCCAACAGCACCTGCACCCCTTGTGGAGAAGGATCAGACACGCTGTCCTACATCGGGACTGTGGTCTCGTGCTGAACAATCAGGGAGGCTGTCGAGACAAGTGTTCGACAGCCTCCCTGACTTCATTTTGCGGCAGAAGCCGCCGGGATGGCCAACTGTACATCAACCGGTTTCGCATTGCCATAGGAGAATTCGAGTGTAAATTCTCCGCCTCCGCCGCCAACAAAACCTCCGTTCGGCACTTTGAAGTCGCCTGCGAAGTTGCCGTTTGACTGAATCGCGAACGTTTGGGCGCGAATCAAATGGTGAATGTTAGGGGCGGCCCAAAACAATTGAACGGACAGGGATTTCTCGGCAGGCGCCGGATCGTGCACCCGTCCATCGATGGAAATCTTCCCGCCAGGCCTGAATTCGTATTGGGAGGGATGGACTTTCGGATCAGGTTGAATAACCTCAATGACTGACTCAGTACGCAATGCCGGTCGGTGAGTTGCGCCTGGACTGACGGCCGGCGTCTGCGATCCACATCCTGTGAGCGATAGTGAAACACCGATCATGAATGAAATCCAAAATCGCTTCATGTGCGATCCTCCTCATATCATGATAATGCTTTATCGACTTCTTGCGCATCCCAAGCATCTCTACTCTTGCGCAACATCGGGAAGATGTGCAAGCGGCAGCCGCTTGGCTTGTATCGCGAATGCAGCGCGCGGGCCTGGAAAACGCCGAAATTTTCCAACCCGACGGTCACCCCAAGGTTTACGCCGACTGGATACACACCGAAAACATGCCAACCCTGCTGCACAACGGCTCGGTGTAGAGGTCGTACGCCCAATTCTTTGAACGTATTGGCCCACTCAACATTTTGACTAACGGAAGCAGAGTGCAATAGCACAACTGCCAAAATGTTCAAGCCGTGACGCCATATCTATTGCACAATTGATTGAGACATTGACCAACCTTATGGCTCATATAATGAGAATCACATTTTATTATTTCTCGCAGTTCATTATACTTAATATCGGACCAAGAAAGCGATTGGCGGCGCAAGATTCGGCCACACTGGATAATCAGAGGGGGCACGCAGGATGACTGTCACGGCTGTTGTGGGAGCCAATTGGGGCGATGAGGGAAAAGGCAAAATCACCGACTACCTGGCACGCGAAGCGGACTTTGTCGTCCGTTTTCAGGGCGGCAACAACGCGGGTCACACCATCATCAACGAGCATGGCAAATTTGCGTTGCATCTGCTGCCGGCGGGGGTATTTTATCCACATGTGCATAACGTGATCGGACCGGGCGTTGCACTCAACATGACCGCGCTCTTGAAGGAACTGGCGGACCTGACAGAACGCGGACTACCCGTTCCCAAGCTGTCCGTATCCGAGCGCGCGCAGATCGTCCTGCCGGCGCACAGTCTGCTGGACCGATACGAAGAAGAGCGGCTCGGCGCCCAACAATTCGGTTCCACGCGCTCCGGCATCGCCCCATTTTACGCGGACAAATATCTGAAAGTCGGCGTCCAGGCCGCGGATCTGTTCGATCGCGACCGCTTGGCGCAACGCGTACAGCGATCGCTTGTCAACAAGAACGTGCTGATTGCCCACCTGTACAACCAAGCCCCGGTGAATCCCGAAGAACTGACGGAATCTCTGTGGCTTGAGGGCCGACGCTTGAAACCGTTTATCGGCAATACCACGCGCGTGTTGCAGGAGGGGCTGGAGCAAGGCAGGCGCATCATTCTGGAAGGTCAACTCGGGGCGCTGCGCGACCCGGATCACGGCATTTATCCATTTTCAACATCTTCCTCCACTCTGGCCGGTTTTGCCACCGTCGGAGCTGGCATTCCCCCCTATGCCATGACTCGCATCGTCGCGGTTGTCAAGGCATACTCGACCTGCGTGGGAGCCGGTCCGTTTGTAACGGAACTCTTCGGGGAGACTGCGGACGAACTGCGCGAACGCGGCGGAGACGCGGGGGAATACGGCGCCACCACAGGGCGGCCGCGGCGCGTTGGCTGGTTCGACGCCGTGGCCACGCGCTACGGATGCCAGGTGCAGGGCGCCACGGAGGCGGCCTTGACCAATTTGGACGTGCTTGGACATTGGCGGGAGATTCCGATCTGTGTCGGCTATGGAATAAACGGTGAGACAACCGCTCAGTTCCCGGTCACGGGAAAGCTGGAAGATGCGCAGCCAGTGCTTGAAACAATGCCTGGTTGGCAATGCGACATCTCGTCCATACGATCGTATGAACGGTTGCCCGAACAGGCCCGACGGTACATCGAACGCGTCGAACAGTTGATCGGAACGCCGATTCGCCTGCTCTCCGTGGGGCCGCGCCGCGAGGATATGATTGTGCGCAGTTGATCCTCCATCGGGAACTGAACAACCCTTGTCTGCGCAACAACCGCGCCGTTCAGCGGTTGTTGCCGTGCATTGAACGAATGATGCATCATAAGCGTCCTTCAGTCGAAGGATATCAGTTGATCTCGCGTCCAGACGATGCGCTTCGAAGTACCTTGTTCCCGTGATGAAGCTGCCAAGAGTTTCGGATTCGCTTATGGAGCACGACGCCCTGGGTGACATGTGATAAAGTCCTCTCTGCAGGCGGCATGATTCCATATATACCGCCAATTGCCTGCCTAAATTTGGATTATCACATGCCCGTAGAGTAGAATGGATAAGGACCACATCCATGGAGCTCGCTGTTCTGACTTGCCTGACTCACACTGATTGCAAACACGCGAACGCTTATAGACGCGCATTGGATGCCTGCTATTCCGGGAGGAACGGAGGGAACGGCAGATGAGCAATTTACCTGTGACTGTCATCGGCATACTGATCGTGTTGGCCATATTGACTCTGTTCAGTGTGGCCATCTCCTCCAAGCGCAAAGGAAAAACAAAAAAACAGCGCCGGAAATCCTGGCGCTGGATATGGTTGGAGGCGGCGCTTGACATCATCCTGTCCTTTCTCCCCTTTTAGGGCAACCTCTTTTAGAACAACCTCTCTTGGGAGTGATCGGGTTTGCATATTCACGTAACAGCCCTGATTCACCAATACGGTTACGTCGGCGTATTCTTCATTCTCCTGCTGGAAATGATCGGGATTCCCTTCC
>JAJYTO010000081.1 GCA_021793015.1 Bacillota bacterium
AGAGGACGCCCGGTTCGCCTGGTTTTGGTTGCGCGTTACAGATGGTGGTTCCGTATGGCTGCCAGAAGATGCTCGTCTGCATGCTGGACCGTGTCAACTGGCGTTTTCTGGCGATGTGGCGAAGGCCATTGCCAAGGCGGTCACGCATCCGCCGAGCGGTGCCTACGCCGTATATAATGTCGGCCAGCCCGAGCTTTGGACGTATGAAGAGTACATCCATGCAATGGCCAGAGCGGCGGGAACGACAGCGGACATCTGCTACGCGCCGCGTGAAATGCTGAATCAGAGCCCATTTGCCCTAAACGGAGTGTATCGGTTGCCATTGCCGTATCGGGTTGCGTTTGACGTACGCGCCGCAGAACTCGCCTTGGAGCTCAACTGGACGCCCATGGACCAGTGGATTGAGGAAACTGGAGACTGGATGAGCCAGTTTTACAAGGATGCCGCGCCGGAATGGTATGCGTTGCGTCCTTTGGAACGTGAATGGTCGCTGAAGTGACTCCGATCAGTGAGTCATTGGAATCATTTTGACAGGGTCCTCTTGCTTGAGAGCCGCATGATCCGTCCGGCGCAACAGGGATGACCGCATCTTCGAATTATCTTCGGATTAGAGATAGGCGGGCAATCGGCCGGTTTCCCTAATCGTCCGATCCGCTTTGATCAAGGAGTTGCGAACAGGTACTCCTTCGCGGGTGGCCTGCTGATAGAAGCGTAGCCACAGATCTTTCTGGTCGGCGCGCAGGAGCCGCGACAGCAATCTGTAATAGGTCACTTCGCGCGATGAGGAAGGATCGTGCTGGAGAAAGAACTGTGCCCCCTCCTCGTACTCGGACAGCCCAAACCGACAGTAGAGAACGAGTTCTGTCAACGATTCGATTTTGTTGCGCGCTGCGTATTCCTTGTTCCACGCGTCGTTGCTCTTTTTCGTGACCAGTCTCAACTGCGTCCTGGCGTCTGCCAGAAGTTGTTCGGCTTCTTCAATGGCCAGTTCCTTGAGCGGCGCGGTGTTCAAATGATCCAACAGTGCAAGCCATAGCGTTTCGTGTAGGGTTTCCCTCCCCAGGGAGTGCTCGATCGCCAGAGCGATGGCCTTGGCCACCCACTTCTTTGGCGGCGCGTCTCTCCTGATCATTTGCACGATGATGCTGTACAGACGTTCCTGGGCGATGCCGACAGAGCGGAAGGGGTCTTCGGTAGAGAACAGAATATAATCTCCGGCTTCGCACAGCAAGGCGTACAATTGCTCCAACAGTTCGGCAGCCTTCGCCGTGTCTTCGGGGGTATCGGTTGCCAACTGCAAATCGTGGATAAAGCGCTTCACGATAAATCGCCACTTCGGACGATCTTTTTTTCTGATTATGCTATTTGGCGCAAAATAGTATTGGTTTTTCGCGTCGGCCACAAATTCGACAATGTCTGGTTCCAATTCGTCCAGCGTTCGCTGCGGTTCACTCTTGAGCGCTTTTGCCAACCCGGCATAGCTTCCGGGATCGCGAACCAATTCGTCCATACGGTGTTCTTCGATCGTCTTCTTGGGAATTTTCTTGTACAGTTCCACGATGATGGCCTGCAAATCTTCCGACTTATGTCCGGAAATCAGAGACCTCAATTCAGCCAGTTTCATCATACACCTCGGTGTTGGGGCGACGTCAGGATCGCTGAATGGATGTGCACGCATGACCCGCGTTTACTTGCACGCAGGGCGCCTGTTGAACTGCATGCATGGCTCACGCTGCCCGACCCGCATGCGGCTCACGCTGTCTGACACGCATGGCTCATGCCGCATGGAAACGTTATTCGACACGTCCGGCGTTTTTCCTTCACACATTTATCGCCCGCTGGATCCGCAGTGTCGTCCGCCACATCCGTGCTTTCGCATACTCCGCAACCGAACCGGAATGGGGGCGCCGTGTCCAAACATACATGCAACGAAGTTCTGTATAGTGGAGATGTGAGGATATCGAAGCGGTGGAGGTGTCAGCGTGGGCGAACCCCCGAAACATATCGTGGCTGCGTGCGTGGTTGTGACGAATGAAATGGATGAAATTTTGCTGATCAAGGGGCCGCGCAGAGGTTGGGAACCGCCTGGCGGTCAGGTGGAGGCGGGTGAATCCATTCGGGACGCGGGTATCCGGGAAGTTAAAGAGGAGTCCGGCGTCGATGTTGAGATCGTGCGATTTTGCGGGATTTTCCAAAATATCACGCGCGGCGTATGCATCACGATCTGGCTTGGCAAACCTGTTGGCGGAGAGTTGGCCACGTCGGAGGAGAGTCTGGAAGTCGGCTATTTTGCGTTGGACGACGGTCTGAAAATGATTACGTGGGGGAATTTCAGAGAGCGGATCCAAATGGCGCTGGATGAGAGCAAACAACCGTTTTATGTGGAATACCGACCTTGAACGAACTGTCCGCGCATTTCCCCTCCTAGGCGCGAAGCGCCAGGAGGGGGTCGAGCGGGCTATCTTTTGGTTCTTGTCTTTGTTCTGGACCCACTCAGTCCTTGCGATTCCACATACCGCTTCACCGTCTCCAAGCTGGCATGTCCGACACTGCCAACATAGTAGGCCCGATGCCAGAAGAACGGCTTCCAGTAGAATCGCCGCAGGTGGTCTGCGTACTTCGCGCGAATACGCCGAGAACTGGAAGTCTTCAGGTTGTTAATCAGCACGGAGATCTGCAAGGCTGGGTGGATGTCAACCAGCAGATGCACGTGATCCGCCTCGCCGCCAAACTCCCAGAGTGAGCAGCGCCAGCCCAACAAAATCTCTGCGAAGATCTCTCGAAGGTCCGCCAACATCAAAGGCGTGATGGCTTTGTGCCGATACTTGGTCACAAACACGATGTGGAGGCGAATCGTAACCACCGCATGCGATGAGGAATGGAAATCTTGTATATTCATGGTTGGTAGTGTATC
The DNA here is from genome assembly GCA_021793015.1 of Bacillota bacterium. Lineage (GTDB taxonomy): Bacteria > Bacillota > Bacilli > Alicyclobacillales > SLC66 > JAKADD01. Next base: position 2,915 of record JAJYTO010000081.1, read on the forward strand.
ATAGAATTATGATGAACGGTTACCAATTTCGCCTCTACCCGACAAAGGAACAGGAACAAACCCTCTTGCGTTGGATCGGATGCCAACGCCTGATCTATAACGCCAAAGTATCGGAAGACCGCTATTTTCGTTCCTTCAAGCGGCAGTTCCTTGCCGTGGTCGGGATGCCGGTTCCGATCGATCAGGGATACAGTCACTTCAAAACCGAACGAACTCCATTTCTAAGCGAAGTTCCTTCACAGGTCTTGCGCAACGGCGCGGTGCTGTGGAAGCAAGCCTACAGTCGTCATTTTCTGGGGCTGGGCGGACGCCCGAAATTCAAGAAGAGAAGCGGCGAGCAATCGGTTTGGCTCACTTCCGAACTGTTTTCCTTCAAACCACAGGTGGACATGGAGACCGGTGAAATCCCGCGGTACAACCTGCAGGTGGGGACGCAGAAATTTCCCATCGGCGAGATCGGCTATGTCAGCCATCGACAGCATCGCATTCCAAACTCCATCCATATCTCGATTCGTGCCGGGAAGTGGTTTTTGTCCTTTAGCGCCGAAGACGACGCCGTAAACATTCCCTGCCACGATGCGGATTCCGTCATCGAAGCGGTCGCGCATGAGTTGCGCCAGCTCTCGCCGGACATTTTGACCGCCCGCACTTGCGGAGCGGATCGGGGCGTGGCCAAGCCCCTCATGACCTCGGATGGTCAGGTGTACGATCTGTTGCCGGTTCAGAAGGAACGGATCGAAAAGGAGCGCGAACAAAAGAAGAAATGGCAGCGACGTGCGGCCCGGCGAAAGAAGGGGTCGAAGAACCAGAAGAAAGCCTACCGGAAAGCAGCCCGCTATCAGCAGTACGAGGCGAACGTGCGCAAGGAGTATGCGCATCAGACCAGCCATGCTTTGGTGATGGATGAGCGGTACTCGCTGTATGTGTTCGAAGATCTCAAGATCCAAAACATGACCCGCCGTCCGAAGGCAAAGCAAGACGAGAAAGGGAGATGGGTTCCCAATGGCGCCAAGGCGAAAGCCGGACTGAATCGCGTCATCCTGTCTTCCGCTTGGGGGCAGGTCGTGCAGTACACCGAGTACAAGGCGTTGCGCGCCTGATCCGCTGAAGATCTGTACGACATCCTGATAGGAGTGAATCTGATGAACCTCTCGAATACAGACATTCGCCAGCAAAAAATGGCGGTCACAGATCCTGGCGCAGTCGACGCTCTTCTCCTCACCGCCCGAACGGGATTTCTCGGTCTCGCGGATGGGGACGATCCCTACGTGGTGCCGCTGAACTTTGTTTGGATCCATTCGACCGTGTATTTCCATGGGGCGGCGGACGGCCGCAAAGCCCGCCTTCTCGCTTCGCCGCGCAAAGCGACGTTCACGGTCTGCGAAGATTATGGAACCCTTGCTCATCCTGTTCCGGCCCATACCGACACGGCTTATCTGAGCGCGATGATCTTCGGCGCGTGCCATCCCGTGTCCGACCTGAACGAAACCGTCCGCGTCCTTCAGGCCCTTCTCGACAAATACGTTCCCGGTTACTACGAAGCCCTGTTGCCGAAAGGACACGCCGAATCGTATCGTTCGGCGCTCGGCAGTCACGCGCAGGTATACAAACTTGTGACAGAGCGAATCACCGCCAAACAGAGTCCAGCCGATCCCGACCGAATGTTCTTCCCCGGCAGAACTCGGGTCGAGGATCTCAAACTGCAGGCGGTAGAGTCCAATCGTGCGACCAACCCGGAACCGAGAGCAGTTGACAGCGGTGAGAAACGCGATCCGTAGCCCGAGCGGCCATAGCCATGGCCAAGCTCATTCCGGCCCCGGATCGCCTGTTCCTGAAGGCTCGTCGACGAGAGTGCCGCTATTCTCGCGGCGCTGCCGTATCAGGTCCGAATACTGGGCGCCCCAATCGCGCATGAGAAGCAAGATCGACTCCAGGCTCCTGCCGAACTCGGTCAAGGAATATTCCACTTTCGGAGGCACTTCCCGGAACACTTCGCGGTGAACCAGCCCATCGCTTTCCAACTCCCGCAGTTGATGAGTAAGCATGCGTTGGGTAATGGATGGCAATCGGCGGCGCAGTTCTCCGAAACGCTTCGGTTCCTCTAACAGGTCATACAAAATCACTCCTTTCCATTTGCCTCCAATAACATCCAGCGTGGCTTCTACGGGGCAACCGTAGGAACAATGATATTCCCGTGAGCGCATTAGAATCCCCCTTTAGTATCATTGCGGATACTATACTACAAAAATGTGCCTTCTATCATGAATCGATGATACTCATTATAATCAGAGCAAATGCGAATGGAAAGGGTAGATTGCATATGAGTTCGTCCAGATCTTCTTCAGGTGCAGCGTATTTCTTGATCATGGCGACGTTATTGTGGAGCGGAAATTATATTGCCGGCCGCTACCTGGCGGGCGCCATGCCCGCCCTTTTTCTCAACGGCATCCGTTGGCTGATTTCGTCGCTCATATTTGTGCTCATTGCCCGGGTTCGCGGTGTCAAGATCCCGCTCAAGCAAGAGATGTCCTTGTTATTCATCTTGGGGTTCCTGGGCATGTTTCTGTTTTCCTCGCTCACCTATCTCGGTCTAAGGTCCGTTCCCGCTGCTCAAGCGGGAATGATCGCAGGCTTGATTCCGATCTCCATCCTCATATTTAGCGTGGTGCTGGTCGGTGAGCGGCCATCCCTTCAGGGGTGGCTGGGCGTCTTGCTGGCGGTTTTCGGGGTCGGCATCCTCGTGAGCGGACAGATGGCTCAGATTTCGAAACCTTCGGTCGGCGATCTGGAGTTGGTGGGCGCAGCCTTGTCATGGGGAGCGTACACGGCATTGGGACGGCGATACCGAACGCGCATGGACACGCTCAGCATGACGGCTGGCGCTGCGATTTACGGAACAGTGCCGAGTTTGGTCGCCGGAATGATATCTCTCAAGGGTGCGACGCTCCATTTTACCCCGGTTGTATGGTTGGCTCTGATCTATGTCAGCACCGCCTCTGCCGTCCTGGCCTATTGGGTCTGGAATCAGGGCGTGCTCCTGATCGGCGCTGCTCGATCCGCGCCGTACATCAACCTGTTGCCGGTCTTCACCGTCATTCTCGGCGTTCTCCTCCTTCATGAAACGGTTTCAGGACGGCAGATACTCGGAGGCTCGATCACATTGGCCGGAGCCGTTCTTTCCAGTCTGCCAGCACTTCCACGTATGAGGCCGGGATATCGCCGTTGATTCTTTCCGGCGGCGCCAACCGTCAGATGTGATGTTGAACGTATTCAAACCTTGCCCCATCCGGATGTTGAACCGTCATGTTGCTTCCTGTGGGTACACGCTTGACATCGCGGATCATGCGCGCACCCTGCTTCATCAGATGTTCCCGGAACGCCTCCACGGAATCCACCCGGAATGTGGAACACGGAAAGTGGATTGGAGGTGCTCGGTTGAAATCAAAAGACATCGGCATTCTGTTTTTACTCGCAGCTTTGTGGGGTGCATCCTTCTTGTTCATGAGGGTGGCGTCACCCGTGTTCGGGCCCATTGTGTTGATCGATCTTCGTGTCTTGATGGCAGGCATAGCCTTGATCACCTATGCAGCCGCATTGAGACAACGTCCCAAGCTGTTGCACAAATGGAGAGAGTATCTGCTTCTTGGGGCTTTGAATGCGGCCATCCCATTCTGCCTGATCGCGACCGCCGAGATTCGGCTGGACGCCTCACTCGCCGCCATCCTTAACGCGACCACACCCCTGTTCACAGCCTTGGTTGCGCGAATTTGGACCCAGGATCGGCTCACGGTCAAAAAACTGCTGGGCCTCCTGTTGGGTGTTTTAGGAGTTGCTGTTCTCGTTGGCTGGAACCTGCATCACGCAGGAGCAGACCTCCTCGTTTCGGTATGTTTGTCACTTGGCGCAGCGTTGTTTTATGGCGTCGGCGGCGTGTATTCCGCAAAGGGATTTCGGGGAACGACTTCCATGGCGCGTCGCGCCACCAACAACCGGGAAGAAAAATACGCCTGCGGCGATTTTTCGGGAGAGAAACCTTTGCATCTTGCGATCGGTCAACAACTCGCCGCCGGATTGCTGTTGTTGCCGATCGCCGTCTTTTTTGTCCCGAATCGAGCGCCGAGCGCAGCCGCGATATTGTCGGTTTCAGGGCTGGCGATCCTATCGACGTCCCTTGAGTATCTCCTGTATTTTCATCTCATTCGTCGCGTTGGTCCGGTAAGAACCCTCAGCGTCACCTTTCTCATACCGGTTTTCGGGATTCCATGGGGTTGGTTGTTGCTGCGAGAACCTATTTCTTCGAACCTTGTTCTCGGCCTGGCCATCATCCTCCTGGGCGTAGCGCTGGTCAGCAACGTTCCTTTAAGAGTCCGTCGGGGAAACACTCTATAGGCATCGAAGCAGAAAGCAAGGGAGGCAAATGAGACCGTCTTGTCTGAAAGTTTGACGCCAACATTTTATGAGGTTGTTCAAGAAGGGATCAGAACTCCCCGCGGCTTTGCATCGTCAGCGGCTGATGGGTGAAGCGGCGGCTGATTGTCGATGGCAGACGTCACGCCCATCGCCGTACACATGTCCTTGCCGCCTAGCGATCGGCCTCTGACTTTTCAAGTGACACCGCCACGATAGTGCCCTGCGCGGTGGCGCAAAGCGTCTCCCTTCCCTCGTCCTTGGCGACGAGAACATCGCAGCGACACACGGCTTGGCGCTTGCTTGAGTAAACGACGCTGCCGCGGGCGACCAGCTTTTCCCCGATGGCGGGCTTCAAGTAGTTGATCTTGTATTCGGACGTTAAGACATTCGGCCCCAGAACCGAGCCGCCGGCGAAGGTCAGCGCGTTGTCGGCCGCATAGCTGAGAACGCCGCCGTGCACGAATCCGTTTTGTTGCAACAGTTCCGCGCGCACGGGGATCTCCAGCACAGCCTCACCGGGCTGAAAAACCGTGAGCTTAGCTCCGATAAGCTCACTGAAAGACTGCGCCGCCAGAACTTTTTGGCCGATGTTGAACAACTCATTCTTCTCCATGTGCATATCCTCCTTGACCGATGTCCTCTTCGTGCGGACTGGCATGCGAAACAGAGTCGAACAATACGCTGTGTCTGACAATGAACCCTGCTCAATTCCGGATCGAAGCTGAGCAAACGACAAACACGCCCTTCAGAAATCCGAGTTCAGATGATCTCTGCATATCAACCTTGGTAGTCACTACTATTGAAGGAGGAAGCATGATGAACCCACAGCACTAGCCCACAACCACGTTTCAGTGGGAGGATTTTGCTGGATGAAACTGGCCGATGGAGGATAGAGCAATGATCGGACTCGAATTACAGGCGGCTGACATCATTCGAATCTCCCGGCTTTATTGGAGCCCTCTCTGAAAACGCGACGTCATGCTGAAGCTCTTTTTCATCATATTGCACCCAGGAAATGTTCCTTTGGCGTAGGATATCGATAAAATCACCGAGGGATCTTCCAGCTATTTCTGCGGCTCGCGCAAGAGATATCACGTTCCCGGTGTATAGACCGATGGCAATTGAAATTTTGACCCGTTCATCCGTTGTCTTTCCTGTTCCAAGTTGATCCAACACCGGAATGAGATCGGAGGGCAACTCTATCTGAAACACGAAAGGGTTCGAGGCCATGGTGTAACTAACCTCCAATTCGGGATTATTTCCTACACTGTGGATTCACGTTCAATTCCTCTTTTCATTGTACCCGGTTCCCGTAACAAGTGCACGAGTTCATGCAACTATCCCGGAATATCGCCGCAGGCGTATATTTTTCCCGGTTGTTGGTGCTGCGCAGCGCCATGAAAAAGTATCCCGATTTGCCTCAAGCCGCGAAACGCTCATGACGTTGACCTCCCATTACCATCATCCGAGATAGCCACGGCGCTCCTACAGATCTCACCGTGACCGATCCACTGTGGGAAATCAATCGAAACGCACTCCATACCCCGCTGATGAACATCCATGCTACAATCGTTTTGGAGTTCCGTTTTACGGAGATCCAAAACGGATCAGACTAGGCTTACGGAGACCGTCAATAGACAGTCACATCAAACGAGGTTTGCCCATGTCAGCAGATTTGACCCGATTGTCCAAAGAGGAACTGATCGCGGCGTGTCGCCGGCTGCAACGTGAAAACGAGAACCTGCGGCGCCTGCTGCCAAACGGGGGTTTTTCGCTTGGCGCGACAGCCGCAGACGTCGATGAAACAGAGCCACCCGCTCCCCTTGCCCATTCGCCCGCTGAAACACCGATCGCTGGCATGATGCCCACACCACCCGCCGTGCATAACCGCTCGTCAAACGCCGAGAAAATTCGGTTGTTTCGGTCTCTGTTTCGTGGACGTGAAGACGTGTATGCCGTACGCTGGGAATCCCGATCCGGTCGATCGGGGTATACCTTCGCCTGCCGTCACGAATGGGTTCCCGGCGTTTGCGAAAAACCGCGAATCAAATGTGCCGCATGTCCGCACCGCGCCTATTTGCCCGTAACGGACGCCGTGATAGAACGGCATTTGACAGGCGCGTTGACCGTTGGCATCCATCCCATGTTGATGGACGAGACCTGCCGATTTCTTACCGTAGACTTTGACGGCGCGAGTTGGCAACAGGATGTCATCGCGTTTCTGGACGCCTGCCAACAACTTGACATATCGGCGGCGCTCGAACGCTCTCGTTCCGGTCAGGGGGCTCATGTGTGGATCTTCTTCGCTGGACCCTTGCCGGCGTCCCAGGCACGAAAATTGGGGTCTCTCATTCTGACGCTTGCCACGGACATGCGCCACCAGATCAGCCTGAAGTCGTACGATCGCTTCTTCCCGAACCAAGACACAATGCCAAAAGGTGGTTTGGGAAATCTCATTGCCCTTCCTCTGCAAAAGGTTCCGCGCATGCAGGGTAATAGCGTATTTCTCGATGCCAAACTTGAGCCCCACGAAGATCAGTGGGTATTTTTGTCAACTATCGCTCCCCTTGCCGTCGAGGCGGTGCAACGCATTACCGCTTCGCACACCTCCGAGGCAAGCATACTGGGCGTCGCCGATCCGAGGGACGAAGATGATGCACATCCATGGGAGGCGCTCACGCGAACGCCAGCGGCAGCGGAGCGGATTTCAGGCCCATTCCCGGACTGCGTTCGGATCGTGATGAGCAATTTGAGCTACATCGAAAAATCGGGATTGCCCCCGTCCATGATCAACCGCCTGCAACGGCTGGCTGCTTTTCAAAACCCTCAGTTTTACGAAGCGCAGTCCCTTCGTCTTTCGACCTACAAAACGCCGCGAATCATTCATTGTGCCGAGGACTTCCCCCAATATGTCGGACTCCCGCGCGGTTGCCTGGACGCTGCCAGAAACCTGCTTGAGGAGCATGAGATCTTCGTCAACATAGAGGATAAACGACAATCAGGGCATGAAATCGAGGCCCAGTTTCACGGCCAACTGCGTCCTTTGCAACTCAAGGCAGTTCAGGCAATTCTGGCGCATGACACGGGTGTATTGTGCGCCGCCACCGCTTTCGGCAAAACGGTGGCGGCCGCCTATATCATTGGCGAACGAAAGGTCAATACGCTCATCCTTGTACACCGCCAACAGTTGTTGGATCAATGGTGCGAACGTCTGTCCGCTTTCCTGGAGTGGGATCCCAAGCGGATTGGGCGCATTGGAGGAGGCAAGCATAACCCAACAGGCGACGTGGATGTCGCGACGATGCAGAGTTTGATCAAGAAGGATCAGGTTGATCCGATCATCGCAGGCTATGGGCAGGTGATCGTGGATGAGTGCCACCATGTGTCAGCGTTTAGCTTCGAACAGATTCTGAAGCACGCCCACGCCCATTACGTCCTTGGGTTAACCGCGACCCCCGTGAGAAAAGACGGACACCATCCCATCATCTTTATGCAGTGCGGACCGATCCGTTTTCGCGTGCATCCCAAACAGCAAGTCGAACACAGCCGTTGCACTTACGTGGTTATACCACGCTATACCGGATTCACCCCTGTAGAAAACGAAGCGAATCCGAGTGGCATCTTCGCTCAAGGCATAGAGAGTCCAGGATGCGACGCCGTTCCGATTTCCGCTGATATCTCTGCCGCGCCCGCCAGTTTTCCCGGCGCAGGTATTCAGACTCTGTTTGCAAAGTTATCCCGAGACGACGGTCGGACATCCATGATTGTCGAGGACGTACTGGCCGCACTGGACCAAAACCGATTTCCGTTGGTACTGACTGAGCGTACCGGGCACCTCGAACAACTTACCGCCCTGTTGCGGGAGCAGAAGGCGAGAGTGATCCAACTTCGCGGCGGAATGAGCTCGCGTCAGAGGCGTGAAGCCATCGAGCAGATTCAAAATGATTCGGATCCGCGCCCGTTCGTCATCACGGCCACAGGCCGATATGCAGGCGAAGGGTTTGATGTAGCAAGGCTTGATACCTTATTTCTTGCCATGCCCATCTCCTGGCGGGGTACTTTGCAACAATATGTGGGACGTTTGCATCGGGAACACACGGACAAGACCGAGGTGCGGGTATACGATTACGTTGATTCCGGAGTTCCCGCCTTAGAACGCATGTACCAGAAACGGCTCAAGGGATATAAGACAATGGGATACCAGATTCGGTCCGGAGTGAGATGAATTGACAACGTGACCGACCCCGAGTCCGCGGCGCCCCGTCGACTCCGTGAAATTCACCGGGTTGTCGGCCACTATCTGCAAAGACCGGAGGACCCCCGAACCCTTACGCGGCCCCGCTGCACGCGAGAGATCTGAAACGGTATAATGCGGGGTTGTGGGCTCATTCCGGTCAGAAATCTCCTGTTATATGGATGAAACGCAACTGGAAAATCGAAAGTTGGGTTAGAAATCTGTTCCGAATGGTTCCCCAAACTGCGAGACGTGCTGACTCCCTCTGAACGCGACATTCAAGAGAAACGCCTAGTTTCAGCGGCCATCGCGTCATCATCCGCGTTCAGCACCGCGCAGGCCGTCGACCACCGATCTTTACCGGGCCCATTGCTAAGGCGCGAAAACAGTTTTCCTTTCGCGCGTATCCAAAACCACAATCTCCGGATCTTCCGAACCGATTTGACGATACTTCACGAGGGGCCTCACGACATGCGAAAGTCTCGTCAAAGCGCCTCCCTTCCACAAATCTGAGACCCTCCCGCCTCAGCCCGTGACGCGCATAGATCGCGGAAAATTTACCCATGCACCGCTGAGAAGCCCGGCGCTCCGTCGAAGAGATACAGGTTCTCCGTCTTGATGTTGTCAAACCCCGCCTCCGTCACGCGCCTGAGCAGTTCCACCACGTGGCCGGGCTGAGCAGCTTCCCCCTCGTTGCCCAGAAACCGGCAACGCCAGTGATCCGTGCAGAATGTCTCAGGCAATCCGTCCGGCCAAACCTTTACGCCCCGGTTCGTGATGACCCGCAATTGCAAAGGCCCCGCCGCTACCTGACTGAGCGCGCTGCCAAGGTCATTCGGAGAACCCTGCTCCCAATCCAGGAACACGTCGACGCCCACGAGACGTTTTTCCGCCTTTTTGTGATGCGCATTCTTTCGCCACAACGACATGGTCTGCGACGCATTGTACGAGACGGGCTTGAGCACGTTGGGCGCTTCCCCCAAACGATGGATAACCGCAGCGGCGAACTCGGCCGTGCCAACCTTCTGTCGGCTGACTCCTTCTTTGAAAATGTCGTACGTATGAACGCCGTCCTCCATCGTCTTTAACCAAGCGTTGTGCACCCGCGTGGCGACCTCGGATTGGTCGATATGGACCAGCATCATGACCGCCGCGAGCAGCAGCCCCGACGGATTCGCGAGATTTTGTCCCGCGCGGCGCGGCGCCGAGCCGTGAATGGCCTCGAACATCGCGCACTGCTCCCCGATATTGGCCGACCCCGCCAGCCCCACCGACCCGGCAATCTGCGCCGAAACGTCAGACAGCACATCGCCGTACAGGTTCGGCATGACGATGACATCGAAGTTTTCTGGTGTATCCGCCAGCTTCGCCGCGCCGATATCGACAATCCACGTTTCGTTTTCGATGTCCGGGTATTCTGCGGCCAGTTCGTCGAATACCTTGTGGAACAGCCCGTCGGTGAGTTTCATGATGTTATCCTTGACAAAACAGGTCACCTTTTTACGGTTGTTGGCGCGCGCGTATTCGAATGCATAGCGGATGATCTTTTCCGATCCCGGACGTGTGATGAGCTTCAGGCACTGGTACACCTGATCCGTTTGCCGGTGCTCGATGCCCGCGTACAAATCCTCTTCATTTTCGCGAATGATGACCACGTCCATGGTCGGGTGCTTGGTACGGACAAACGGATGGTAGGATACGCTCGGACGGACGTTTGCGTACAGCCCCAGCGCTTTGCGCGTCGTGACGTTCAGGCTCTTGTACCCGCCGCCCTGGGGTGTCGTGATCGGCGCCTTGAGAAACACCTTCGTCCGCCGCAAGATATCCCACGCACCAGGCTCCATCCCTGTTTCGACGCCGCGCAGATACACCTTTTCGCCGATTTCTACCGTCTCGATCTCGATGTTGGCCCCGGCAGCCTGAATGACGTTCAGCGTGGCGTTCATAATTTCTGGCCCGATGCCGTCTCCGTAGGCAACGGCGACAGGGGTTCGTTGTATCATGGTCACATTCTCCATTCTGTTTACGTACGTATTTACTCGCACTGTTCCAAAAACCCGTTGCCGCCGCAAGTATGACAGGTCACGTAGCCGATTCCACCGCACTTGCGGCAAGACTCCTGCTGCGGATCGCTGGACGTCAGCGCGGCGGCGTTGCCGCATTCCGTACACAGCCACTCTCCGTTTCCTTCACAGGTGTAGCAATCCATACGACATTCCTCCTCACAACATTCGCAACTTGCGAAATCGACGGGCCACTCAGTGCTCGGCCTGCAACCAAGTTTTATAAGAGGTTATCCAAAACGCACATGGCCTGACGGCCGCCGCCACGTGTGCAATAATGTAGATTACATTCATAGACTTGAACCACTGGCCCAACGGGGGAGACATCCTGCCATCTTGGATCTGGGCGCGTTGCCGCTCTGCTGGGCAAACGGCCATTGATCAGCCCTGCAATGGACGCAATGGACGGGCTGCCAGCGTCCGGCGCAGCGGTCCTACCACGTAACACGACCCAGTGATGAGCAGCAACTCCCCTGCCCGCAGGATCCGACGGGCCTCTGCGAGCGCCTCCTCCGGTTCCGGTTCAACAGCTGCCACCAGATCGTATGGCAGCAGCGCTGCCATACGATCTGCACCCAGTGCGCGGGGACTTCTGGGCGTGGTCGCCACAGCGGCGCGCATGTATGGCAGGAGATGGCGGATGGATGGATCGACCTCTTTGTCCGCCAGCATCCCCAACACAACCACCGCCTTGCGCCCCGGAAAATACTCGCTCAGGGTAGCTGCCAGAGCGGCCATACTGGCTTCGTTGTGAGCGCAATCCAACACCACGGGAACAGGCGCATCGGCATCCCATACCTCAAAGCGCCCTGGCCATCTCGCACTGCGCAACCCCTCCCGGATGGCCGCATCGGAGAGCGGCAGTCCCCGCCGACGCGACGCCTCCAAGGTCTCCAGGACCACAACCGCGTTTTGCGCCTGATGGCGGCCGAGCAGGGACAACTCCAGACCGGTATACACTGTCCCACCCACCTGCAGATCAACTCGTTGTCCGTGCAGGGAAGCAGATTGGGTCAGTACGGCAGATCGGACGTTGATGAGCGGCGCCCCCGCGTCCTGCGCCGCCTGGCGCAGGACGCGTTGCGACTCGTCTGAGGCGCCCGTGATGCAAGGAACACCCGGCTTGATGATTCCGGCCTTATTCCAAGCAATCTGCTCAACGGTCCCGCCCAGCACGTCCGTGTGATCCAGCGACACATTGGTGACGACCGTCACCAGCGGACGTGCCACCACGTTCGTCGCGTCGTAGCGACCGCCCAAGCCCACTTCCAATACCAGCGCATCGACACTCTCTTCGGCGTAGTACAGGAAGGCCAGAGCCGTCGTCACCTCAAATTCCGTCGGCTGTTCGAAGCCTTCGACAGTCATCTCCTCAACCGCCAGCTTGACTCGCTCGACCAGCCGAGCCACGGCGGATTCGGAAATGGGCTGCCCATTCACCTGAATGCGCTCACCAAATACCTCCAGCGCCGGCGAGGTATAGAGACCAGTCTTGTAGCCGCCCGCCCGCAGCGCCGCCTCGATCATACTGCTCACAGAGCCCTTGCCGTTGGTGCCCGTGATATGGAAGACGTGAATATTCGCTTGATGCGGATTCCCCAGGCGGCGCAACAACTCGACCGTACGCTCCAGCCCAGGCCGGATACCAAGACGACCCAACGAGCGCAGATAGATGACAGCTTCCGTATAATTCGTCGCTGTCTCCTCCTCGTATCATAAGTAGTAGAAGTTCTTTTC
>JAJYTO010000082.1 GCA_021793015.1 Bacillota bacterium
TCATGCATGCCGCTGCCGCTCAGACAGCCGCGGCCTAAAGGCCGCTAATACTCGCCGCAGCGGCATGCATGATCCGTCCCGGCAGAGTCCAGCGCTGTCCCTAAACTCGCCGTGGGCGCAATATATGACTCCTCCCCAAGCGGGCCTTGTACCTGCGGCGACTTCGCGGCGCCTTTTTCATCCTGCTGATAGCGGCGCGGAACGGTGAGATCTTGCTTGGCAAAACTCAGGCGAGAAAGTCTCGTCCGCAATCAAGAGCAGTCATGCCGGTGTGTGGGCGATCCCGCGCAGCAGCATGTCGTAGACCGGGTCCACCAGCTCCGTCAGATCATACTTGGCTCCTGTAAAAATCCACGCGTTGACGGTCTCGTCAATCGTTCCAAAAATCATCCTGCGGGCAACGCGCACATCAAAAGGACGTCGAAAAGCGCCCGTCTCCTGCCCCAGTTCCAAAATTCGGTCCAACGTGCGATGGTATGGTCTCATCATATCGGCCACCTGCTCGCGAATCGCGCGGTCCGCCTGTCGGACGTGGACCTGAAGCACCAGCGCCAATTCCGGATCGAGACCGAGTGTCCGGAAGTGCGCCTCGATCAGCTTGCGCAGGGCGACAGACGGTTCCGGATGATCGCCTTCAAGCCAGGTCGATAAAAAGACGATCTGCCCAATAGTCTCACGCAGGACGGAAATCAGGATGTCCTCCTTGTTTTTGAAATAAAGATACACCGTGCCGTCGGCCACCCCCGCCTCGCGGGCGATGCGCGCGACCTTGGCGCCGTGATATCCGGAGACGGCCATCACCCTCACAGCCGCAGCGAGTATGGCGTGATACTTGGCCGTATCCTTGCGCTGTGCGATGGTCGTCGTCCTCCCTGTTTAGCGAATGGCTATTCATTCATCAAAATCTTACGCCTCTTTCGCAAGCCCGTCAAGAGACGTTCCAATCCTCCGCATGCTTGGCGCTGACGCGGCAATGCGCCGGGGAGTTCTGACCCCTTTTTATACGGCAACTTGCCTGCCGCTTCCGGGAAGCTGCCATAACTGGCGGTGGCCGTCAGGCCATGTTGGTTTTGAACAACCTCTTGTTCAGTTGCATGTACAGGCGCAGTCCGTTGTGTGCATACCCCGCCAAGAGGAGCGATCTCAACTGCGCATCTGCGGATCAAAAGCGTCGCGCAGTCCATCGCCGATAAAGTTGACGGACAGGATCGTCAGCACAATCATAATCGCGGGCGGCAACCACAGATATGGCTGCGTGGTCATGGCCGTATAGTTGGAGGCGTCGCTGAGCATGCCTCCCCAGGAAGCCACCGTGAGCGGCAATCCGAGTCCGATAAACGTGAGTGCGGCTTCCAAGCCCACGTAGCCGGCAACGGCAAAACTGACCAACACCGACAGCGTGCCGACCGTGTTCGGCAGCATGTGTCGAAAGATCGTTCGCCAGGTTCCCGCGCCAATCGTTGTGGCGCCAATCACAAAGTCCTGCTCGCGAAGCTGGATGAATACGCCGCGCATGAACCGTCCCGACGCGGGCCAACTCGTCAGCACGACGACTGTGATCAGGAGGAGTTCACCTGACGTGTTGAACACGGCTTCCAGGAACAGGATGAACACGACAAAGGGAAAATTGAGCATGACGTCCACAAACCGCATCATGAGATTGTCGATCCAGCCGCCAAAAAAGCCGCTGATCCCGCCATAAATGGTGCCGATGACAAGCGTCATGACGCCGGCCGAGAAGGCCACGGTCAGGTCCACGCGGCCGCCGTACAGAAGTCGCGTCAGATTGTCATAGCCAGACTGGTCCGTGCCAAGCGGATGCGCGGCGGAGGGCGGTGCGTTCGTATTCATGATATTCATGGCCGAAGGACTGTAGTGGGTAAAGAGCGGCGCGCCCACGGTCACAAAGATGATGGCCAGCAGAATAACCGTTCCCGCCACCGCCAGCGGATTCCGCATAAACCGCTCGAAAGCGAGCCGAGACGGAGACTTCCCCTTCACGACCGCGCCCCTGCTTTTTATCCCTGCGTTTGACGCCATACTGGTTGCCATGGCCTCGCCTCCTAGTTGTATCGCACGCGCGGATCCATTGATGCGAGAAGAATGTCGGCAATGAGATTCCCAAGCAGCACCATGACGGCAAAGATCAGCGTCGTCGCCAAAATGACAGGATAATCGCGATTGAGATTGGCATTGATCGTCAGTTCCCCCATGCCGGGCCATGTGAAGATCTGTTCCAGAATGACGGCGCCGCCGACCAATCCGCCGATGTCAAAGCCAAACTGAGTGGTGATCGGAATGATGGCGTTGCGCAGCACATGCCGGAACAGCACGCGCCCCGAGCGAAGGCCCTTGGCACGGGCCGTGCGCACATAGTCCTGGAAAAATACCTGCAGCGTGTTGGCCCGCATCAACCGCGTATAATAGGCAACGCTCGGAAGCGCCAGAGCGGTGGCGGGAAGGATCAGATGCTGGATGCGGTCGCCGAGATCGCCGGACCACGGAACGGCGGCGGTGACCGTCCCCATGGAAGGCAGCCAGTTGAGCGTAAAAGAAAATATGAAGATGAGAAACAGGGCGAAAATGAAGCCGGGCACGGAGTACAGGAGCACGGCGAACAACGACGTGGAGATGTCGAATCCTTTGTTCACCCGGTTGGCCTGAAAAACGCCGATCGGAATGCCGATAATCAAAATGATGAGTTCCGCCGTGAGAGCCAACGTTACCGTATTGGGAAGGGCGGTGCCGATCAGGGTCGTGACCGGCTGCTGAAACTCAAACGAGGTGCCGAGATTGCCGTGCAGCAGGTTGACGATCCAGTTCACGTACTGCTGCGGCCAGGACAGGTTCAGACCTGAGTTGGCCATACGCTGCGCGATCACTTTGGCGGCATCCTTGATATGGGGGTTCAATCCGACAAGAGCCTGAAAGGCATTGCCCGGCATCAGGTGCATCAGGCTGAACACGATCACTGTGATGATAAACAAAGTCGGGATCAAGCCCAACAAGCGACGAATCACGTAACTGACCACACGTCGGCCCTCCTCGATCACTTTCAGCCATGGGGAGCAACCTGCCAACCGCAGTGCTCCCCATAACCGAATCGTATGCCTCACAACCAAAGCAACAGCGCCAGCTCAATCGCTGGGCTTAGGGAACATGTGATAAACCAAATTTCTGCAGGTTTTATCACATGTCCTCTAGTTGCCGGTGCTGAGCCACCATTTCTGGGGATCGAGATTGCCGTACGGCGTGAACACAACGCCGTGCAGGTTCTTGTTGTAGGCCGTCACCGTGCTTTGGTCGAACAGGAAGTTCTCCGGCAACTGCTGATTGAGCAGCGCCTGCCATTTGTTGAGAGTCGCGATGCGGTAATTGATGTTGTACGCCGCCATGCCGTGCGATTCATGGATCAACTTATCGTTCAACTGAATGGCCGGGTCTTTCGGGTTGGTCCAGTCGATCGTTACGGTATTGAGGTTGTCGGTCGATCTCCACAGGCCGCGCGGATCGGGATCGTTGCTGAGGCTCCAGGCCAGCAGGAACGCCTGGATCGGCTGCTTGCCGTTTGCGTCGGAGTTCAGTTGGTTGAGAATGGTGTTGAAGTTGATCGGCGGGTTGATCTTAAGATTGATGTGCACCGCCTGCAGGAAGTGTTGGATAAAGTCCGCCTGTCGCTGGATGGTCGCGTTGCCGCTGGAGATCGTCAGCGTCGGTGTGAACGGCTGTCCGTTGGGCATTGTCCTCCAGCCGTTTTTGATCTTCATGCCAATCGAGTTCAGCAGCGCGTTCGCCTTGGCGGGATTGTAGGCATAGGTGCCGTTTAGCGCCTTGTTGTACCAGAAGTTGATCGGAGGCAGCGGACCGTTCTCGACTGTCCCATAGCCGGCGTACAGCGCCTTGATCATCGCGGGGCGATTCAGCGCATACTCGACCGCCTGGCGGAACTTGACCTGGCTGAACACCGAACCAAACGTCGCGTTGTTGAGACGCCAGCCGAGATAGTCAAACCCGTTTGTGGGGACGACGCTGAGGTTCAGATTCGGAACCTTTTTCATCTGCGCGGCGTCTATGGCGTGAATGCCCGCTATGGTGACCTGTCCGGACGCCAGGTCGCCGTTGACGACGTCGACGCTGATCACCTTCCACACGTTCTGCGCGATGTGCGGGCGGCCCAGCACATAGTAGGGATTCGCCTTCTGGGTGATCGACTGGCCAGGCACAACGCTCGTCGTGATGAAGGGTCCTGAACCGACCCAGGGATGGAGGTCAAAGGCAGAGCCTTTCCACTTGGACATCGGAATCTTGCCCAATATTTGCGCGGGCAACGGAGTGATGGCGGCGAGGCCTGCGGGAAGCGCGGCCGCGTCCGCCTGCTGCAACGTGACCGAAAACTCGCGCGGGCCAAGGATCTTGAACCCGGACGGCGTCTGCCCGTCAGGCAGGTAGCCGCTCTTTGGCACGCCGGCCACATTGGACAGCAGATAGCCGTACGCGCCGCCGTCGGTTTTATTGTAGCTCGTGGAAAGCAGCCAGTCCACGCCCAGCTTGATGTCGGCGGTCGTGATATACGTGCCGTTCGACCAGCGGGCTTTCGGATTGATCCAGAAGGTGTAGGTCAGTTTGTTCGGCGAGACGCTCCACTTGTTGACGATGTCCGCCGAGAGTTGGTCCTTGCGGTTAAACCGCAAAATCGAATCAAAGCTATAGGCCGTCGCCTGCGCCGTATACGCCGATGTCGACAGGAACGGGATGAAGTTCAGGCCAAACGCGGTTGGGAACGTTTGCACCATCGTTCCGCCGTTTACGATCGGCGCCCGGTGCGCTGTGGCGGCGAACGCGCCGCCGATGCCGCCGAAGCCGGCAAACAGAGTGGACAGCGTCATGACAGCCGCCGCCGAGAAAAGCGCTTTTTTCCTCTTCATCTTGAAACCCCCCATGTTTAGTATGTATTGCGTGTTGCAGATCGTCCACCCAAGGGGCGGACCAGCCGCGAGGCCTGCGTCCCGTCACCGCAGTCGCCGTCGCACTTTTGCAGTCGCCGTCGCACTCTTTTAGAGCATCACAAAATGACGCGTCCGCTTTGCGACGGTCCCTCAGGTGTACAGATGACACGCCGTGAATTGCCCCGGCGCGTACTCTTTGAGCACAGGGCGCTCAGAGCGGCAGACATCCATCACCTTCGGACAACGCGTATGAAACGCGCAGCCGGAAGGCGGCTTAGCTGGACTTGGAACATCTCCCACGAGCACGATCCGCTCACGGTTCGCGTGACGCTTCGGCTCGGGCGCCGCCGACAGCAACGCCTGTGTGTACGGGTGCAACGGAGAGTTGTACAACTGGCGTTTGGGAGCCAGTTCCACCAACCTTCCCAGATACATCACGGCCACACGGTCGCTGACGTGTTTCACGACAGCGAGATTGTGAGAGATAAACACGTAAGAGAGTCCAAACTCCTTGCGGAGGTCAGCTAACAGGTTGAGAACTTGCGCCTGAATCGACACGTCGAGAGCGGAGACCGCCTCGTCTGCCACGATCAGTTTGGGTCGCAAGGCGAGCGCCCTGGCGATGGCGATGCGTTGCCGCTGCCCGCCGGAAAACTCATGGGGAAAACGAAGTCGCGCCTCCGGGCTGAGGCCAACGATCTCCAGCAATCGCACGACCTCGCTTTGAATGTCGGAGCGCGAGCCGCGCCTGTTGACGATCAGCGGTTCCGCAATCAGCGAACCCACGCTCATCCGGGGATTCAGCGAACTGTAGGGGTCCTGGAACACCATTTGAAAATCATGCCGCAATTTTCGCAGCTGTCCACCCTTGACGCGGGTGATGTCCCGGCCGTTCATCAGGATCGAGCCGGCTGTCGGATCATTGATGCGCATGATCAAACGTCCAAGAGTCGACTTGCCGCAGCCGGACTCGCCCACCAGGCCGATCGTTTCGCCCTCCGGGAGGCTGAACGACACGTCGTCGACAGCTTTGACATGACCGACGGTGCGGCGCAGAATACCGCCCATAATCGGAAAATACTTCTTCACATTCCTGACTTCAAGAATAGACTTTCCCTGAGACTTCTTCAACGCGAGATCAGATTCAAGCGTGCTCACCGGCCGACCCCTTTCCCACAATCTCCATGCTCCCGCCGTTCCCATACGCCCACAATCTCTATACCAGATCGCAACGGACATAGTGTCCCGGTTTCAGTTCCCGCAGTTCCGGCATCCTCTGATGACAACTCTCCTGGGCCATGGCGCAACGCGGCGCAAATCTACAGCCTGACGGAAAGTTGGCGGCGCTTGGAACAGTGCCGGGGATCGAGGCGAGTCTCTCCCGATCCTGGTCAATGACGGGAATCGACTCCATCAGCGCTGTCGTATACGGGTGAAGCGGGTCGTCGAAGACGGCGTCGGCGGTCGCGGATTCGACCACCTGACCCCCGTACATCACGACCACGTCATCCGCCATCTCCGCAATGACGCCGAGATCGTGCGTGATCAGGATAATGGCGGTGCCGTTTTTATTTTTCAGACTTCGCATGAGGTCGAGCACCTGGGCCTGGATGGTCACATCGAGCGCCGTGGTCGGCTCGTCGGCGATCAGCAGTTTGGGCTGGCACGCCATCGCCATGGCAATCATCGCCCGTTGCCGCATGCCTCCCGACAGCTGATGCGGGTACTCGTCAACGATCTGCTCGGCCCTCGGAAACCCGACGCTGCGAAGCAGCCCTATGGACTGCTTCTTTGCTTCCGCCTTGGACACCCTGCGATGGCGGATCAAAACCTCGCCGATCTGTTCGCCGATTTTCAGCACGGGATTCAGGGCCGTCATCGGTTCCTGGAAAATCATCCCCATGCGGTTCCCCCGCACGTCCGACATCTGACGTTCGGTGAGCTTCAGAAGATCTGTGCCCTCAAAGGTCACCTCGCCTTCCACAATCCGTCCTTGCGGTCCGGGAACCAACCGCATCAAAGAGAGTGACGTCATACTCTTGCCGCTGCCAGACTCCCCCACAATGCCGAGCACCTTGCCCGGCGCAACGTCAAAATCAACGCCGTCGACCGCTTTTACCTGAGCTTCTTTGCTAATGAAATATGTTTTTAAATTGCGAACCTTCAGCAATGGCTCCGCCATGTCGCACCCCCAAAAAACAACCCGCTCGCGTACGATCAACGTCGATCAACCGTTTCGCAATCTCCGCGCCGAAGACACAAAAAACTTGGAAACTCTACGCCTTCATGATAGAGACTTGCCCTTAAAAGTCAACTGCAAAATCCATGCAAGCGCCCGTTTTTTTCAGACTATCGTTTCGGAATCTCATTTTCTGAGAATTACGGTAACACAAAGAGTGGGATAAGCGAATGTAAAAACTGTGTAAATTGATTGGAAGCATAGCTTCCCGTCCAAAGCGAATGTCCACCACAGGCGCACAACCCTTACGAAAAATGAAAACGGCCGCAGGCACTTCCTAACAGGTCCTCGCTAAAAAGAGACCCACAAAAGGGATCCACGGTCGTTCAGCATATCTGTTACACTCTGTTCTTGCACTATGTTTCAGCACAGCGTTACCGCAGCACCACCCGCCGCACAGCGCCACCATCAGGAGAATGATAAAGCGCCCACGAGGTTTGTCTGTCACAGCAGGGCCAGCTCGGGGAGGAGTCGTGCATTGTGCCTGTCGCGAATTTCACGGGCTGAGACGGCTCCGCCAAGACGGATCATGCATGCCAATGCGGCGAGTATTAGCGGCCCTTAGGCCGCGGTTGTCTGAGCGGCAACGGCATGCATGATCCGTCCCGGCAGGCACGGACTGCCGTTATTGTCGGGACAGATTCTCATGCCCCTGCGCGCCCTACACTCTGACCGCCGCCTCCTTGCGCGGCGTTTCCAGGTCCTCAAGAACGTCCGCCAGAGAGATCCCGTCCAGAGTGTGCATGATGCTGTCATTAAGCTTCATCCACACGCCGCGCGTGTGACAATGGCGGGCTTTGCTGCAGAAATCCTCCGGCGACGCGAATTCGTCGCTGACACAGCCGATCGGCGCCGTATCCCCTTCAAGCAGCTTAACCACCTGACCCATGTAGATGGCTCTCGGCTCCCTGGCGAGCAAATACCCTCCGCTCGCCCCGCGGACGCTGCTCACCAGCCCCTCCCGGCGCAGCAGGGCAAAGATCTGGTCGAGAAACGCTTCCGGTATGTCCTCGCGCGACGCGATCTCGCGCAGCGGCACCGGCTGTTCCGCCGAACGCGAAGTTTCGGCAAGCGTCACGATCGCGCGCAGTCCGTATTCCGTGCGCTTCGACACCTTCACTCGCAGCACCCTCCTTCAGTCTCCCGCAATCTGGGCGCCCCACGGCACGCCCTCGCGCCGTCGCCTGTCCTGGACGCGCACTCGCTGATCCTGCCAATCCCGCTGATTCCGCCCCTCGCGGGATCAGCGGGGAGCGCAACCGCGACATGGACCGCGGCCATTACCCGATCGAGCCTTCCATCTCAAACTTGATCAGCCTGTTCATCTCGACCGCATACTCCATGGGCAGTTCCCTTGTGAATGGTTCAATGAACCCCATGACGATCATGCGCGTCGCGTCTTCTTCGCTAATGCCCCTGCTCATGAGATAGAACAGTTGCTCTTCGCTGACTCGTGAAACAGTCGCTTCGTGTTCGAGTGTAACAGAGTCGCTCTGAATCTCATTGTACGGAATCGTGTCCGACGTCGACTCCGCATCGAGAATCAACGTATCGCATTTGATATTCGATTTCGAATGCTGTGAGTCTGGCGAGAAATGCGCCAGGCCCCTGTATGTCGTCTTCCCGCCGTGCTTGCTGATCGATTTTGAAACGATCGTCGACGTACAGTCCGGCGCCGCATGCACCACTTTTGCGCCCGCATCCTGATGCTGACCCGCGCCAGCCACCGCAATCGAAAGAACGGTGCCTTTGGCGCGGGGGCCAAGCATGTAGATCGCCGGGTATTTCATCGTCAATTTGGAGCCGATATTCCCGTCCACCCACTCCATGGCGGCGTCCGCATACGCGACCGCGCGCTTGGTGACGAGGTTATAAATATTGGGCGCCCAGTTCTGAATCGTCGTATACCTTGTCCGCGCACGGTCTTTCACGATGATCTCGACCACGGCGCTGTGCAGTGAATTGGTGCTGTAGATGGGCGCCGTACAGCCCTCCACATAATGAACAAAGCTGTCCTCGTCAGAGATGATCAGAGTGCGTTCAAACTGCCCCATATTTTCCGAGTTGATTCGGAAGTAAGCCTGCAAAGGCACCTCGCAGCGCACGCCTTTTGGCACGTAGATGAAACTGCCGCCGCTCCAGACCGCAGAGTTCAGCGCGGCGAATTTATTGTCCTCCGGAGGGATGATCGTCCCAAAATACTCTTTGAAGATCTCCGGATGTTCCCTCAGGGCCGTATCGGTGTCCGTGAAGATGACGCCCATCTCTGAGAGTTCCTTCTGCATCGAATGGTACACGACTTCCGATTCATACTGGGCGGAAACGCCTGCGAGAAATTTGCGCTCCGCTTCGGGAATGCCCAGGCGGTCAAACGTATTCTTGATTTCCTCGGGCACATCTTCCCATGTCTTGCCCTGGCGCTCCGACGGCTTCACATAATAGGTGATCTCGTCAAAATTGAGACTTCCCAGGTCGCCGCCCCAGTTGGGCATCGGTTTTTGATTGAAAATATCCAGCGAGCGCAACCGAAAGTCGGTCATCCAGCCAGGCTCGTTTTTCATGCTGGAGATATCCTCAACGACTTTTCGCGAGAGGCCCTTGGCAAACCTGACGACAGACACGTCTTTGTCTATGAAGCCGTACTGATACTCTGACAGTTCCGGTACTGTTGTGCCCATCCAGAATTCCTCCTCATGGTCAGTTTCATCGGCGGCAAAGGCAACAACTGCGGGACGGTTGCGCCGCACGCGACTGGAGACTTTCGCGCCGTCTGCAGCCGCGCTTCAGTTCTTCTTGTCAGCGCCGCGTTCCAGCGCGTGCCATGCGAGCGTCGCGCACTTGATGCGCGCCGGAAACCTGCACACCCCGGCCAGCGCCTCAATGTCCCCCATGCGGTCCGCATCAAACTCTTCGCCCTTCATCATCTTGCGAAACTCTTCCGCGAGCGCCAGCGCTTCCTCAACCGGCTTGCCCTTGATCGCTTCCGTCATCATCGAGGCGGAGGCCATACTGATGGAGCATCCCGTGCCCTTAAAACGCACATCCGTGACAAGACCTTCCTCGATCTTCATCTGCAGCGTGATTTCATCGCCGCAGGTTGGATTCTTCAGGTCCACGCTCAGCGTCTCGTCACCGACGCCCCCCTCGATACTCCCTTGATTGCGCGGATGCTGATAGTGATCCATGATCACCTGCCGGTACAGATCATCCAATTGCATGGCCGAAAAACTCCTTCGTCGTCTCCAGGGCGCGCGCCAGGACATCGATATCGTTTTCTGTGTTATACACATAAAAGCTCGCCCGCGCCGTCGCCGCCACGTTCAGCCACCGCATCAGCGGCTGGGCGCAGTGATGGCCGGCGCGAATCGCCACACCTTCCGAATCGAGAACGGTGGACACATCGTGAGGGTGGATTCCCGCCACGTTAAATGTAACGAGACCGCCGCGCTCCCCAAGCGGACCGTAGATCGTCAGGTCTTCCACGGCGCTGAGCCGTTCCAGCGCGTAATTCGTGAGTTCTGCATCGAGACGGCGGACATTGTCCATGCCAATCCCCTTCAGATAGTCGATCGCCGCCGCAAGGCCAACCGCGCCGGCAATGATGGGAGTGCCGCCTTCAAATCTCCAGGGAATCTCCTTCCATGTGGACCGGTACAGTTCGACCGTCTCGATCATTTCGCCGCCAAAATGCGCAGGCTCCATCTGTTCGAGTACCTCGCGTTTGCCGTACAGCACCCCGACGCCGGTCGGCGCCATCATCTTGTGCCCGGAAAAAGCCAGGAAATCGCAATCGAGATCCTGCACGTCGATCGCCATATGCGGCACGCTCTGCGCGCCGTCAACGATCATGACCGCGCCATGGCGATGGGCGATCGCCGCCGCTTCTTTCACCGGATTGATCGTGCCCAGAACGTTGGACACATGCACCATCGCAACGATTTTCGTTTTCTGTGTCACAGTGGCCTCAATATCCGCCAGCGACACGGTGCCGTCCCTTTGCATCGGCACGTACTTCAGGGTCGCCCCGGTCGCCATGGCCGCCTGCTGCCAGGGGATCAGATTGCTGTGATGCTCCATGGGGGTGATCACGATCTCATCGCCCTCGCGAAGCCGTTTGCGCGCGTACCCATGCGCGATCATGTTCAGGCTCTCCGTTGTGCCCCGCGTGAAGACGACCTGGCGTTCCGACGGCGCGCCTATAAACGCCGCCACCTTTTCCCGCGCGCCCTCATAAGCGTCCGTCGCGCGCGATCCGAGCGTATGCACGCCGCGATGGACATTGGCGTTGTCTTCGTGATAATACTTTTCCACGGCCTCAATCACCTGGCGCGGCTTCTGCGATGTCGCGGCGCTGTCAAGATAGATGAGCGGCTTGCCATTGATTTTCTGATCGAGAATGGGAAAGTCGCGGCGAATCATGGCGCGGTCCATTTAAGCCATCTTCCTCTCCAGGACGTTTTCCACTGCTTTGCGCACGATGTCGATCGGCAATTCGGCCAACACGGGGTCCACGAATCCCCACACGATCATCCGTTTTGCCGCCGCTTCAGAAATCCCGCGCGACATCAGGTAAAACAGTTGATCCTCGTTGATTTGGCCGACCGACGCCGCATGACCGCATTTGACGTCGTTTTCGTCGATCAACAGCATGGGAATGGCGTCGGCGCGGCTTCCCGGACTCAGCATCAACAGTTTCTCAGACTGCTGGCCGTTGGCGCCGCCCGCCCCCTTGCGAATGTGCGTCAGACCGCGATATACAGCGTTCGCTTTCCCCTGCATCACGCCGCGGGCTGTCGTGTCGCTTTCGCTGAAGCGGCCGATGTGCACCATGCGCGATGTCAGGTCCATATGGGCGCGGCCCGCGCCGAGCGCAATCGCATGACTGGTGCTGACGCTCCCTTCTCCCTCAAGCAGAGAACCAAATTCGGCGACCGTATATCCGTCTCCGACCTCGCCCACGACCCAATTCATCTGGCCGGACCGAAGCACGCGCGCTCTGCGCACCAGAACATTGGTCGCCTTGCGCGGAAAATCCTGCACAGTGCCAATCTTGACCCGCGCGCCGTCGCCGACAACGACTTCCGTCACGCCCACCTGCAGTTCGTCTTCAAGCGTGGCCGCAGCCACATAAGAGTCCAGAAATGACGCCTGACTGCCGCTGTCAGCCACGATCAGATTGCGTACAAACGTGCCGTAACCGCCCTTTGTCGTCACCGCCAGAAGTTGCACCGGTTGCGCAAGTTCCACATTTTTCGGCGCATACAGGAAGACGCCGTCGCGCCACAATGCGCTTTGCAGCGCAATCAGATTATTCTCATCGGAAGAAACGACCGTTCCCAAATGCTTTTGAACCAGATCCGGATATTTATTGACGGCCTCCCGCAAACTGCAGAAGACGACCCCCTGCAAAGCGAGTTGCTCGACGCCGCGCACATGAACCACACTGCCGTCCGCAATGACGATCAGCGGATGTTCATCCTGCGGGTTCAGATGCGACTCGGCGACGCGGAACCATGCCGAAGGATCCTCGATCGCCGCGGGAGCGGCCTTGAACGCGCGCACATTGCGTCTGGAAAGATCGCTCTTTTCAAATCTCGCCAACGGCAGTTGCGCGTAAAGCGCAAGCGCCCTGCGCCGAAATTCGAGCGCAAACCCGGGTTCCTGCAAAGCGGCGATATACGGTTCCGCATCCAGGCTGGCGACAGACGCTTCTTTCACTGTATTCACGTCAGGACACCCCCCTATGCGTTCACCGAAACAGTCTCGTCAACGATTCCCAGTTCGTCTTTCAACCAGTCATAGCCGCGTGCTTCCAGTTCCATCGCAAGCTCGCGGCCACCCGACCGCACGATGCGCCCCTGCATCATGACATGCACACGATCGGGAACGATGTATTGCAGCAACCTTTGATAGTGCGTGATGATGAGCAGTCCAAACTCCGGTCCACGCAAGGAATTGACGCCGTCGGCGACGATGCGCAGAGCGTCGATGTCGAGCCCCGAGTCGATCTCATCGAGAATCGCGATGCGCGGCCGAAGAACAGCCATCTGCAAGATCTCATTGCGTTTCTTTTCGCCGCCGGAAAAACCTTCGTTAAGATACCGTTCTGCAAAGGAAGCGTCTATGCTGAGTGTTTTCATCTGGCGCTGCAGTTCACGGTGAAACTTCAGCACAGGCACTTCGTTGCCTGCGCCGAGTCTGGCGTTCACGGCCATCCGCATGAAGTTGGCGTTCGAGACGCCCGACACCTCGCTTGGATACTGCATCGCCAAAAACAGTCCCTTGCGCGCCCGCTCATCCACGCTCATAGCAAGCAGGTCTTCACCGTCAATTGTGGCGCCGCCCGCCGTGACGGCATACTTGGGATGCCCCATGAGCGAAGACGCGAGGGTGCTCTTTCCTGTGCCGTTCGGGCCCATGATGGCGTGCACTTCACCACCGCGAACCGTGACGTTGACGCCGCGCAAGATCTCTTTTCCCGCAACCTCCGCGTGCAACCCGGAAATCTTTAGCTCTGGAATGTTTGCCATACTCTTTCCTCCCACACAGCGTTGCCCGCAAAACGGCCCAGTACAGGCAACCGCCGCGAAACCGGCTCAGCATTTAAAGTTGACCAATTTAGTCGCCTTTATGCTACCACATCAAAGAAAAAAAGCAAGCAGCCTCGACAAAGGACGCTTGCAAATGCGACTTTCGATCTCGGGTGACACAAAATATTCAAACATTGGGCGCGCCCACGCCGCGTCATGCACGCCCAAAGCGCTTCGGAATCCCGCTTCCTTCGGTCGCATTACGGGCGGTCACTGGCTTCGCGCAGACCCCTTTTGCTTAAAAGAGATAGCGCATGACCAGCTTGGCTTCATCGGACATCATGTCCTTGTTCCACGGCGGATCGAACGTCAGATCGATCTCCACGTCGTCAACGCCCAACGCCTCGATTCGACGGACGATATCCCCCTGCAATTCCTCCATGGCAGGACACCCCATGGTCGTCAGCGTCATGCGCACGGTGACCTTTTTCCCTTCGTCCGCAACGGTGACTCCGTAAATCATGCCCAGATTCACAACGTCGATCTGAATCTCCGGATCCAGCACTTCCTTCAACTGTTCATAGATTGCTTCTTCACTGATCATGGTTGCAGACCTCCCACCTGTGACTGCGGCGAATCCTGCCGAAACCAGCCGAACCGCGCAGCGGCCGCTTCGGATTACAAGCGCGCACCGCACTGCAAACGGACACCGCGCCCTACAAACGCGCACCGCATGCTGGCTGATGTGCCACATACTGTGGGTGTCGATGAGCCGTTGCGCCTTCTATAATACATGTATAACGCGTGTCCGAAAAGAGGACTCGTTGCGCGGGGATATTCGACGCATTCAAATAATGTAAAACAATTCAAACAGCTTCAACCAACGCCTTGGAGGTCAGGCATGCCCAAATTTCCTATTCTCACAATATCAGCAACCTTCGTCGCCGTCGGTTATCTTGCCGTTGCGCCAACGCACGGCATTGCCAGCCGCATCGTTGCGGGTGCGGTCGCCAATCCGCCCGTATTGCGATCAGAAGCCGCCCACTTTGGAACAAGACATTACTTTGGAGCAAAACACTATGGCAGTTCCGCCAACGAAACATTTGCCATGATGATGACGGATCAACAGGCCACACTCTCCTCTGGAAGCGCAGTCAATCTGCCGGCGGGAACTCTGTGGCGCGTTCTCGGGCAACAGGGAGATACGGTCACCCTGCTCACGGCGTCGGGAGCAGTGAACGCGCCCGTTGCCGATCTGAAGGAAATGACCGTCCCTCACAGTTCCAGCCCCGTCACGGTGAACCCTGTGCACGGCAAAGTGGTGCTCGCTTTTGCGGTCGCCGACAGCGCCCGGTATCTGCGCAACCTGGCGCACGATACACTGTCCATATTCTCACCGCAGGCGTTTTTTATCACTGACGCAGCGGGAAAT
>JAJYTO010000083.1 GCA_021793015.1 Bacillota bacterium
CGTGAGGAGCGGGGATATCCATTTGGCCTGTGCGATGGATATTTCCCCGATCAGATGGTAGCACCATGCTACAAGATACGGAAAGCCAAGTGGATAACTTGCATACGCGTTGTGGAGCAACACGGTGCTTCTGCCGTCCGCCAGGGTGATCAGTTTCGCCGCGTACAACCAATACGAGTACTCATCCCAGCCAAAAAGCGGTTTTGCCGCGCCTGCGGCCATTTGATACAGGAAGACAGCAATCGCGACCACCAGAATGACCGTGGCCGCACGCGTCAACACCGATTGTCGCTCGCGGTCGGTCCCCCTCTTGCGCCTGCGTTGTGTCGCCGCGTTTGTGCGCGTTCGCCTGCGCCATGCAGGGCCCGCTTCAAATGCGATCGCGACCGCGAGAACCAGCAGCAGGGCTCCGAAAAACGCAAGACCTTCACCGCCAGTCGCGAGTACAGGGATGCCGAGAAAGGTGTTGGCGACAAACAACAGCAGCGGCAATCCAGTCGATCCTGCGACAAATCCGGCCGTGATCCGCTCCGCAAGGGCGAGTCCAAAGGGGCGCAAAAGCAGGAATCCCGATGCGGCGAGGGTGACGACAAACAGTATCCAGCCAATCCAGATCACGGCATCCTCACCACCAACGACAACGCGGACGCGAGTGTTGCTCCGGCCTGGATTTTCCGGCGCTGGACGCGGTACAGGTAAAGGCCGTCGGCGGGTGCGTGCAGCAGTCGGAGAATCGCCGGGTGGTCGATGGCAATCACATAACTGACGCGGCGGCTCAGCATGATGCGCCGCAGCGAAGATGCCTGAGTGAAGCGCGGAATATTCCACACATAGCCGCCCTGATTCGGATCGTTCCATGACCAATAATCCACAAACGACAGAGGATACAACAGATAACGAA
The DNA here is from genome assembly GCA_021793015.1 of Bacillota bacterium. Taxonomy (GTDB): domain Bacteria; phylum Bacillota; class Bacilli; order Alicyclobacillales; family SLC66; genus JAKADD01. The sequence continues at coordinate 902 of JAJYTO010000083.1, forward strand.
CGCGGTAGAAGTTGTCGCCGCCGTCGATGCCGTTCAGATACAGCACGGTGAGTTTGGACGTGAGCGGCACATGGGCCCGCACGAGGTCTGCAACTTGTCGCGCCTGTCTGTCTGGACGGGCGCTTTGCGCCAGGGAGTGTGCGATGGTCTGCGGCACTGTGGTAAACGATTGCCACGCCGCCGCGACGATCCACAGACAGGTGAACAGAATCGTGGCCTTTCTGATGAATGGCCGCGTTTTCATGCGTTGTTCCCTCCCCTGACTGAGCCTGTTTTATTGTACTGTTTAGAAGGCGGATTGGCAAAGCATTCGTGCTCTGTCGCTCTGTCTGATCGGCGTGGCTTTCGTCTGTGTCGAGGAGTGAGCGGACGGGGCGAACAGCCGCTCCGGGCGCGCTTGCATAGAAAAATTTTCCGTTGCGCATCCTACGCACGTGAGGAATGTGAGGCAGGGTTAGAGCCGCATCCGATCAATTATTTAGAAAGGGGATTGTTCATGCAACCGCTCACGTCAAAGGAACTGAACTATTTGAACGACATGTTGAGTGGGGAAGACCTGCTCATCAAACTGTGCGTCGCTGCGCAGTCGAGTGCTCCGCAACCGGAAGCGCTGCAGTTTCTTCACCACGTCATCGGGGAACACCAGCGCCGCCATGACGAACTGGTTCACACTCTGGAGCAACACGAATCCATCGCCCACTGAACGGTTGACGAAGCAGGGAAAGGAAGGACACAGACCATGCAGACACAGCAGCAAATGACGCAGTTGCAGGAAAAGGACTGGATGCACCAGATTCTCATCATGCTAAAACATCAGGCCGCCGAATATACCATCGCCGTAACAGAGGCAAACTGTGCGCAGGTTCGTCAAACCATGCAGCGCCTGCTCAATGAGACGTTGGCGGAGCAGGCGGATTGTTACCAAATCATGAGCCGGCAGGGCCTGTATCCGTCCCCGTCGGCCGTGGGCCGCCAGGAAGTGCACAAGTCGATTCAGACTCATCGCCAGGACGCTCAGATGACCATGCAGACCGTGCAGGCGGCGGGCTTGCGCAACGCCATGCAGCGCGCAGGCGGACCTGACCGGCAAAACGGCGTCAGCCAGCAGTGGCAAAGGGGCGCCGCTGGTCAACAATGGCAACAGCCGCAGCCATGGCAAATGACGCAGAACAGGCCGGCAGACCAAAATACGGGCGCCTGGCGGAGCCCGCAGGCATACCAGAACCCGCAGGCATACCAGAACCCGCAGGCATACCAGAATGTGGCGCAGGGCGGCTTCCAGGGGGCCGACCAACAATACCAAAGGCAACCGCAGCAACAGGCAGGTCATTATCAACCCTGGCAAGCCGACAATCGCTATCAGTAGCGGACGGCGGCGCGCTCGTCTCTGACGTCCGATCCGCTGTCGTGAAGGCGTATTGTTTGCAATCTGTAAAACGAAAGCAAAAGCCGCACTGGCCCCGAGAGACCAGTTGCGGTTTTTTTGCGCCGTTTGTCACGAACGTCAATCCTCGCTACACTAGGGACATGGACGTATTGATCGGATGGAAATAATTGAGAGTGGCTTGCGGCGACTCTTAGGTCTATCGGTGTTGGGTCAGTCGGCGCTGTCCGCGCTGTTGACCATGTGGTGCGCCGTCGTGGTCAGGCGCTCGAAAATGAAGTCGCGAACGTCATCTGTGAGTCCGATCTCATCCATGGCGGCCGCCATACAGCCGAGCCACGCCTTTGCGGCAGCGGGCGTGATCCGGTGCGGGGCGTGACGCGCCCGCAGCATCGGGTGTCCATATTGTTCGGAATAAAGAGGTGGACCGCCCAGGAACTGTGTGAGAAAGAGGTACTGCTTGTCTCGCACCGGCTTGATGTCAACGGGAAACAGGGGGGCGAGATCAGGGTGCGCCTGAACGCGGGGGTAAAAGGCGTCAACCAGCTTCGCGACCGTTTCCGCTCCGCCGATGGCCGCGTACGCCGTATTCATGATTCAAAGAGACGGCGCAACGCGGCAGGCGCCGGCGCGCTCGCGCGAGTCACGGCGTCCACCGTGACCAATGTGACGGAAGCGTCGGCGATCAGAACGTCGTCGCGTTCACGAATCACGGTCTGTTCCATCGTAAAGCTGCTGCGCCCCATGCGTCCGGGTCTCGTGATCACGGTCAACTCATCGTTTTGTTTCGCCTCCCGGCGATAGTTGATGTTGATGTTGACGCTCACCGTGATCACGCCCTGCGCCAGCAATGTCTCATACGACAGCCCGGCCTGTTCGTAGAACGCCTCTCGTCCCCATTCAATGTATTCCAGGTATTTGGCGTTATTGACGTGCCCGTTCACATCGATCGCTGTGGATCGTACGATCAGGGAGATTCGCGACTCATGGTCGAGCGTCATCCTGGATTCACTCCATTTCGCACCACGCGCCTGTCAGGCGAGGATCGCTGTGATCTCATCCAATTCTCCGGGTGTCAACACGACGCCGGACGCTTTGACGTTCTCTTCGATCTGTTCCGGGCGGCTTGCCCCGATGATGGCGGACGATACATTCGACTGGCGCAAAATCCACGCCAGCGCCAATTGGGCTAGAGAAATGTCGCGACGGTTGGCTATCGTGCGCAGTTTTTCAACACGCGCAAAATTTTCCTCGGTCATCAGCCTGCCGATAATCTTTGCTGTCCGGTCGCTGGCAGCGCGGGTGCCTGCGGGCGCTGCCTCGCCCTGTTTGTACTTCCCGGTCAGCATGCCTTGTCCGAGAGGGGACCAGACGATCTGTCCGACGCCTTCGCGTTCGCAAAGGGGGATGATGTCCGGTTCGATGTATCGTTCCAGCATGCTGTATTGGGGCTGGTTGGAAACGATGCGATCCAGTCCCATGCGGTCTGCCGCGTGCAACGCGTTGGCAATCTGCACTGCCGACCATTCGCTGACACCCGCATAGAGCACTTTGCCCTGACGGATCAGGTCGTCGATGGCGCGCAGCGTTTCGTCCAACGGTGTTTCCGGGTCGTAACGGTGGCACTGCCACAGATCCACATAGTCTACGCCAAGTCGTTGCAAACTCGCATTGCATTGCTCGATGATGTGTTTGCGGGAGAGTCCGCGATCGTTGGGGCCGTCTCCCATGGGCCAGAAGGCCTTGGTGGCGAGCACATACGAATCGCGCGGGAAACTTTTGATGGCTTGACCCAGCACTGTTTCCGCAGCGCCGCGGTCGTATACGTTCGCGGTGTCAAAAAAGTTGACGCCAAGCTCATAGGCGCGATGCACGCAGGCAATGGCCGTATCCCGTCCAACAGATCCTCCGTATGTAAGCCATGATCCAAGGCTTATCTCACTGACTTTGACGCCGGCGCGCCCTAAACGACGGTAGTTCATCCGTCCATCGACCTCCCTGCAGAATATCGAGATTCTCACTTTATTATAGCGGATTTCTGAGACAGGTCAAAAAGACGGCGGCAAAAACGAGGAAGTCACGGCTTCGTAGATGGTCGAACTCGCTGTTCTATGCAAATGGCGCCACTCTGTCACTCCGCCACAAGCGTCCACTTGCGCCCGCCGTCAACAGTGCGGTAGATGCTGCCGTCCCAAAATTGTACATAGCCGTCTCTGGATGACGTGAACTGGATCGTCTCCGGTTGGTTCGCAACGTTTTGAGGAAATTTAACCGTCTTCCATGCACCGCCTCCATTTGTCGTGAGAGAAAAACCGTCCATTGCAGTCACCCAGGCAACGCGCGATCCCGCCGTTTCGACGCCGTCCTGGCCATTCGTTCTTTGTATCTGGATGCTTGCGGCGCGCGCGAGGGACGCCGGCAGCAAATCAGACTGGGCAACCTGCAGGTTAGCGGGCGCCGCCATCCGCCAAGTCTGCCCTCCGTTCGTGGTCAAGAAACGGCGAGGCTCGTTGTTATAGCCGTTGACCACAAAGGTTCCGGAGCGGGCATTGGCGAACCAGACACTGCCGTACATGTAGGCGGAATGCCGGATGCGCAACGGAATCCGGCGCCAGATGCGGCCTCCGTCGGCCGTGCCGTACAGCAGCGCATCGCTTCCCACGGCGAAACCGCGCCGCGCAGACACAAAATGAATAGCCCAAGGCGCCGCTGAACCGCCGTGGAACTGCGGAGCGGCCGTTACAGGCAATCGGCCGATAACCTGCCACGCCGCTCCGCCATCCGTGGTTTTCACAACATCATTGGCGTGGCCCGGCACGCCGAGTCCGAAGCCGACGGACCGGTTGACAAATGAAAATCCGTTGGCAGGCGTTATTTTCGGATATGCCTGTGACCAATGGCGTCCGCCGTCCGTGGTGTGGTAGAGTTGATGGGAGATGCCCACCATGTCACCGATCAGCCAACCGTCGGAGGCAGTCGGAAACGCCGCTGCCGAGCCGCTGCCAGAGCTGTTCGGGAGACCCGGCAGATCGGGGATCGGCGGATATTCTGTCCACGTTCGCCCGCCGTCAGACGTCCGCGCGAACATGGTGACCCCCGCGCCGCACGCCTCACATTCCCCCGCCATGTAGGCGACGCGGTCGCTTACCGCGACAAAAGGCCCCGGAGAGGTGCCGGGCCCCTGTATGGTATGTGTCGCATCGCCTGGCGCCGGACCGGCGCCCGCAGTTGACACTCCAAGAACCGGCTTGAAATGCACACCGTCCACGCTGGCAAACACCGAATAACTGGTCTGCGACATCCCGGACGCGCCGATCGACAGCAACCATACATGATGCGCGCCCGTCGCGTCCATGCGTCTCACGCTCCCATTGGTCGGGGTACGCGTCACGCGAGTCCAGGTGGAACCGCCGTTTTCGGTGCGATAGATCCAATGATATGTGCTGACCCAGCCCACGCGCGCGTTGGCAAATGCCAGCGCCGTGGCTTGACGCAAGCCCGGAACTCGGCGCCAGGCGTTGCCGCCGTCTTTCGTCACATAGAGATTGCCAACGAAGTTGTTGCCGTTGCCGCCGATCGCAAATCCGGTCGTCCTGGAGGTGAAGTCCATTTGAATGATCGGGCCATACGGCATCCTGAGTGAAGTCCACGTTCGCCCTCCGTCGCTCGTTTTGAGCAGCTCATGCAGGCCGTACGCCACGACATCCTGGGCGCTTTGCGCCTGCACGCCGAATAGATCCAGAGAGCCTCGATACTGCGCCGCAAAGCGACTTCCGCCGTTCGTGGTGCCGAGAATCACCCCGTTTCCCACGACCCACCCGCGCTCGGCATTGGCAAATGCGACTGCGTGCAGCGTGTACTGCGTCATGCCGGAATTCGACAGAGAGGCTTGAATCGCCGTGGTCGGGCGCGCCGATTCTCCACGTACGTATGGGGAACTTATGTTGGGGATCACCATGGTCTGTCCCAAGAGTGCGCCGCTGACCATACAGGCTGTTCCGATAAGAGTGAAACGTTTCTTATAACTGCTCAAGTGGACCCCTCCGTTGAAGTGAGCGCCTTCGTCAGTTGGCCGGCGTTCGATCGCGCACTCTGCGTGATCGAACGCTTTGCTCCCAAGCCTGGTCGCCATCGCCATCGCCAATGGTTAAAATGTATCTGTCGCGTTCTGAAGCAATCAGCCCATGACTAGCGCCATCGCGGTCTTCCAAGTGCGCCCCCCGTCGTTCGTCTGTACAATGCCGCCTTCCAAGTTTGCGGTTCCGTTCAGGCTCCAGTTTACTTCCCATCCTCCGCTGCGCCCCTGGACTGTGCTTCCTCTGTTGGGGTTGTCCGTGTACGCAAACCCCTTTCTGGGCGAGACGAACCATACGGAACTGACCCCAAAGAGCGTCTGTGAACTTCCTGCCTTTTGCCAAGTGCGACCTGAGTTCCGCGTAACGTACAGAATGCCTTCATGCCGGCCTGAATTAGCGACGGCGTAAATCGTCCCGGTTTTCGAGACGTCACAGATGATCGGTTGGTTGGTGCGCAAGAACGCTGCTGATTTGGCCGCACGCCAATGTACGCCGGCATCGCTAGTCTCGAAAATCGCAGTGAACGTTCTGCCCCCTGCGTTCACCTGATAGGAGACCGGCATGACGCCCCGTGATGGACTGAAAAAATACGGGGGAAACAGAGTCGCCATGTAACCTTTTTGTTTCATGGGGGCTGGCAACGCATGATACCGCCAGTACGTTCCGCCGTCTCTGGTCACGCCATAGTCCGTCGTACTCGCGACCGGATTCATCCCCGTAATCCATGCGGTCAGTGGTCCGGTGAACGAGTAGTTCGCGTAGGCTGACTCCGGGACAGCATGTGGAGTGCCCGAAGAAGAATTGGAGACGAGTTGCCAGCGGCGGCCGCCATCGCTTGTTGTATAGAGGTGCCAAATCATCTGAACCGTGGCCGGGAAGCCATTTGTGATAAGCCAGCCTCGTGAACGGCTCACGAAGTCGAGATTGGCAAACGACTGATTATCGCGGACAGAGCTGAGGCGAGCCCACTGCATGCCGCCGTCGTTCGTGAAATAGATGCGATCAATGTTCGTCTTTTGATCGCGCGCTATGACCCACGAATCCGTCGCTGACAGGGCGTAAAAGCTCCATTGCCAGGAACGGGCCACTGGCGGAAGGCGGGTTTTGGACCAGGTCAATGCGCCATCGCTGGTTGTCAGCAGAACCGGACTGCCGTCGATTGTCGCGAGACCCCAACCTGTCCTCGCGCTGGTCATCCAAAGGGCCTGCAAAGGAAGTCTCCGTGATATAGCGGCGTACGCCTGCGCCTTTGCCGATGGAACTTGAGAATGCTCCAAAGAAGAATACAGGGTTGGTTCCAGCGTGATTAAGGTCGCCAAAACGCTCGTTCCCAAATATATTGCCATTGTCCTTTGCCCCACGGGTACGTCCCCTCTCCGCAAAGCATTGACGTAGGAATGCACGGGAAGGTTACAGGCTTTCGATACTTATTTCCGTCGGGCCATGTTGTTTTTGAGATAAAGGTATAATGGTGGGTGGATCACTGCCGCGCAAAAACGCCGCAGTGACTTTCAACCGCTGGGCATCCGCCTGCCTTCCGACCGTCTTCTGACCCTCCGCAGAAGAGTGGTCTGCTGTTGTTCCGGGCTGTCCGCAGGCACCCGCAATTGTCTGAACATCGTTTGGGAGTGATCGGGATCGCTTTCATTACATTTGACCTTGACGGAACACTGGTGGATTCGCCGTTTGAAAGAATTGTGCTGCCTCGCGTGTGGCAAAAACTCGAAGCGTGCGGGGTGCACGAGCCGCGCGAGGCCATGAGGCGGGAGCAGCAGAAACGATTCGCGCAAGATCGGCGTGTGGACGCCTTCCACTGGGACGATCTCGTCATGACGATCGCCCGCGAGCAGGGGATCGACTGGACGGATCGCCTGGAGGATCTGATGCGCGGAGAACTCGGTGAGCGCATCGGCCAGGAAACGTTTTTCGACGATGTGCCGCAGGCTCTCGATCTGTTGCGGGCGAGGGGATACCAATGCGGCATCATCAGCAACGGCTATGTCCGGTATCAGAAGGCGTTGTTTGATCGCATGTCGCTGACCCGCTATTTTGACGCTTTTCTGGGTCCTGACGTGCTGGGTATAGCCAAACCGGATCCGCTGGTGTTTGCGCACGAGGCTCTTCGTTCCGGTGTGACGATGCACGTGGGGGATCTCCTGACACAAGATGTGGCCGTCGCCAAACGCGCAGGGATTCTGGCGGTGATGGTTGCGCGACCGAAGCAGGTCACCGCGGATTTTGCGTTGCTGGCCGAGTATGCGCCAAGAGTTCGGCCGCATGTCGCACTGCGGGAAGGTTGGCTCCTTTCGCAGTATGAAAAGGAGCATCGTTATCTGCGCAGAAACGTGCCGCCCGCGCCGCTGGACTCTGCAAGCGACGCGTTTCCCGATGCGATCGTGCTGTCTTTTTCGGAATTGGCGGAGTTGCTCGAAGAAAGTGCATCGGAAAGCGAGAAATGACGTGCGTCGACAGCGTCACAGTTGACCATGCAGATCAGTTGTGATCGCGCTTTATTTGTGACGCGTGCCTTGCGACAAGACTTTTGCGCTTCGCTACATGAAGGTTGGCGCGGTTACAGGGTTCAGAGCTTTTGTTCCGCGAGTTCCATCCCCAACTGCTCGGCGCGCACGGTGGCGCTGCGCACGGCCTCCAATACGGCGGCGGAGAACCCGTGTTGGTCAAGCGTGTTGATGGCAGCAAATGTCGTTCCGCCGGGCGAGGTCACGCGTTCGCGCAAGAAGGCGGGCGACTGTCCCGAGGACTGCAGCATGCGCGCCGCTCCATTCAGAGTCTGGACAACCATCGAGAAGGCGGTCTGTTCCTCGAGTCCCGCATCGACGCCGGCGTTGGTCATGGCCTCCACGAGATAATACACGTAGGCGGGTCCGCTGCCCGAGAGCCCTGTGACGGCGTTCAACAGATGCTCTTCCACAGGGTGGGCCGATCCCACGGCGCCAAGGATCGCTTCAACCATGCGCCGATCCGCTTCTGTGCATGTGTCGCCGAGAGCATAGGCGGTCGCCGATTCGAGCACGGCGCAGGAGGTGTTGGGCATAGCGCGCACAACGCGCGGCAGAGCGCGGCGTTGGTACTCTGGGTGGTGTGCCGCGATCGCGTCCCCAATGCTCGCGATCGTGCAGCCCGCGGCGACGGACAGATAGAGGGCGTCCGGCGAAGCGTGTTTTGCCACGGTCGCGAGCGCCTCGCGCACATCGTTGGGCTTGGTGCACAGGATGATGACGTCGGCGGACCATACAGTGTCTCTCATGTCCGGATAGACGCGCACTCCATATGTTTCTTTGAGCCAGTCCAGACGATCGCGTGATCTGCGATTCGTGACGGCAATCCGCCAGGGACTGGCGATGCCCGTCTGACACAGGCCCTTGATCAGGGCCTCCGCGATCGAACCAGCTCCGACAAAGGCGATGTGTTTATCGGTCAGTTCAGTTTGCGCATGCATGTCTTCAATCCCTGCCTTTCTGGCTTGCGGCGTTCCAGCCGACTGTTGCTATCGCGAATAGAAAAAGCGCACTCTCGTCCAGTCAAGGACGAGAGTGCGCGACTCCCGCGGTGCCACCTTGGTTGGCTCCGGTTTACAGAGCCCCCTCTAAGCGTTAACGGGCTGACCCGTTCTTCCTTCTTGGGGAAGACCGCTCCGGAGTCGGTTGAGGCGACCGGTTGGGGCGGGATTCACAGCGACACCCGCTCTCTGAGCCCAAACCATCGATTGCCTCCGTCTTTCGCGGCGTTTGCAGATGGGCAATGCCTGAGCGCTCAAAAAAGAGTCCAAATGACAGTCGAAATAGAGGTCAAAATAGTGAAATAAATGATAAATGGTTTCACTCCGTCTGTCAAGAGTTTTGGTGGCTTCTATTTTGGTGGCTTCTATTTTGGTGGCCTCTGTTTTGGTGACTTCGGCGGAACCTTGGCAACTTTGACGCGGCCTCGTGAATCTGACGCGAAACCGTCACACGCGCTTGCCGTGACCCCCTTTATATGGCAACTTGCCTTCTGACAAGTTGCCATGGTTGGCGGTGGTCGTCAGGCCATGCCGGTTTCAGATACGCATTTACCGCGACAACTCGCGCATGAACACATGCGTGTACGCCCCCACGCCTGCAGGCGCCAAAATCCGCGCCTCGGAGGGGCATTCTGCCGAGTGAAACGCATCCACCATGGCTGTCGCCACGGCACCCGCGAGCGATCCGCCCTCGACGATGGCGAGCACGGTGGGGCCGGCGCCGCTCAGGACTGTCCCGAGGGCGCCCGCCTGTAAAGCGGCTTTCGCGACCTCGGTGAAGCCAGGAATGAGCGCCCTGCGCGCGTCCTGGTGCATCCTGTCCGCCAGTGCGCGCCGGAGCAGCGCGAGATTGCCCGTCGTCAGCGCGGCGGTCAAAAAACTGGCGTGAGCGACATTGAAGACGGCGTCGCTGCGCGCAACGACGGGCGGCAGGATGGAGCGCGCCTGTTCGGTGAGCAAGGGGAAGTCGGGAGTGACCGCGATAAATTGCAGATTGTCGCGCAGCGGCAACGTCACATGCGTGACCTGATCGGGATGCAGATAGGCGAGCACCGCGCCGCCCAGGAAAGCGGGGGCGACGTTATCGGGGTGTCCCTCCAGTTCCACGGCGAAGCGCAACACCTGCGCACGGGTCAGCGGCGAGTTCAGCAGGTTGTTCGCGATGAGCAATCCGCCGACGAGGGCAGCCGCGCTCGAACCGAGTCCCGAGGCAATCGGTATGCGGTTGGTCATTGCGAGTCGAAGGGGCGGCATTGTGACGCCAAAACGGTCATACACCAGCCGTATGGACTGCAGGACGAGATTGCTCTCGTCACGGGGGAGCGTGTCCGCCCCATAGCCATTGATCATGATTTCCGTCTGCTCTGCGGGCTCCGCGTGAATCTCGTTCCAGAGATCGAGCGCGATGCCCATGCAGTCGAATCCGGGCCCCATATTGGCGCTTGTGGCAGGCGCATAGACGCTGATTTTCATTGGGGAACCTCCGTGACAGCCTGCCACACGTCACGTCTGTTCGCTTCGACTGTCACCGGTTTGGCAGAACCCGCGCGTATGGCGGTATCTGGATCCTTTAGCCCATGTCCCGTGAGAACGCAGACAACCGAGCTGCCGCGGGCCAGCAGACCAGCCTCTGCGCGCTTGATGACGCCTGCGACGGAAGCGGCGGAGGCGGGTTCCGCAAACACGCCCTCCCGACTGGCAAGCAGACGGTAGGCCTCGAGAATTTCCTCGTCGGTCACGGCGTCGATGATACCGTCGCTGGCGGAGACAGCGGTCAGCGCCAACTGCCAGCTCGCCGGATTGCCGATGCGAATGGCGGTCGCGACTGTCTGCGGGTCGGCGACCGGCTCGCCGCGAACGATCGGCGCAGCGCCTGCGGCCTGAAATCCCAGCATCTTTGGCACAGTCGTGTGGAAGGCGTTCGCATATTCGCTGAACCCGCGGTGATATGCCGTGATATTGCCCGCGTTGCCCACGGGAATGGCCAAATAGTCGGGAGCGTATCCGAGTTCCTCGCAAATTTCAAAGGCGCCCGTCTTCTGCCCCTCAATGCGAAAAGGATTCACCGAATTGACGAGCGTGATCGGTTCCTTCTCGGCGATTTCGCGCACCAGTGTCAATGCCTGGTCAAAATTGCCCCGAATCGCAATCACCTGCGCGCCGTACATGATCGCTTGAGCCAGTTTGCCGAGAGCCACGTATCCGTCTGGAATCAACACGATGGCCCGCATGCCGGCTCGCGCTGCATAGGCTGCTGCTGCTGCGGACGTATTGCCGGTGGAGGCGCAGATGACTGCCGAACTGCCCGCCTCAAGCGCCTTGGCGACAGCCAGGACCATGCCGCGATCCTTGAAGGAACCAGTCGGATTGGCCCCTTCGTATTTGAGCCAGACGGTGAGACCCAGCCGTTCGGACAGATGGCGCGCTTCAATCAGCGGCGTCGAGCCTTCTCCCAGCGTCAGCCTGGGCGTGCTGTCAGTCAGCGGCAAGAACTGCGCATAACGGGCCAGAATACCCCGTCTGTTTTGGACGGCGTTCATTCGACTCCTCCTAACACAGGCATGACACTGTGAATGGCCTGTAGATGTGGCTGTAACGCCAGTTCGTCAAGAGCGCGCCGCAACTTTTCGGAATCGATCTCATGAGTGATGATGACGATCTCGGCGATCCCTCCGCGTACGCGCTTTTGCAAAACGGTTTCCATGCTGATTTCCGCCTGGCCAAAAATGCTCGCAATCATCGCGAAAACGCCGGGTTCGTCGTTGGCTTCCAACCGCAGATAGTATCTGGCCGGAGCGCCCTGCCCGCGTTTGACCGTTTTGTGCGGCAGGCAGATCTGCTTGACCTGTGACGAGGTGTCCATGCGCACATTGCGCATGACCTCAATCACATCGCCGACAATCGCGCTGGCGGTCGGCAGGGAACCTGCCCCCCGTCCAAAAAACATCAGATCTCCGCTGGCGTCGCCCCGCACATAGAGAGCGTTGTACGCGCCGGACACATGAGCGAGAGGATGAGTCTTTGGCACAAGCGTAGGGCGCACCTGCAACGTCAGGTCGCCTTGACGATCGGCGCCAGTCGCCAGGAGCTTGATGACGGCGCCGAGTTCCTGCGCGTAGGCGACGTCCCCCGCCGTCAGGGTGCGAATGCCGTACGTGTCGACTTCGTCCAGGCTGACTTTGGCGTGAAACGCAATCGAGGCCAGAATGGTCAGTTTCCGGGCCGCGTCGAGTCCGTCAATGTCGCTGGAAGGATCGCTTTCGGCATAGCCCAACTGCTGCGCCTCCTGCAACACCGCGTCGAAATCCGCGCCGGTTGCCGTCATTTTGGACAGGATATAGTTTGTCGTGCCATTGATGATTCCCATGAGGTCAGTGATCTCATTGGCGGTCAATGATTCTTTTAACGGGCGAATCAGGGGGATGGCGCCACCGACCGCCGCCTCGTAAAACACATCGACGTGCGCCTGTTCGGCCGCTTCCAGAATCTCGGCGCCGTGCAGGGCGATCAGATCCTTATTGGCTGTGATTACGTGCTTGGACGCCCGCAGAGCTTGTAAAATCATGGATCGTGCGGGTTCGACGCCGCCGATTGTTTCGATGACCACGCGAATGTCCGGGTCATTCAAAATAACGGACGGATCGGTGGTCAACTGTTCTCCCATAAACTGCACAGGCCGTTCTTTCGAAGGGTCTCTCACCAGAACCCTGGTAATCAGCGGATGCTGTCCGGTCAGATCGGCAATCTTGCCGGCGCGTTTGCGCACAAGCTCAATGACTCCGGAACCGACAGTGCCGCACCCAAGCAATCCGATGTGGACATGCACGCAGAACAACTCCTCTCTTTGCAACGCCCACCGCCGTCGTTCCGGCGGCGCACCGACTCTCTTGCCGCAGTTCTCCGTGCATGCTGCGCGCCCGGAGTTCACGGCCGCGCGTCGCACCGCGAGCCACCGCATCCACGACCGCGCGTCGCACCGCGAGCCACCGCATCCATGGCCGCGCGTCGCACCGCGAGCCACCGCATCCACGGCCGCGCGTCGCACTGTGAGCCGCTCCGCCCATGGATCCGAGTCTGCCGGGTTCGGCTCCCTGCTTGTAAGGCAGATGCTCTCGCTGCGCCCGTGGACGCGCTTCTGGCGTCGCTAGTAGCCTTGGCCCGCGATCAGGGTCTGCTCAACTCCGGGCACATCCCGAATCGTGTCAAGCGCTGTCTGCAGTTCCTGAGTCATGTCTCGCGTTTCGAACGAAATAATGACGGTGGCCATTCCCTGCAACGGCAATGTTTGATTGATCGTCAGGATGTTGGCCTGCAAGGACGCCAGTCGATTCAGCACGTCTGACAGAATGCCGCGCTGGTGTTGGAGCGTCAGGGTCAGAGTGACGATTTGACCCTGCATTGCGGATTGGAAGGGTCTGGCCACATCCTTGTATTTGTAATAGGCGCTCCGCGAAATGCCAACCTGCGCCACGGCCTGCAGGACACTGAGATGCGTCTCGCGGCTGAGCAGTTCGGTGACCATGGTGGCGCGCTGGATAATGGCGGGCAACTGGGAGCGGCGAATCAGATAATAGGGATCGTCCACCATGTCCTCCTCCGGCCTCTATGTCCTCGCCGCACGTACAAGTGTGTACGTTTAACGGACATTATATCGTTAGAAGCGGTGATGCGCAATAATTACACAATAAAATTCTTGACCGTTCATGGTCTGCGCATTTATAATAATAAAAATTTCTCACAAATTGAACGTCAGGAGGATGTCTAGGGTTCCGCCGTACTGTGGGTCTGGTCCGAGCGACATCGCACTCTGTTTTCCGAGTGTACACCTTGGGGATAAAAGCCCCGCGGCAGGTTCTGGCTGGCGTGCGCACACGCCGTCACGACTGTTGTTGCGCGGTTTTTTTATATCCTTATAATAGAATGCCTGTTCAAAAAGCGTCTTGCCTCGACCCTTTTTGAACAACATCTCAGAGAAAAAGATGCAGGGGTGGGTCTATTGCAACAGGCGGTCGAGCGCACGATTTACGAGCGCACAATTTATTTGAATGGTCAACTGGTGCCCAAAGAGCAGGCCGTCGTGTCCGTCTTTGATCACGGTTTCCTGTATGGAGACGGCATCTTTGAAGGCATCCGGATTTATGACGGCGTCATCTTTCGTCTCGACGAACATCTGTTGCGCCTGTATGAGTCAGCCAAATCGATTCTGCTTACGATTCCGCTCGCC
>JAJYTO010000084.1 GCA_021793015.1 Bacillota bacterium
GGCGGTAACCGAAATCGCCCAGGCGGAGCCCATCGCTGACCATGAGTTCCACGCACTGTCGCAACATTTTCTGTGGTCGGAATTTTGCAGAGAGGACATTGCTGAGTACGTATCGTTTCTCGAACATACGGCCCGGCGAGTGGGTGTGTCCGTTCCGTTTTTGATCAATGTTCATGGCTTCAAGGACTTTTCCGTCTATAGCAGAGGAACAGAGTATCCGATTGGCGTCAGTCAACTGCGCACTGCGGCCGGACGAAGCGGGGCGCTGGTCGCTGGGGACTTCTATCCGGGTCATATCACCTACGACAATTTTCATGACGTCATTGTCAGCACCTTGTTCACGGCGGCCATATCGTCGCCGGATCAACCCATCTTCTCTGCGGAGTTTCAATCCGGTCGCTTGACCGATCGACCCACGGTGTCCGGTCGCGACCTTGATTTGTTAACCCGGCTGTGCATCGCGCATGGCATGAATGCCTTGAACTACTACATGTTTTGCGCCGGCGACAACCCCGAAGACATCGGTCTCTTTGGCGCAAGGCATGAGTGGCAGGCGCCCATTGCTTCCGACGGCGCCTTGCGGCCCGCCTACGCTGCAGCCTCGCACTTGGGATCGCTGCTGTCGGGGGTCGGTCGGGATCTGTGCAGCGCGCCGAAACTCATCGATACGCATGTCGCCTTTTACTCTCCCTACTACATGACGGAAACAGCCTGGCCGCAATCCGGGGATGTATCCGATTTGCTCGCCTATTTTGCCTTCCAGAGAGAGCATTTTCACTTCGATGGTTTGTGGCGGCTGTTGGCGGCTGCCAACATATCCTTCGCAGCGCTGGACCTGTATGGGCGCGAACGCATTGATCCCGCGGCGGTTCCAAGCCTGTGGGTCGCCGCGACCGCATACATGGATCGTGCGACGCAGGCAACGCTTCTCCAATATGTATCGGATGGCGGGTGTCTGATCGTTGGCCCAGGAATTCCTGAGTATGACCTGGATGGAAGCGCTTGCCGCATTTTGGCGGACGCGCTGAACGCGCATCCGATCGAACAGCGGGGCGGATACCGGTTGGTTAATCTCGCGGGAACTGCGTCCGTGTTTTGCAGGCAGCATCTCGTGTTCGATCAGACGGCGCCAGACGAAGTATGGGGGTGGGAGGAAGGCGACGCCTCGGCGGTGGTCGCTTATGTTCACCCAGTGGGCAAGGGGAGGGCGCTTGTGCTCGGGGTTGGCGTCACGCACGAATATGAGTATCAGGTCGCGCTGATTCGGGACATCGCCGCAAAACTGGATATCGTGCCCGAGGTGCAGTGCGCGCACCCACACGCCCTGGCCACGCTGCGCCGAGGTCCGCGCGGATCCTTTCTGTCTGTGGTCAATGTGGATGAAGAGGATCTTCACACCACCGTAACCATCGGCGGACAGCCGGCGTTTGACGGGATCGCCATCCGCGTCGCGGCCCGCTCGGGTGTCCTGCTGCCCGTGAACTATCGCCTGGCCGATGAATTGCGGATCGACTACTGCACGGCCGAAGTGCATGTGGAACAGGCGGGGAGCGAGGAAGTCAGACTGACGCTTCACGCATGTCAGCAACCGGTGACACTGTCTCTATCGGGACCGTGGACGGTGGCCAGTTGCTCTGCCGATTTTGCGTGGGACGCTTCCGGCCGTCGCCTGACGGTCGCGATACCATGCGATGGTTCTCCAGACGCGCAGGAGGCGCGTATTGTTTTGACAAAAAATCGAATCGTTTAGATTTTCCGGTGAATCTTCAAATGTCGCGGCAGGAGCAGCGAACGATGCGGCCGTGGGTTTGTCGCAACTACTTGGGCTTGGGGAGGTGAGCGTGATGTGAAGTCGCGGGTGTAACGGGCGCGTTGCGACAGGCATTGTCACTGGCACTGAACTGAAGCACACTAGTAAAAAGTAAAAGGGGAGTTGAGAAGATGAAAAATAAAAAATGGCAGTATGGATTGGCGTCCGGCGTGGTGGCGCTTGCCACTCTCGCTGCGGGAACGGCGAGTTATGCGGCGACAACGGCGTCGCAACAACCGCCGCTCGTAATGGTGCCTGGGCAAGGCGGCCAGTTTCAGGAGAATTTCAGCCCGTTTTCTAGTGCTGCTCTGCAAGGAACGATGGGACTTGTCTATCAGCCGCTGTTTTACTTCAATGCGTCTGGCGCGCCGGCAACACCGCTCTTGGGAACCAGCTTCTCGTGGTCCAATCATGCCACAGTGTTGACCGTGAACCTGCGCAAGAACGTGAAATTCTCCAGCGGAACGCCAATGACATCGGCAGACGTGGTATTTTCTTTTGATCTCCTGAAGAAATTCCCGGTGCTGGATGGAAGCGGAATCTGGAAAGTGATCAAGAATGTCAAGGCGGTAGGCCCCAATAAGGTGCAATTTGATTTTATTACCGCCAATACGTCCTATGAGTACTACATCCTTGGCACTGTCTATATTGTGCCAAAAACTCTCTGGCAGTCAGTGGCCGACCCGACTAAATACCTGAATTATCATCCAATGGGAACGGGCCCATTTGTCCTGAAGTCATTCTCGCCGGAGATGTACCAGTTTGTCGCCAATCCCACGTATTGGGGAGGCGAGCCGAAAGTGCAGACGGTGGATTTCCCCGCCTACAACAGCGGGACGAGCGCTCAGCTCGGGCTGATCAATAACAAGATTGATTGGACGGGACTTTTCATCCCACACATCAATCGGGTGTATGTAAACAGGAATCCGAAAAACAACCATTATTGGTTCTCGGATTTCGGCGGCGCCAACATGCTGTACACCAATTTGCAGAATCCGCTTCTGAAGAATCTCGCTGTCAGACAAGCGATCAGTTTGGGTATGAACCGTCAGGTGATTTCCAAGTTGGGCGAGTATGGGTATGAGCCGGCGGCCACACCCAGCGGGTATGCGGTTGCGCCGGCGGGTCAGGCGTGGATCAATCCCAAGTTGCCAAAGGCGTTTACCTACAACCCTAAAGAAGCCATTTCGATTCTGGAGAAGGCCGGATTTAAGCGCAATGCGCAGGGCATTTTCCAAACGAAGAGCGGCCAGCCGCTGTCCTTCTCCTTGGATGTCGTCAGCGGATGGGCCGACTGGGATGCGGACTGCGCGATCATTGCGAAGGAACTCGGTCAGATCGGCATTCAGGTCAAAGTCCAACAGTTGGCGTTTGGCGCCTACTATTCGGCGCTGTCGACAGGAAAATTCCAGCTCGGCATGAGCTGGAGCGCGTCGGGTTCTACGCCTTTCTACATGTATCAAAGTCTCTTTTCTCCAAATGGCCCCGGAAACTGGGATCACTGGAACAACGCGAGTACCACGCGTGAATTGAACGCATACGAGCACTCGTCCTCGCTGGCACAACAGCGTCAGGCGGTTTATGCTTTGGAAAGCACCATGGCGAATTCGCTGCCCTACATTCCGCTGGTGTACGGTGTGGGTTGGAATGAGTACAGCACACAAAACTGGGTGGGTTGGCCAAATGCCCAAAACCCGTATGCACAGGGATCGCCTTGGGTTGCGCCGGCCAACGGGATTATCCTGAGTCATTTGCGCCCTGCCAAGTAACGTTACGATCAACGGGGGGAGATTCCTCCCCCCACTCGAAGGTGTCCGAAAAAGACCGAGAACACAGCGCTTTTGGGGCCCGGCTTGCGCCGGACAGACGTACTCATGGATCGCGCATGTACGCTTTGCGCATCGGTCCGGGCTTACCGAGCCCCCGCAAGCGTTTGGCCTCGACCCTTTTCGGACATGCATTTTAAGCATGTGGGGGGGTGGACATCCGTGAGATACTTTTTGCAGCGCCTGGGATTCTTCGTACTCTCTCTGATGGCCGCAATCACGATCAATTTTTTCTTGCCGCGCCTGATGCCGGGAAACCCGGCGGAGGCCATGATCACACGCTACAAGGGGCAATTGAACCCCATGGCCCTGCATTCCCTGGAATTGCAATTTGGCGTCAGCAATCAACCCATGTGGCAACAGTACCTGGCCTATCTGAACAATACGTTTCACGGTAATTTTGGCCTGTCGATCACGTACTATCCCGTGCCCGTCATAAATGTGATCGCAAATAGTCTTCCGTGGACACTCGGTCTCGCCGGCACGGCCACGGTCATCGCCACGGTCGTGGGAGTGTTTCTGGGGGTTTTGGCCGCCTGGCACCGCGGAGGCGTCATCGATTCGATCCTGCCGTTGGTGACGACATTTACGAGCTCGATCCCTTATCAGTGGCTGGCCCTGCTGTTTCTCTATGTATTCGGCTTTGTTCTCGGTTGGTTTCCTACGGCGCACTCGTATTCGGCGATTCTTATGCCGGCGTGGAACGGTCCATTTATCGTCAATGTGTTGTACCATGCGATTCTGCCTGCGGCCACGCTGATCATCACGGCCATCGGCGGTTGGCTGTTTGGCATGCGTAACAATATGATCAATACGCTCGGGGAGGATTTTGTGGTGTTCGCCGAGGCCAAAGGCGTCAAAGACAAACGGCTGATGCTGACCTACGCGGCGCGCAACGCCCTGCTTCCCAGCCTCACCGGCTTTGGCATGGCGCTCGGGTTTGTGGTCGGGGGCGCCGTGCTGGTCGAGGAGATTTTTTCCTATCCAGGTGTTGGTTATCAACTGGTCGCAGCCGTGCAAAATGAAGACTATCCGCTCATGCAGGGACTGTTCCTGATCATCTCCTTCGCGGTCTTATTGGCCAATTTCATCGTGGAAATGCTCTACGGGAGACTCGATCCGCGGGTGCGCAAAGGGGGCGCCAATTCATAGTGGCTGATGAAACCGTCCATCCCGTGACGCCGGTGGAGAAACGCAAACGATTCCAAAGCCTGAAAGCATTTTTGAGCAACGGCAAGGCGCGCGTCGGTCTGGTCATCTTTGTGTTCTTTTTGCTGATGGCGATTTTCGCGCCGGTTGTGTCGCCATATGATCCGAATGACACCAATTTTGCGCAGCTGGCGGCGCCGAGCGCGCGACACTGGCTCGGCACGACGGGCAGTGGCCAGGATGTGCTGTCACAGTTGATTTGGGGCGCGCGCACGTCGCTGACCGTCGGGATACTGGCGGGAGTGCTGTCGACGGCCGTCGCGGTGCTGATCGGCATGTACCCTGGATATCGCGGCGGCTGGATCGATAACGTTCTCGATACCGTCACCAACATTTTTATGGTTATTCCTTCGATGCCCCTGATCATCGTGATTGCGTCCTATATTCACTCTTCTGGTCCCTACGAGCTCGTGTTTGTGATTGGACTGACAGGGTGGGCGGGAGGGGCCAGGGTATTGCGGTCGCAAGCCCTGACCTATCGCAACCGCGATTTTGTCGTGGCCGCCAAACTGTCGGGCGCGTCGGAACTCGGCATCTTGTTTGGCGAAATCCTGCCCAATATGCTGTCTCTCATCATTCACGTCTTGATGGGCGGGATTATAGGCGGCATTATGAGCGAAGCCTTCTTGGAGTTTCTTGGTCTCGGAAACTCGTCCGTAATCAGTTGGGGCACCATGATGTACTGGGCGGATGCGGGCGGGGCGATGCTCATGGGCGCCTGGTGGTGGCTGCTGCCCGGAGGGCTGGCGATAGCCGTCGTCGGTATGAGCATGGCGCTCATGAATTATGGCATCGATCAGGTGACCAATCCGCGTTTAAACACCGCTTCCAAAAAGAAGACGCGCAAATCGCCGAAGCCGGGAGGTGTGGAGATTGTCGAACCATGAAGCCATTAATGAAGCCATTTTGGAGATCAAGGATCTGTCTGTAGCCTATGGAACGGCCAAGGGCGACGTGCTGGCCGTTCAGGATATGAATCTGCGTGTGCTGCCGAACGAAATCATGGGTCTCATCGGAGAGTCGGGATCCGGCAAATCCACCCTCGCCTATGCCGTGATGCGCCTTCTCAAAGGCTCGGCCAGAGTCGTCAAGGGATCGGTGCGGATACTTGGGAAAGACATTTATGCGATGGATAAGGAAGAGTTGCGCCAATTTCGCTGGGCCAATATATCGATGGTTTTTCAAAGTGCGATGAATGCGCTCAATCCCGTGCTGACGGTGGAGACTCAAATTGTCGACACAATACTCAACCATCGCCCGCAACTCAGCAGGCGCGAGGCGCGCGAAAAGGCGCATGAACTGGCGGATCTGGTGCGCATCGACCGCAGCCGCATCACCAGTTACCCCCATGAGTTGTCGGGCGGGATGCGACAGCGCATCGTCATTGCAATTGCCATTTCCCTGGAACCGTCGCTGGTGATCATGGATGAACCGACAACCGCTTTGGATGTGGTGGTGCAGAGATCCATTCTCGATCAAATTAAAGAAATTCAGCAACGCGTTCAATTTTCCGTCCTGTTCATCAGTCACGACTTCAGCCTGGTGTCGCACCTCGCTTCGCGGATAGCCATCATGTACGCGGGCCGCGTGGTTGAAGTGACGGAAGCCCGTTCGCTGATGGATGCGAAAGTCGCGCATCATCCGTACACGGAAGGCCTATGGCGGGCGATTCCGAAACTTACGGCCAAGTCGGTGGCGCTGGAGGGAATTGTCGGAACGCCCCCGGATCTTTTGCATCCTCCTTCAGGATGCGCGTTTCACCCCCGCTGTCGCTACACCTTTGAGCCGTGCCGGACGGTGCGCCCGCAATTGCAGGACGTGGAGGGTTCCGAGATCGCTTGTCATCGTTTTGTGCCGGAGGGGATTCAGCATGGCCAATGAACCATTGATCGAAGTGAAGGATCTTGTCGTGCGGTTCGCGGTGGGCGGCGGCCTCAAACGGCAACGCATCGTGCCGGTGAATCATGTGAGCTTTACGATCAATCCCGGAGAAGTGCTTGCGCTGGTGGGTGAATCGGGAAGCGGAAAAAGCACGATCGGTCGGGCGTTGGTTCGCATTCTGGAGCCGTCCGGCGGATCGCTTCATCTCGGCGGGGCCGATGTGACGAAGGTCAAAGGCAAAGCATTGGCCGCCTACCGAAGAGAGATTCAGATGATCTTCCAGGATCCCTACGGTTCCCTCAATCCCGTCAAGACGGTGGAACGGCATCTGCGGTTGCCCATCCGCAAGCATAAGCAGGACAGAGAAGGCGGCATAAGCGAACAGATTGATGAATCATTGCAAACGGTGGGTCTTACCCCTGTTTCTGAAATGCGTGTGAAGTTTCCCCATGAGCTGTCGGGTGGGCAGCGGCAACGGGTGGCCATTGCCCGGGCGCTTGCCGTGAAGCCCCGGATTTTGGTGGCGGATGAACCCATCTCGATGCTGGATGTATCGATTCGGGCCGAAATATTACAATTGCTAAAGCATCTTCAGCAGGAGTATTCGCTTGCGTATCTGTACATTACTCATGATCTGGCGTCGGCGCGTTATTTCGGGGATCGCATCATGGTCATGTACGGTGGACAGATCATGGAGTCGGCGCCGTCCGACGAACTTGTCGACAAGCCCCGGCATCCTTATACGCGCTTGCTGTTGGCGGCCACCCCCAACTCCGCTCATACCGGGCCGCTCCCAGAGACGAGCAATCGCTCGCCCGATCTGTCTGAAAACAGACAGGGCTGTCCTTTTGCGGATCGCTGTCCGTATGTCATGGCGGTTTGCCGCACGCAGGATCCGCCGCTCATTGAGCAGAGCGCAAAACATCTGGTGGCGTGCCATCTGTAGATGCGCGCTTTTCTCGCGCCGTCTGCCGACGGCGCGCGCATGCCCTGCCTTCGGCGAGCGGCGAATGAAACACAACCGCCTGCGCGGCGGCGTTCTTTGCCGTTGCAGACGGTTGTGCCTTGAACCGGCGCCGGATGGGGCGGGGTGCTGCCGGCCGCACATGGATACTTCGGGGCAACTCTCAGGCACTTCCGCCGCGCCGGCGTTTGGGGTGCTTATGGGATGCCTGGCGGCCTACTCTACCTCGCCGTCCCAACGGGACATGCCGCCCATGAGATTGTATGTCTTCGTATATCCGGCGCTCTTCAAAAATTCGCAGGCTCTTCCACTGCGACTGCCGCTGAGACACACGATCACGCTCTCTGTATGGGGGTTGATTTCTTTATATCGGTGCGCCAATTGGCCCAACGGAATGGATTTGGCTCCCGGAATGTGTCCGGACGCAAACTCGCTGGGTTCGCGCACGTCGACAATCTGAAGCGGCTTGTTTTTCTCCACGTGTTCTCTGACGTCGACCGATCTCCACTGTAGTATTGACATCGTCATCATCCCTTCGCGGTTTGTAATCAGGATCTCATGCTAAACCCACGCGATTGGCGTCTTCCAATCACGCGCGGGCCGGGAATATCCGATGTGATCGACGCTCTCCTCTACTCCAGGGTAAACTTCCATGACGCTTCGCGTCACCAGCAATCGGGAGGAAAATACGCCTGCGGCGATTTTCGGCGTAGACTCATCCGGATATCCGGGTTACGTCAGGCAGTCCAGGCTGTCAAACCGCCCGTCAGGCTTCTGGCATTGGAAAATCCGTGTGTTCGCAGTATCTCACAGGCCTGCTCGCTGCGGTTTCCGGAGCGGCACACGACAATGAGGTCTTTGCGATAGTCGATTTCATGCAATCGATAAGGCAGTTCGCCAAGCGGAATCAGGACGGAGCCTTCGATATGCCCCGACCGATACTCATCGATCTCTCTCACATCGACAATCTGGGCCGCATCGTGGCTGAACATCTTGCTCTTGAGTGCATGTATGGAAATGGCCGGGCATTGTTCGCTCATGGTGAATTCCTCCTGTATCTATCCCTATCCACCCTGACCGCGCGCTGTGCGGTTGCGATCCGGGCGCTTGGGACATTGTGGTCCTCCATGATTATAATATACCCATGCGGGTATATCAATATCGATTGTTTGCTTGTTACTGGCCTCGTAATGGTAAAATAGACGAAGCCATGAGCAGGGAATATGCGCTCATTATATACCTATCGGGGTATATAATGAGTGTAAAGGGGAATTGTCATGCAGGGAAAAAAAGTGCTCATTTGCGTTGCCCATCCGGACGATGAGGTCTTTTGTTCAGGCACGATTTTGAAGCTCACGGACGCCGGCAACGACGTCACGCTTGTGGTCGGAACGCAAGGGGAAAAGGGCAGCCACAACCCCTCATTGACCCCCGAGGCGATCGCCCGCATCAGGAGAGAGGAGATGGAGTCCGCCGCTTCGTGCCTTGGCATCCACAAAGTCGTGCAACTCGGATACAAAGACGGCGAACTGCAGTATGCGACCGACCTGAAGGAGACGCTGTTTCGTCTTGTGCGGTCCATTCGGCCGGACATTGTCATCACGTTTGACCCGTGGAAGCGATACGAAATTCACTCGGATCATCGGGTCATCGGGTTTGCCATGATTGAAGCCGCCCATTTGGGCGCAAACTGCTGGTATTACCATGGACAGTTATCCGATGACGTCCTGTGCCATCGAAGTCAGGAACTCTATCTCTTCAACTGCGATGAGCCCAACTATTATGTGGACATCACTGCGGTGTTTGATCGAAAGCTGCAGGCTGCAAGCGCCCACGCCAGTCAGTTTGGGCCGGCAATCGACGAGTTGCAGTTGCGGCGTATTGTGAACCAGATGAATCCGGATGTGCAAATGACCATTGAACCGCTTCACAAAATGTGGCGATCGGACCTGTATCTATAGCGGCGAGCGGGGCCGTCTGAACTGAGCCGGGGCGGGATAGAGTGGGGAGTCGGCCCATGTTGCGCGGGGAGCGTGGCGCCACGGGTACGCTTGGCGGCACCTGTTCACCCGGCGCCGCTGACTCGCTCCACGTGGAGAGGGGAGGCCGGACATCACTGGCTCACTTGGCGCCGCAGGCTCGCTCTGCGCGGAAAGGAAGCCGCGTCGTCAGGCGTCGGTGGCTCGCCGGGAGCGAAGAGGCGAGGCGTCGTCACCGGCTGGTCCGGGGTTTCTGCCGTGTGTTGGCCAGGAGCGCCCCTATGACGATGATGGCGCCGCCAATACTTTCGGACAGAGTCAGCCGTTCGCCCAGGAGCAGGATGCCGAGCACGACCGTCCAAACCGGAAGCAGGTTGATAAACGGCGCCGATCGGCTCGCGCCAATCATATTGACGCCGGCTGTCCACACAAAGTAAGCGATGACAGAGGCGGCCGTGCTGACATACAACAGCGATATCCAGGCAATCGGCGTCATGTGGACAGACCCGCCGGGCGTCAGCAAGAGACTTGCCAGCAGGCTGGGAATGGCTCCATACAGCGCCGCGCCCGCCGTCATGGTGAGCGCGTCCATGCCGCGGCTGAACCGTTTCCCCAAAACCGTGTAAAGGCCCCACGACACAGCGGCCACGACCAGGTCCACATCGCCGATGGAAAATGCGAAATGGCCGGTGCTCCCTGCACCCACCAGCACCACGACGCCGAGCATGGAGAGTGCCATGCCTGACCACGCGACGGCGGTCGGACGCTCGCGAAGAAGGATGACGCCAAGCAGGAGGATGGCTGCGGGCATGGTTCCCGAGATCATTCCAGCCTGCGCGGCCGGAACAGTATGCAGACCGAGATAGGTCAGTGTGGAAAACATAAACATCCCAATAAAACCAAGCAACGATAGTTCCTTCCAATACGCTTTTAAGGGCACCCGTTTTCCTTTTGCGGTCATGATGATCAACAACAGCGCAGCGGATACAGCCCAACGCACTCCATTCAGGAGAAAGGCGGGCATGGCGGGCGCGAGTATGCGTCCGGCGATGTAGTTGCCGCTCCAAAGCAGGGTGGCGAGTGTAAGCAATAACGCGCCTTTTGTCATGGCGTTCGCTCCATTTCTCATTGGGGGAGGAGTCATATATTGCGCCCATGGCAGTGTTTTTCGCGGATGCATGACCCCCTCGGGGAGGAGTCATGTATTGTGCCCGTCGCGAGTTGTGCGAAGCGCTGTTTGAGCAGGGGCACAATATATGACTCCGACCGGCACGGACTACCGTATTTCGGGATAGACCGTCATGACCCCGGCGTGTTGTTATTGTGTATAGGATATCACTATGATAAGAGCAGGGGAGTGGGTTTGGGCAATACAGATGATCAATGGAGATCCATTGGATTTCCCTATGGAGTGAAGCGATGGACATCAGACAACTGGAGTATTTCGTGGCGGTGGCTGATCGCGAAAGCGTCACCAGGGGAGCGGCGGCGCTGTACGTGAGTCAGCCCACAGTGAGCCAGCAGATCCGGCTGCTCGAAGCAGAACTGGGACAACCGTTGTTCGAGCGTCGGGTCGGCGGTGTGTTGCTGACAGATGCGGGGCGGACATTGTTGCGCTATGCGTTGCGCATTTTGCAGAACAGGCAGGAAGCGATTGCGGAAATCAGGGGTGGCCGGGAGCGGGAGGGCACGATTGATGTCGGAGTGCTGCCAACGATGAGTTGGGATATTTTTCCCAAATTGATGGGCGCTTATCGACTGGTTGAACCTGGCCACCAGATTGCGGTCATGGAAGCCAGAACCCAGACGCTGTTGCGGGCGGTCAGCACTGGCGACGCCGAGATGGCCCTGCTCGACCTGCCGGTCGCGGACCCCGCTCTGCATGTGGAAAGATTGTGGGCAGAGGAGTTGATTGTGATCGCTCCGCCGGGCTCCGCGGAGTTTTCCGGGCAACCGGCGCCGCTCACGCGGCTGCGTGACGCGCCCTTTATCACGGCAGAGCCGGGGTACGGACTGCGCGACGTGCTGTTCCGTCTGACGCAGACCGCTGGATTCAACCCGCGCGTGGCATTCGAACTGACCAGTCTGGAGGCGATCATCGGCTTTGTCCATCACGGTTTCGGCTTGAGTCTGGTGCCGGAACGCACCGTGCGCCTGGAGATTCAGGCGGGTGAGATTCAGCCTGTTGCCTTGCAGGAACCGGTGAGCCGCGATATCGGCCTGGTGTGGCGCAATAACAGACCGCTTGCACCGGCCGCCCGCGCTTTCGCGGCGTTTTGCAGGGAGAAACTAGCCGCGCCGTGACAGTCTGCGCATGCCGCATCGCTGCGGTCAGCCGTCCATTCGCGCGCAGGCGATGCGACTTGCGCGGAAACGACGGCGGCGACAGGCGGTCGCCCATCCATTCCTACGCAGGCGGCGCATCGTACTGGCCGCCTGCCAGTTTTGGGCGCGGACGCCGAATCGATTCCCGTACAGGGGGGCGTCGCTGGCGCCTCCCCCTCATAGGGCGTGCCCCACCTGCCGCAAGTAGCTGGCGCGACTGGCGGCAAAGAACCCCAGCAAGGCGAGCAGATACACGATCATAACCGCTATGAAGGCGGTCCACACGGCGGTGGTCATCGTATAGAGGTGCGTGAACGCTGTCATGGCAACCGTACTGTCCGCTGCGCCGAGGAGCCATGGGAGTATGAACAGCAGCGCTATTTCGGCGGTCATCATGCGCCGCGTTTCCGAGGGGGTCGCCCCCATCCGCGCGAGGGCGCGAAACTGGCGACGGTCTTCCTGCGCCTGTGCAAACAGTCGCAACGACAACAACGCCCCCACCATCAGGCAAAGAAGCCCTCCCAGGAACCCGGAGGTAAACACAAGGCTGGCGAACACTGGAATGCTGGTGCGGTACGATGTCCAAGTGTCAGTGACAGTCACAGACGATGGGGAAGCCATGTGATGCAGCGCCGTCACCGTGGATCCGCTTGCTTGCCATGGTGAAGCGCCCAGACTGCGCACGCTCCATCGATCCGCCCCAGCCGACTGTGCGGCGAGTTTCGCATAGGTCGATTGATTTACGATCAGGAGAAGATCGGACACTCCTCCTGCGGATTCATTGAGTACGCGGGCCTGTGTTACGGTTCGGATGGTCAGGGATAGCGAACGTGTTCCCACACGCAGATTGACGCTCCGGTTTGGCAAGGGCCCGGTCAGCAGGGGATATGGGAAGTCAAGGACCGCTTCCCGTTTTCCAAGCGGCGGTACAGGAACCCAGTACACACCGAGGTGAGGATGACTGCGCAACAGAAGGCTGCCCAGTCGGTTGAATACCGTCCTTGGCATCACGGTCACTCCGACAGGTCCCGCACGATAGGACGATACATGTTGATACCAAAAACTTCCGAGCAGGACCGAAATGTCCGTGGATGCCTGGATACGCAGGCCGTTTTCCTGGGCGATCCGTTTGCCGGCGGACAGAGACGGTTCGTGGATGCCGAGGGGAGCCACCCACTGAACGGTCCATGGATCGACATGCACAGCGTTGGCTGCGGTTCCCGCCTGAATGCCAAAAGCTGCGCCAAACCCTGTCAGCGCCATTCCCGTCAAAATCGCCACCACCGTGTAGGTTCCGGCATGGTCCGCAAGCCGGTGCAACAGCCGCGCGCCAACCACGAGCCGCATCCCGGACCGCGGACTGCGCCGCCGCCAGTGAAAGAATGTGGAGAGCCCCGAACGCAGAAGACCGTACGTTGCGACCGTCACCAATGCCAGAGTTCCCAGTGTCCACTGCAAAGAAGGCGGCTTCGCGCCATGGCTTGCGACCAGCGCATAGCCTGACCCCAGCGTGGCCAGACTCAGGAAGGCAACTAACGGTCGCGGTTTTCTTGTGGTCTGAGTACGCCTTCCGGATTGAAACAGGGCGATGGGTGATTGGCGGCGGATCCGCGCTCCGCTCCATAGCGCGTCCACGAAAAACATGGCTCCAAACAGGATGCCCGTAACGAGAAACGTTGCCGGGCGCACGTTCCATGGTCCAGGAGGCTGGGCCAATACCCGCTCCAGGGTCCAGTCAAAGAGGGGAGAGAGCCCGGAGCCGAGCATCCAGCCGCAGACAATGGCCAAGACGCCCAACACGGCGGTTTCGCGGGCAATCAGGCGGCCGATCTGGCGCGGGGTGACGCCAAGCACCGTGAAGAGCGCAAATTCCGGACCGCGCAGCCGCAGCAAAAGACTGTGGAAGTAGAGCAGGAAGAAGGCGCAAAACAGTACCACGACCACGGCGCTCACATTCAGGAGTTCTTCAATGAAGCGACCGAGCGGACCGGTTGTGGTTCCCGGTTCCAGGAGAAAGTTTACGAATAGGACGACCACCGCCACGGCCACCACATTGGGTGCGAGGTAGCTCGCGTAGCGGGCCGCCTGACGGCGGCTGTTTTTGAAAAGCAGGCGGCGCCAGTTCATGGATGATTCCCACTTTCCACCACGGCCAGCATGTCCAGAATTTCCTGAAAGAACACGCGGCGCTCTCCGCTCCGGTGAAGAGCGCCGTACACCTGTCCGTCGCGCAGCAGGATCACTCGTTGGCTGTAACTCGCGGCGAAGGGGTCATGGGTGACCATCACGATTGTCGCGTGATCTTCCCGATGCAGAGTGGACAGGAGAGCCAAAAGATCCTGCGCCGCTCCAGAATCCAGATTGCCTGTCGGTTCATCAGCCAACAGCAGCGCGGGCCTGGACACCAACGCGCGGGCGACAGCCGCGCGTTGCTGCTGGCCTCCGGATACCTCGTACGGATAACGCGAGCTTAGCGAGTCGACGCCAAGCGCAGTCATCACCTGCGAGACCCGTTCTGCCGTCTCCGGGCCCTTGTGGCCTTCGAGCGCCAGGGGGAGCCACACATTTTCCGCCAGGGTCAGCGTGTCGAGCAAATTGAAGTCTTGAAACACAAATCCGACCCGGCTTCTCCGCAGACGCGCCAAAGCGTCAGGTGACAGCGTATCCAGCCGTTGACCGGCCACCTCGACTGTTCCCGATGTCGGCCGGTCAAGTCCAGCCAATAGATTGAGGAGGGTGGTTTTACCGCTACCCGACGGCCCCATGATACTGACAAATTCACCGGCGTCCACCGTGAGGCTGACGCCCTGAAGCGCTGACACCACGTCCGCTCCGCGCTTTCGACCATAAAGTTTGGTCACATCGCGCATGGTCACTGGATTCATATCCTCGGTCCCTTCCATTCCCTGTACTCTGCCATATACGACGTAAGTGTAGTTCATGACCGATCAGGCTGTCGCAATGGAACATGACAAACACGCCCTGGCAGGTGACAGATTTGTCATGGAACGCTTATAGAGGTTGTTCAATAAGGGGTCAGAACTCTCCGGCGCATTGCGGCGTCAGCGCCAAGGGGAGCAGTGATAAACCAAATCTGGGCAGGCGCGAA
>JAJYTO010000085.1:0-13564 GCA_021793015.1 Bacillota bacterium
CGGTGAAGCGGTATGTGGAATCGCAAGGACTGAGTGGGTCCAGAACAAAGACAAGAACCAAAAGATAGCCCGCTCGACCCCCTCCTGGCGCTTCGCGCCCAGGAGGGGGAATGCGCGGACAGTTCGTTCAAATTCCCACAAGGCATCATCCGGTTCAATCGGTTCCCATCCCCGCGGCTTCTGATAGAATTTCCAAAGCTCGTAATTCAGCGGCCCGTGGTCGTATGCCTGAAACTCTTCCTCGAATAATGGCTCTCCCGTAAATGCCAAATGCCATGCCTGCGCGTAGTAGCAGAGCTTCTGGAGTTTCAGTGCTGTGATGTTATCGCCAGCGTCGTAGTCCACACGCCAGCGAAAGTAATTCGCGACATCAAAGATGGTCGCCATGCGCTCCCCCCTTTTGTGAGTTTTCCGTTGCACTTGGTTACATTTAGTTTACCACAATTCATCGCCGTTGCGCCCGTCACGCCTGAACAAACTGCAAAAAAGGCGCGGCCATCACACAGCCGCGCCCTTCTCCTCACGATGCGCGCCTTTGAATGGCCTGTCTCGTCATCTCCGCCAACGGGGACATCTTACCTATCCCCGACTCATCACACGGCTTGACGGCGGGACAGGACAAAGAACGGGTGACGCAGCCGTCGGCGGCGCTAGTCGAGCTTTGCCACAGCCGCCGTCTGTTGACCGAGTATGCGCCTCACAGGCCACACCTGGCGTACGGGAAGAATGATCCATGTCCCCAAAAACGCCTTGACCGCATCGCCCAACAGGTACGGATAGCAGCCCAGCGCCAGCGCCTTGCCCATGCTGAGTCGGGCGACGTGGGCCAGCCACGGCACCCCAGTGAGGTACAAAAGCAGAGAGCCGCCGATCTCCAGAATGACCAGCGTGCCGACGAAGGCGCCCACCGACTTGCCTCGGATGCGCGACATGCCAAACCCGATCAGCAGCGCCGCAATCGGATACATCCAAACGAATCCACCCGTTGGACCGAGGATCAGCGCCATGCCGCCCGTGCCGTGAAGCAGCGGTAGACCAAGCGCAGTCAGGGCGACCACGAGAAACATGCTGAAGAAGCCGTACACGGGACCGAGCAACGCCCCGGCCAACATGACGACCAGATTTTCCAGCGAAATAGGAACAGGCGAAAATCCCAGAATGACATTGAACAGACTCGAAACGGACAAAAGCGCCGCAAACAACGCGCTGAAGACTAGTCCGCGGACCGTGACGCGGTGGGCCATTGCGCATACCTCCCATGTTTGATAGTTTAATAGAGGTTGTTCAAAAAGAGGGTCAGAACTCCCCGGCGCATTGCTGCGTCAGCGCCAAGAAGACTGCGCATGTTCGCCGTGTACTCTGTACAGACCGAATTGCACAGTATTGTACCACAGTCGAGAGACACTTCTATGCATTTTTGTTGTAGGCGGTCGATCACCCTTGATAGAGACGAAGATAGAAACGAACATGGAGACGGAGCGACCGGCTGATGCGCCCAGCATGACCCTGACCGGCGCATGGGTCGCATTTACAACGTCTGAGTCGCCGCACATCGCGCTCAGGGACGTGAACCTGAGCGTCGGCGCCGGAGAGTGGCTGGCGATCGTGGGACCAAATGGCAGCGGAAAGAGCACGCTTGCACGCGTCATGGCGGGACTCTGTCCTGTATCGCGCGGGAGCGTCGCCGGAGAAGTCCCTGTGGCGTTCGTGTGGCAAAACCCCGATGCACAGATCATCGGCGACACGGTGCGCGAAGATATCCAGTTCGGCCTTGAAGCGATTGGCGCGGGGACCAGCGATCTGGATTCCGTCGTGCGCGACGTTCTTGCCCAGGTGGGGCTGAACGTCGCGCACGACACGTCGACCGACGCGTTGTCCGGCGGTCAGCGGCAACTGCTTGCGACAGCTTCAAGCCTCGCCTTGCAGCCCGCGCTGATCGTCTTTGATGAAGCCACCTCCATGCTGGACCCGGCGGCGCGCGCGCGCGTGCTGGAAGCCGCGGAACGCCTGCGCGCCAGCGGGACAACCATTGTCTGGGTGACGCAGTGGTTGGAGGAACTCGCATACGCCGACCGCGTCATCGCGCTTGCGGACGGTGCGATCGCCTATGAAGGCGATCCGCGCACCTTTCTGTACGGCAGCGATCCGGGCGCGACAGACGCGTCTGCGGCACATTGCGCGTCCCCCTGCGAACGCCTTGGCTTCGAAGCGCCCTTCACAGTGCGTCTGACGCGCGAATTGCTGCGGCTTGGGGCGCGGTTTTCCCCATTGCCGCTGAATCCGGAGCAGTGGGCGCGTTGCATGGAGCCGTGATGAACATTTGCCTGGACAGCATTGTCGTACAACTGGCCGACGCGCCAGAGCGCCGTCTGCTCGACGACATCTCCTGCACATTTCCGGAGAAGGGCATCACCCTGCTCGTCGGTCGGACGGGCGCCGGCAAATCCACGTTGATGGACGTACTGGCGGGATTGCGCGCGCCGGACGCTGGGTTCGTCTGGCTGGAGACAAACGGGCAGACGGATCGGCGGCGCGCCACAGCCCGCGACCTGAATCTTCTCTGCTCTGTCATGTTCCAGTCGCCGGAGGAACAGCTGTTTGCCCCGACCGTGCGCGACGAGCTGGCGTACAACCTGCGACCATTCCGCCTGCCCGCTTTGCAGCAGCGCGGACGTATGACAGCCGGCCTGGAGAGCGTCGGTCTCACGGTCGACTGGTTAGATCGCTCACCGCTCACCCTCAGCCATGGCCAAAAGCGAAGCATCACGCTGGCTTGCGCGTTTGCCCCCGGAACGCCGTGGCTGTTCCTGGATGAGCCAACCGCAGGACTCGACCCCGGGGCGCGCGCCGACACTGCGCGCAGTTTGCTGAACTGGCGCGAACAGACATCGGGCGGCGCGATCATCGCCACGCACGACCTCTCGACGTTTCTGCCGCTCGCCGATCAGATCGTCATCCTGCATGACGGACGCTTGCATGCGGTCATGCGTCCGGAAGACCTATCCCATGCGCCCGAAGCGCTGGAACAGGCAGGCGTCGGACTTCCCGAGGAAATGAGTATCGCACAGTTCCTTCGCGGGCGCGGAATCGCCGTGAGTGTGGGGGAAGCGCCGGAGAAGTGGGCGGCCGCCATATTGGCGAAACAGGGCTTCGCAACGGGGGGCGCGTCGGCAGGCGCCATGGGACAGGCCGTGCCCGCGACCGCCGCAAGACAGCAGGTCGCACCGGCAGACACCGTGGTACAGGTCGCATCGGTGGGCGCCGCAAGGCAGGCCGTGCCCGCTGGCGCACCGCCGCATGCGAGCGCGATGCAGCCTGCCCTGGCGCCACCCCCCGTCGATGCGACCGACCCAATCGCTGCTGCCGGGCGGCGCCAGGCCGACCCGATCGCCGACAGGCTGCGCCAGCCTGAGCCGTCGCAGCCCCGGCGCCGCGCGCCCGAGGCGTGCGAATCATCGGAGCCGCCCCGCACAGACACGGGTGACTCGCCCGCGCTTCGCTCGCTTGACGCGCGGGCCAAGTGGCTGGTCTACATGTTGGTGTCCGCCGGAACACTTGTGCAGACCGCGTGGCCAGGCACTATTGCCGCCGCCGTCCCGGCCGCCATCCTGGCGGGCGCGACGCGAGCCCCATGGCGCTCACTGTGGCGCCCCCTGCGACCACTGCTGATCTTCGGCGCGCTCGCCGGCGCCTTCGCGGGACTGCGCATCAACACAGGGCATCCGCGCGATCTGTTGCTCGGCTTCGCATGGGAGCACGCGCTGGCGAGCGGCCGCCAACTGTTCGCGGTCCTGATCGTCCTGCTCTATGGCCGCGTGCTGACGCTCACCACAACCGGCGCCGAATTGCGGCGCGGACTTGAACGCGCGGCCGCGCGTCTCCGCTTCGCGCACACAATGGTCGAAGCGGCCGCGCTCACAGTCAGTCTCCTGCTGCGCATGCTGCCGCTCGTGAGCCGCGAATGGATGCGCTTCTCCCGCATCGTTCGCGCACGCGGCAAATCAGCGGCCAAACCCGGCCGGATCGCCCCGCGCGACGCCCCGGCGCTGCTCATCCCGCTGCTGCTCGCGTTGCTGCAGCGCGCCGAGGATCTGACGCTGGCAATGGAATCGCGCGGCTATCGACAGCTCGGTCAGCGACGCCTCGCGCTCACGGCCCGGCCGCTGAATCGCCGCGACTGGTTCGCCGTGGGCGTGGGTTCCGCCTTATTCATCATGCTGATATTGATGCGTCGCGTGTAATGCACTGTTTCCCTGCGCCAGTTCGCCATTTGGGTTCTGCCCCGACCGATCGCCCATCTGCCCATTGCAACTTTTTTGACCCTTCAAGAGTCGTATTCTATAGACGATCCGGAGGAGGTCGAAGATGCCGCCATTCCCTGACGCGGATTCAAGCGTGACGCCCTTTCATGACGAGCCATCGCTCACCCGATTCGCTGTGGAAATCGGCCCTGAAGCCTTTCACCTAGCCCTCCATTGGGCAAGAAACCGGACAGAAGCAGAGGACATTGTACAGGAGGCGCTCTCGCGCGCCTGGCAATTCCGGCATGCGATTCGATCGAACGGCCGCGGCTGGCGGTGGCCGTCAGGCCAAGGAGTTTCGGACACGCTCTGTATGTACCGCTGAACGTCTGCCGGAATCTGGTTTATCGCCGCTCCCCAAGGCCGCAAACGCCTCCGCTGCGACACTGCGCGGCTCGCCCACCGTCCGCGCCAGGTGGTAGATGCGCGCGGCGTCCTCCAGGTAGAGCGAGCGCACATAGGCCTCCTCCATCGTGGCCCCCACCGTCACAGCTCCGTGACTCTGCAGCAGACACGCCGCACAGCCAGACGCGACGAGCGCCTCCGCCACACCGATGCCCAGCGCGTCGGTGCCAGGCAGGGCAAACGGCGCCACAGGCACCTCCCCTCCGAGCAGCACCATTTCGATCAACACCGGTGGAATAGACTCGTTCAACACCGCAAAACTCGATGCGTACGGCGCGTGAGTGTGCGCGACAGAGCGCACTTTCGGCATACGGCGATAGATCGCGCTGTGCAACCGCCATTCCGACGAGGGACGGCGCGCACCGTCCACAACCGCGCCATCGAGCGCCACGATGACAATATCCTCGACAGTCATGGTTTCATAGCGCAATGCGGTCGGCGTGATTGCAAACCGCTCTCCGTCTGCGGCCAGCGTACTAAAATTGCCGCTCGCGCCTGTGACCAACCCGTCGCTGCGCGCTGAGCGCGCCGCCTGCCATACCTGCTCGCGCAACGTAGCCCACTCGTACATACGCCCGCCCCCCTTTATTCAATCACGATTGCATCGCCTTCAGCCACACATGGCCAATCATGCGCCGCGTGGTTCGTCGCCGCTCATTTTACAGTGCGGCTGGCTCCAGCCCCCTGCGCGACGACAGATAGAGGTTGTCCGAAAAGGGTCGAGAACTCCGCGCTGCAGGGGTTCGGCTTGCGCCGGGCAGGCGTGCTCATGTACCGTACATGTACACTGCGCGCGCCTGCCCGGGCTTCACCAATTCCCTGCAAGCGTCTTACCTCGACCCTTTTCGGACACGCATAGATAGTCCGTCACCTTCTCCGCCGCGCGACCGGCGTCGACAACGCAGTCCGGAATCCCCATGCCCCGGTAGGCAGCGCCCGCCAAGGCCAGGCCAGGATAACGCGCCAACTGGCGATCGATTTCTTTGATCCGCTCCAGATGACCCACGTCGTACTGCGGCATGGCGTCCATCCAGCGCGTGATCAACACGCTTTCCGGGACGGCTTCTATTCCAAAGACTTCGCGTAGGTCGCGTCTGACCGCCTCTCCCATCTGACCATCGTCCATGTGAACACCCGCCTCGTCACCGTCCCGGCCCACGTAACACCGGATCACCGTGTCTCCCGTCCGCACCGCGTGCGGCCATTTGTTTGACACAATCGTGCAAGCCGTCAAGATCCTCTTTTCGGTTGGAGGAACCACAAATCCTGAGGCGGTCATCCCCGGCGGGAGCACGTTCCCGGCGTAAACCAGGGACGCCGTCGCGGTCGATGCATACCGGATCGACCGCAGAGACTGCAAGTCAATATCCAGCCGCGCCAGCACCTCTGCCGCTGCAAACGCGGGCGTTGCGACGACAACGGCGTCCGCTTTCAATACCTCCGCTTGGCCTTCGGACTGTATCGTGATCTCATATCCCTGATCCAAGCGGTGGTTGATCTCCGTCGCACGGGTGCGAAGCCGCAACTCGGCAAATCCGTCCAAGCGCCGAGCGAGATGATCCACCAGCGCTTCCAGGCCGCCCCGGAGAGTCACAAACAGCGGCTGGGGCGGGACCTGTTGGGCCGCTTGCTGCGGTCGCCGCTTTCGCTGGGCCATCGCTCCCACGATGAGGCTGCGGTGCCGTTCGCTGAGCGTTCGCAGAAGCGGCATGGTTGCGTCAAGGCTGAGACGGTCAATATCCCCTGCGTGAATGCCCGCCAACAGCGGCGCCGCTATGACGTCAACGAGTTCATCCCCAAGGCGGTAGCGCAGAAACTGTCCGACTGAGAGGTCTTCTCCCGCTCCCGCCCTGGGCAGCACCAGGTCCGCAAGGGCGCGGACCTTTCCCAGCGAAGAGAGCAGGGGAGTCTTCGCCATCGCCGTCAAATCCGTCGGGATCCCCAAATTCATGCCTGGCGGCAACCGCTTCAGTCGCCCCCTATGCAGCACATACGTGTGACTGCCAGAATTAACGGGAACAATGTCAGGGTCCAACTTCAGTTCGCGAAGCAAATCAACCCCGCCGCGCTTGCGCGTATAAATAGAGTCCGGACCGAGTTCAATCGTCCCCTCGCCGCCTCGATGGGTCCAAATTTTCCCACCCAACCGATTATCCTGCTCGCACACCGTGCAGCGCACAGCAGCGCCTTGCTTCTCGCTGAGTTCCAGAAGCCTGTAGGCCACCGTCAATCCCGTGATTCCTCCGCCGAGAACGACGACATGGCGCTCGCTCATTCGATCCACTCCAGTCTTGCCGGACATTCTTACTACACTGCTTGATGCCATCCTACCGCATATAGCGACCATTCGCCAGGATTCCCTCCGTCACAACAAGCAGATCCGCTTTTATCGCAAGTGAACGCAGCCTTGTCCACATTTCGTCCAATTCCCGAATGGCCGCGCAAAATTCTCCCTATGCGGCGGCTGTCCAACCAGAACATGCGATGCCTGCACAAATCAAGGCGCTGACAAAACACACGATCCCCGGCCACCCGGAGTGTGTCCAGAAGACGCCGCCCACCGTACCCGCCATGCTCGATCCGACATAATAAAATAAAAGATAAAGGGAAGAAGCCTGCTCCGTTCCCGACTGGGCCCGTTCTCCGACCCAGCCGCTGGCGACGGACTGACCTGTGAAAAATCCAAATGTGCACAACCCAAGTCCAAATAATCTCGCAACGAGCGGCGTCGAGAGCGTAACGAGAACCCCTGAGAGCATGATGATTGCACCGAGTCGAAACGTCCAAACGCGTCCTTTCACATCGGCAACGCGCCCCATCCAGATCGAGGCCACGGTTCCCAACAGATACATGAGAAATATCCAGCCAACCTGGGTCTGGCTAAGATGATAGGGACGCCCAACCAGCAAATAGCTGATGTAATTGTATATCGTCACGAATCCGCCCATCATGAAAAAGCCGATGAAGTAGAGCGGCAAGAGTGACCGATCTGCAATTTTTTCCCGCAGTCCGCTGAAAAACGTCCGCTGCGAAGTCAACTTTGGCATCGCGTTTTGCAACTGCTCGCCGGGAAGCGCCCATGAGAAGATGGCGCTGAGCAGGAGACTCACGCCGCCTATGGCCAGAAACCCCATTCGCCACGACAGCGTATCCGTGAGCGCGCCCATGGCGATTCTTCCGGTCATGCCGCCAACAGCCGTGCCGCTCACGTAAATTCCCATCATCGCCCCGAGGACTCGCGCAGGAAATTGATCGCGCACGTAAGCCATCGCCAAAGAGGGCACGCCTGCGAGCGCAACGCCCATCAGCGCGCGCAGCCCGATCAACTCTGCGAAATGGTTGCACGCGGCCATCAGCACGGTGAGAAAACTCGATATCAGCAATGACCCAACCATGACTCGCTTGCGGCCGATTCGCGCAGAAACACTCCCGGCAAAAAGCATGGAGACGGAAAGGGCCAATGTTGTGATTGACAACGACAAGCTGGCAATTGCCGGTGGAACGTGAAACTCCTGCGTGAAAACCGGCAGCAGCGGTTGCGTTGTATAGAGAAGGGCAAATGTGACGAGTCCGGCGATAAGAAGCGCGAGTGTGGCTCGCAGGGATTGTGCAGAGTGTACCATCCGCCAGTGTCACCTCAGTTTCCTTGCCATTTGCGAAGAGTACCCCGCCATACTGCATGGGTGGCGCGTCCGTGAACAGAACCAGCATAACGCTTGAGTGATCGATGAGTCCAATGTATAATGCAGATAAAATCAATGCATTTATCGCATTAATTAAGAAGAGGGAGAGCTTGTGGACATTGACCAGTTGACATACTTTCAAAAACTTGCGCAACTCGAACATATGACCCATGCGGCAGAGGAACTCTCCGTGTCACAGTCGGCGCTCAGCCGATCGATCACCAGTTTGGAAAAACAATTGGGAGTCCCTCTTTTCAGTCGCGACGGCCGCTCCATCCGCCTCAACAAATACGGCCGGATGTTCCTGACTCACGTGAACCATGCCGTCTACGAACTACAACTTGCCAGCCGGGAAATCCACAACGATGTCAACCCCGAACACGGCCTCATTTCGATTGCATTTCTGCACACGCTCGGCGTGCAATTGATCCCCAACCTCATTCGAGAGTACCTGCAACGCCATCCGTCCATCCGGTTTCAACTCTATCAAAACTCGTCCGGCATCATCTCCGCCCAGCTCTCGTCGGGCGAAGTCGACTTCTGTTTCTCGTCGCCGGCCATCGCGGATGACGAATTGGAATCCAGAGAACTGATGGAGGAAGAAGTATTCGTCGTCGTTCCACCGGCGCACCCCTTTTCAAAGCGAACTGAGGTCGATTTGGCCGAATTGCGGGACGAAGAGTTCATCGGGTTGAAACCGCAGTCTGGTTTGCGTCAATTGACAGACGAATTTTGCCGACAAGCCGGATTCACGCCGAACATCCGTTTTGAGGCGGAAGAAGTTGCAACCGTGCTCGGACTCGTCAACGCGGGACTCGGCGTGGCAGTGCTGCCGAAGCAGGCGGGCATGGATTACTCGCATGTTTCCGCATTGTCGATGCGACCCGTTCGGCATAGCCGTAAAATTTATGCATCATGGCGAAAATCAGGCTACATGTCTGAACCTGTGGTGCAATTTAAAGAATTTGTCCTGAGTGACGCTCCTGATCTCCTGAAGAGGATGGGAATTGTCGGGTCACCCGAACCGGCGGGCGGCGATACGCTCTCCGTCTCCGGAAGGTGACGGCGCATGACGCAAACAGATTCGGGCATATTAGGGTCAGAGGTGATCAACTGTGAGTGACGAAAACCATTTCAGAAACGCAGGGCAGCACCTTGCCAAAGGGGCAAGGAACGCCACGGAAGCGGCAGCCGAAGGTCGGCTTCGCGATAGCGGCGAGGCGGCGGCCGAGGGAATCGCAGACGCGACAAAAGAACTCGGCCGGAGCGCGGGCGAAGCCTTTCGGCGGACAACCGGCAATCAGAACCGGGAAAAATAACCCGGCGCGAAGTGACGGCGACCCGCATAAGCGCAGGGCGCGAAAAGGCGAGCGAACGGCGAGTTCCCCTTCAGGGACCGCCGTTCGCTCGCCTTGCACGGTTCGCGCAATGGTCCATACCTGGCAGCACATACATGGACTGCTGCGCAGGCATGGGCCATTGCGCGAACCACGGACCACTCCGTACTGCCGTCAAAGTCCGCCGCCCCAGAGTTGGCGCATGCCGGCGCTCGTCATGCGCAACTCGTCCCATGATCCACGGGCGGCGATCCTTCCGTTTTCCACAAACAGAATCTGATCCGCCATCGTCAAGACAACGCGACGATGCGACGCGACCAGGAACGTGGCGTCGCGCGCGATCGTCCGCCGCCACAGGATATCCTCGAACGAAATGGGATTGCCAAGCGGATCACGGAAGCCGCATAGACGCCGTGCGGACACTTTCTCGGCCTCTGGCGGCTATTCCACATCGCGCGAGGCAGGGCGAACCATGCCGGCGCCTTGGCGCGTTTCTTCCCTGTCGCTTAACAGCAGCCCAAAAATTCAGCGGGTCTTATATTGACATTTCAATCGCAATATAATAATACTATATACAAACAAAACGAAGGTGAATTGATTTGGATACATTGGATATGAAGGCAATCGCGAAGCTGATGCTGAACGGACGCGCCACATGGGCGGAACTGGCGGGCGCGTTGGGCCTGTCCGGTCCCGCGACCGCCGATCGAGTGCACCGCCTGGAAGAGCGGGGGATAATCAAGGGTTACGCCGCATTGATCGAGCCAGAAGCGGTGGGCTGTGGATTGACAGCGTTTGTTGCAGTCACTCTTCTGCACCCCGAACATCGCGCGCCGTTTTTGGAACGCATAAACGATCTGGCAGAGATTCAGGAGTGTCACCATATTGCCGGCGACGACGACTACCTGCTCAAAGTTCGATGCAGAGGCACTCGGGACTTGGATCGGATTATCAGCAACCACTTGAAACGTCTGGCCGGTGTCATTCGAACGCGGACCACGATTGTACTCGATACTTGCAAGGAAACCCCGACTCTGCCGATTTTGACTGATCCCCCTCTTGATGGCGGATTCTCGGCAAGGAAATTCTAAAATATGATAGCGAATCCCGGAAATCAGAAGAAAGGAGGTGCGATCCATCGACTTCTTGTTCGAAGGGCTCATCATTGGCATTTCTATTGCCGCGCCCGTGGGCCCCGTTGGTCTGCTGTGTATACAGCGCACGCTGCTCTGCGGACGTATCGCCGGATTTGTCAGCGGTCTGGGCGCCGCCACCGCCGATGCCATGTACGGGAGCGTCGCGGGATTTGGACTCGGCGTCGTCTCTGGGTTTTTGGTCAAAGAGCGGATCGTGATCCACTTCGTTGGAGGCGCCCTGCTGATGGCGCTGGGAACTCGCGGCCTGCTGCGAAGGCCCGCGGAACAGGCTGCCGCAACCAGGGCTGATCAACGCGGGCTGTTCTGGAGTTACGCATCGATGTTTCTGCTTACCATCGCCAACCCCATGACCATTCTATCGTTCACCGCTATATTTGCAGGGCTGGGCGTGGCAAGTTCCAGCAACGGCGGCGTCGCCGCAGCGACAACCGTGCTCGGAGTTTTCCTTGGTTCCGCCATTTGGTGGTTCGCGTTGAGCGGTTTGGCCAGTCTCTCCCGAAATAGATTCCATCCCAGGGCTTTGAGACGCGTCAACCAAGTTTCAGGGATCGTCATCTTGACGTTTGGCGTTTACGGTGTGTGGACTTCCGGAGTGCTCTGAACCACTCCCGCGAAACTGACGCGTGACGGTTTCCACATCTCTCGCGGGAGAAACGAACAATAGTATATCGTCACCCTCATGCAACATCGTCGTACCATGAGGAACCAGTACCTGACCCTGTCGCTGGATGGACACCACCACGACTTGCATCGGGAGATTCAACCGTGACAACGCGCGATTGACAAACGGGCTTCGCGAGTCCAGGCGAACGGAAGTAAACTCGCCCCCATCACCGTAAGTCTCCTGCAACTGCTGAATCTTTGCCGTGGATTCCGTGGAATGCAGTGTAAACGAATTATACGCGCGCATGACGTCGCGTTGCGTGAGAACTCCACAAACCGTTTTTTGCGCTTCGTCTACTACGGGCAACAGCGATACATCGTAGAAGGTAAACAGCCGCATCGCATCTTCCAAAGTCTGATTGGGGCGAATGGTGTGACCGGTGGAAGACATCACCGTTGAAATGAGTCGGTCACCCGACCCCGTTTCATACTGCTGACGAATATCGTCTATGGTTAAAACGCCCAATAATCTCCTGTGTTGATCCGTAATCACCGTCTCGTGATCGCGCAACGTCGTCAACACCTGATGGGCCTTGGCGACCGTATCATCGGGCGACAATCTCGCACCGAGCGGCGCCATCGCCGAACTGACCGCAATCCGCTCCGTCGGACGCACTTCATTGCCACGAAGGATGCGAATGCCGCGCCGCGACAGTTTGACTGTGTACATCGAGTCCCGGGTAATCACCCCATGGACAACGTAAGCCGTGATACAGGCCGCAATCACGACCGGGGTCAACTGATAGTCTCCCGTCACTTCCAGCAAAATGGTGATCGCCACAAACGGAGCCTGCGCCGCCGCCGCAAAGATAGCGCCCATGCCGGCGATGGCGTAAATCTCAGGGTGAGGAATCACACCGGGAAACAGGCGCCTCAACACATCGCCGTATAACCCTCCGAGCATGGCGCCAAGAAATAACGAAGGCGCAAAAACGCCGCCCGATCCACCCGCGCCTATCGTGGTCAAGGTAGCCACGTATTTGAACGCAAACAAGAGCAGGAGTGTTCCGATCGCAAGTTCGCCGGACAACGCAGCGTGAATGCTGGGATACCCGACACCGAGGACATTTGGCACAAAGAGGCCGATCAATCCGACGAGCAAGCCGCCGGCAATGTTTTTTACCCAAAATGGCGCCTTCCAGTCTTGCACGATATCCTCAATCCATATCAAGCCCTTCGAGTACCCGATGCCCAGGACCCCGGCAACCAGGCCGAGTACAATCATGAATATGAGTGCAACGGGGTGAATCACCTGGTAGTGCGTCGTCGCAAGCACCGCCTTGTTGCCCATGAAGGCGTCAAATACCGTCGCTCCGGTCACCGCCGATAGAAAAACCGGCATAATCGCCCCCATGGCATAGCTGCCCAGGATGACTTCAAGTCCGAAGAAGCCGCCGGCGATCGGGGCGTTGAACGTCGCAGCGATCCCCGCAGCGGAACCGCAGGCGAGCAGCAACGAAGTATATTTGTCGGGCAGCTTTAGAAATTGGCCGACAAGAGACCCAAAGGCGCCGCCAATAAGGGCGATCGGTCCCTCGCGACCGACAGAGCCGCCCGATCCAATCGTGATGGCAGGAGCCAAGATGCCAAAAAAGGCAACGCGCGGGCGAATCTTACCTCCGCGCAGAGCGAGGGATTCGAGAATCTGCGGCACGCCGTGCCCCTTGACTTCGCGGGCAAAAAAATAAGTGATGCCGCCCACCAACACCAG
Source organism: Bacillota bacterium (assembly GCA_021793015.1). Taxonomy (GTDB): domain Bacteria; phylum Bacillota; class Bacilli; order Alicyclobacillales; family SLC66; genus JAKADD01. Next base: position 13,258 of record JAJYTO010000085.1, read on the forward strand.
GCCGACGGCGGGAATCGCAGCACGCCACGGAGTGTCTGCAACAAGAGGCAAATGAAAGAGAGAAAAAAAGACGTGGATGAGATACCGGAAAATGATGGCGCCGAGTCCCCCGATGACCCCGATCACCATAGCCAAAATCCCGACTGTCACAGGCTCCTGAAACGGATGATTCAACGACCGATGAAACCATGCTGTATTGATTGTTGCGTCCGGTGTCGCAGATGCCGATTGCACACTCACTTCAATCCCTTCGGTTCGATTCTTGCGTATACATCCAACTATCCCGGAAAATCTCTTCAGGCGCATT
>JAJYTO010000085.1:13574-15005 GCA_021793015.1 Bacillota bacterium
CCGATCTGTGGCGCGCGTGAGATTTTGCTTCGCAAAACTCAGGCATGAAAGTCTATCGGAGCCCTTCACAGCAAACTGTCTATTCCTCCGTTTCCGGCGCACGATTCTGCGTGAATACCGCCTCCACGTCCACGGACACACCATCCAGCGTCGAAAGGGCCAAGGAATCGTCCTTCGCGACCGTTTGGCTACGCCCGTATTCCGTTCCGTTGTGCACAAACACGTCGATCACCTCGTAGATCGGATCGACGATCCAGTATTCTTTCACGCCAACGCGCTGATACAGGGCCAATTTGACAATCTTGTCCCGCCGTGCCGACGATGGCGACAAAATCTCGATGATCAGAACCGGCACGCCAATCACCCGATTTTCTGTACCGCCGTGTGAACCGCACATCACAAACAGATCCGGCTGCACGACCGTATCCGCTTGATCGTCCGCCTTGTCTCCAAACGTGAGGTCCGACGGCGCCGGATACACCGTGCAAGGACGGCCCTGCAGCGACGCCAAGAACTGCCCAACCAATTGCGCCGCAATCTGCTGGTGCCGTCTGCTCGGCGCCGGGGTCATCAGATACGCCTCGCCGTCAATCAACTCCCACCGCTCACCCTCCGGCCACAGCGCGTAATCCGCGACCGTATAATGCCCTTTTTTTTGCGCCATCGACATGGATGTCACCCTTTCGCACCTAGTCTCTGTCCCGGAAAATGTGATGGTCCCTGCCTGTCAGGACGGATCATGCATGCCGCTGCCGCTCAGACGGCCGCGGCCTCGGGCCGCTAATACTCGCTGCAGCGGCATGCATGATCCGTCCTGGCGAGAGTCCACCGCTGTCGCTAAACTCGTGAGATTTTGCTTCGCAAAACTCAGACATCGAGGTCTATCCCTATTATAACCCGATCTGGAACGCTGTCGCGAAGCCGGTGCAAGTCAGAGAGAAGCGGCCAAAAACGCACCGCCTCACCGTCGTTCGAACTGTATTGCTTGCCGCTGGTACACACCCCTGCTGCGCAGACGGGCGCCAGCGAATCACTGGCGCCCGTCTGCTGTTTCCTGTGTTATTCTCGCTGATCTCTGTCAGAAGAAACCGTGCAGCCCTGATGCACATTTTATAGCGGAACCTGATTCTTTATATCCGCGCATCCACATCACTTTGCAGACTTTCATTCAGTGCGCGAAGAAGTGTCAGCACTGCCCGATTGAGTGGGGTCTCAACGCCGTGTCGTTCGGACAGACGCACGACCGCCCCTGTAATGTGCTCGTGTTCGAGGGGTCGGCCCGCAAGACGGTCGTAAAGCATGGAGGTCCCTCCGTCTTCGCTGAAGCGGGTGTACAGATCGAGAGTCGCCTGCACGTCGTCGGACCCGATGTTGGCCCCTGCGGCGCGAGCGACCGCAACAGCCTCGGAGAGCAGGCCGCGGGCAAGAGCC
>JAJYTO010000086.1:0-312 GCA_021793015.1 Bacillota bacterium
CGGGCCCCTGACGCCCGGTGAGAAACAACAACTGCGCCAGTTGGCCGACCAGGTGCAGCGGGCGCTGAACCCCACACTTACAGCGAAGACCCCGAATGCGGCCCTTCCATTCGGTCTGCCCGCTGGCTACTGGCAGTTTTACCAGCACTACTCGGCGCCGCGGACGGCCGCCACTCTTCACATGCCCATGCTCCTCCTTCAGGGAGGGAGCGATTACCAGGTGCCGCCGACCGATCTCCGCATGTGGCAGACGGCGCTGGCTCACCACAGGCGCGCGACGTTTCACCTCTTTCCGTCGCTGGATCACCTGTT
>JAJYTO010000086.1:322-14577 GCA_021793015.1 Bacillota bacterium
GGAGGTGATTGCGATGATCACGGCCTGGGTTCACGCGCATACGCCTGCGTCGGCGCGGGGTTGAGGCCAGGCGTGCGACAATTCCTCCTCATGAATGATCTTGCGAAGCGGCGTTCCCGCAGTCACCGTCGATGCCGCCGTTTTCCACATGGGCAGTCTGCCAACGGTACGATTGGCGGGGTCTGGGATCATTGTATCACTGGTATAATGTCGGTGTGATGAAGGATAACACGGCAGCCGTCAAACACGGGAGGTCGTCAGTCGGTGGACAAGAGGCAGAAATTTACCGCTCGTATCGCTCCAGCTTAGAAGACGCCCATGAATGCTTCGATGTAGCAATTTTCGGATGGGGATGCATTTCTAACGTTGCAGATGATTTGCTTTTATTCATGTACTCTGCATGACTATGTAGTGTAGACTGCCTATTCTTGTGGGATTAACGGGCAGTTATGCGACCTGCGCCATGAGGCGCTGTTTATTGAAGCCACGGATACGTGGTTGGCGAGTACCTCATCTCGCCAAGGCTAGGATGGCATGCGTTGGGTCGGAGCAAACCCAGGGTCTGAAGCCCATCTAACAATGTACCCGTGAGGGGGAACCGACTTCCCAAGATGCGGGGCTAGCCTCTACGACCTACTATGGTCAGCGAAAGCAAAGCCATGTCTGAAGCGTGGTCAACTGCAACACCCGAAATCGTCGGATGACACGGGTGGGTGGAATGAGCATGGCGCCTTGTCGCTTGGCGTCATGACCCGGATTATCCGGTGGTCAGGACAGTACAGAGGTTCAACTCCCTGAATCTTCCCCGCGTATAGTGGCGACCTAAGGTAGCGAGACAATACACAGTGAACATGGGAACCGCCGCACTCGTCCCGTTTGGGATGGACAGCTACGTTGAAGTGAATGCGTCGGGGCGGAGGAACCGTAGTAGTCCGAGATGGATAATGCCCGTCACATGGCGAAGGGTTCCAGTTTGAAGTAGGTGCGCGTGAGTAAAGTAGGGCTCCCCATAAGGGAGTGATTGCGATATCTACCGTCACTCAATCCTCCACCTTGGAGGCAAAGAGATTCGAAACACAAGCGCGCCTTGCACGAAGGTCAAAGGAACAACGACCATTTTCGAGATTGCATCATCTGCTGAGATGGAATGTCTGGATTGACCTCTCTATTGAGAAGGTATTGCGAAACAAGGGTGCTCACACACCCGGCGTAGACGACAAGACGAAGAAAGACTATGCCACACCAGAGGCCAGGCAAAAGCTTCGGGAAGAGGTGAAACAAGCACTCCGTCTGTACTCATCGAGTCCCGTGCGGAGGATTTTCATCCCGAAGAACCATAAGCCACATGAAAAAAGGCCGCTCGGAATTCCCACTATCGTCGATCGCGTGGCACAGGATGCGGTACGTAGCATTCTGGAGCCCATCTACGAAGGGAAACAGCACCCGCACAGCTATGGATTCCGGCCGTATCGCTGCACGCATCACGCCATTGAGCGCATCCGTTTCCTGATTGGAAGACACCGCTACTGCTGGGTGGTCGAGCTTGACATCAAGGGATTCTTTGATAACGTAGACCATGAAATCCTGCTGGATATCCTGCGGCGGAACATTCATGACCGCCGATTGATAAGGGTTATCTGCAATATGTTAAAAGCAGGGCTTGTCTACGAGGGAGAATTCGAGGATACGGAGCTCGGCACACCGCAGGGTGGAGTCGCTAGTCCAATACTTGGAAACATTTATCTGAGTGAACTGGATGAATTCATCGCGTCTAAGTACGAATCCCTGTCACCTCGGGAGCGAAGAAAGGCCGCTATCCCCTGCTACATCGTGAGATACGCCGATGACGCAGTGATCCTCTGCAGAAGTAAGGAACATGCCGAGACGCTCAAAGCGGAAATCGCGGAGTTCCTGAGCAACACGCTGAAACTTCAGCTGTCGGCAGAAAAGACACTGGTGACGCACGCGGACAAGGGATTTGACTTCCTTGGTTTCAACATCCGACGATGGAAGCGGCAAGGGAAAGAACGGGTTCTTGCGAAGCCGAGTCGTAAAGCGATCCAACGCTTTAGGAGTACCATGGCCAAGGATTCACGAGCATTCTGGATGGCACCGGGCGCGGCAGCCGTCGCCACATTGAACCGAAAGATTCGAGGCTTCGCTGAATACTTCCGAAGAGGGAACGCGAAGGATACCTTCCTCACCCTTGATTATTATGTATGGTGGTTGGTGTTTCACAGGCTTAAACAAAGAACGAGAGAGCCCCCAGGCGTCGTGGCGAGGCGATACCAGCATCGCTACAATGAAGCCGTCAACCTCCCATACCACCGGAAGTCCACGGCGAAGAACTTCGGATTAAAGGATAACGATGGCAATGTGCACATGCTCGATAAGTTTGGATTCTACAAGATCGAGTATCCAGACAAATGCTCACAGAAAAATCCCTATGTGCCAGAAGACCGCGAATGGCTTGACGGGAACCGCAAACTTCAAGAAACGATGAGAGTTCAACGTGCCAGATACATTGAGCGGCTATACGGATTGCCGGAAAATTGGGCATTTTACCGCAAATATGTGTTGACACGACAGGATGCACGGTGTGCGAAATGCGCCTGCAAACTCACTGGCCGGAACACGCACGTTGATTACTGGTCCGGAGTTGCAGGAGCCATGCGGGTACAAATGGAATTCATACCAGACAATCTCGTCGCCCTATGCCTTCCATGCTACGGGCGAAAACAAAGGCGGGGCAACAAGAAGGCTACGGGTCAGTCCGAACCACGTGCAACCTAAGACTACTTCAGATGGAGAGCCGGATGCGTCGAAAGACGCAAGTCCGGTTCGGGGAAGGGCTCGGGCGTCAAACTGCCCCTTAATGGGGGTGGGTCGGCCCGGGCCTATTCTGCAGAAGACACCCTATCTCAGTTCACAAAATGGTATGATACAGGTGACTAATGAGACGGACGGTGATAATCCATGTTGTGGTCGGAGGTTCGCGAGCTATTTCCGGATCAGTTTGTGCTGGTGCAGGCATTAAAATCGCACCAGGATGGCAGCAAGTTGTATGTAGATGAAATGGCGGTTATTCGTCCCATACCAGATCCGCATGAGGCTACTAGAGAACTTCTAAAGGCCAAACATGAAAACTTTGTCTATCATACGGGTAGACCAGAAATGGTTATGGAGATTGTTTCTCGCGTGGGATTTAGGAGGTCACCAGTTGAAGATCGCACCAATTGATGGCCTTCTATTTGTCTCAATGATGGTGACATTCCGAGGACAAAGCAAACTGATCGACCATTTAGTGCTTGATACCGGCGCAAGTCACTCAGTGATATCAATGGAATTGGTTGATGATATTGGAATTTATGGCGATGTTAATGATGAAATTGTTGTCATGCATGGCATTGGTGGTGTCGAACGGTCTATCCGTAAAAAGATTGAGTCAATCGAGTATGGAACGTTTACACTGTCCGAAGTCAAATTGGATTTTGCTAACTTTGATTCCCACTTCGGAGTCAACGGTCTGTTGGGAGCGGACATTCTTACGGCGGGACGGTTTGTTATCGACCTAGATGCAATGGAGATTTATCAAAAGTAATTCAGCATCTTGAGCACTGAAATCACAGTACCACTGTGCTTGAATCCCAACTCAGGATTTGACCTGCGATTATGTTTAAATAAACATACAACGTCGAACTCCCTCCCTCTCTTCCTTCCTGGACTCTCGGGCAGGAATGTACTTAGAAGGATGTCGGCCCATGAACAAAAGGAAATGTTTAATGTAGGAGCGTGGTTGCGATGGACAGTAAAAAGTTGTTTTCAAGCAGGGTTGATGACTATGTGAAATATCGTCCGACATATCCCACAGAAGCTATAGACTATTTGTACGATATTATGAATGTGGGTCGGACATCAAAGGTAGCGGATATTGGTGCGGGGACTGGGATATTTTCTAAGTTACTCGTTGACAGAGGCACTAATGTCGTTGCGGTTGAGCCAAATCAAGAGATGCGGGAAGCATCTGAACGGTTAATGGTACATGCACCCAATTTCCGTGCTGTGGCAGGGTCAGCAGAGTCAACTGGTCTGCCCGACCAATCGCTGGACTTTATCGTGTGCGCTCAGGCGTTTCACTGGTTTGATCGTTCTGCATCCAAATTGGAATTCCAACGAATTCTGAAACCGAGAGGGAAGCTCGTTTTAGTCTGGAATTCACGTCTCACGCAGGGAACGCCTTTCTTAGAGGGGATTGAACAGTTACTCGATAAGTTCGGAATTGACTACGCAAAGGTTAACCATAAAAACATTTCTCACGACGAACTGCAATCATTCTTCAAAGAAAACAGAATGGAGAAGACTTGTTTTACAATGCAACAATTCTTCGATTTTGAAGGGCTACATGGACGATTGATGTCCTCTTCCTATACTCCTGAACCTGGTCATCCTAATTACGAACCTATGGCAAAAGAGCTTCGGGAGCTATTTAATCAACATGAGCGTAACGGTAGAGTAACTTTCAACTATGAAACTGAATTATTTTGGGGAGAGATTTGAATTTGTTTTTCTAGTAATTAAGATTGACATGATTACAAAGCGTGTCTGAACATATTGGGTTATCGAATCGATTTATTGCGTTAACGGGCTGCGTATCTGCAGGAACAGAGCCGAATGACGGTTGCATAAAAATTCGGCGGAGCTACCCTGTCATTACATAGCTATCGGGAGCATTCCAATAGCATGTCAATGCAACTTTCCGGTAGGATTTGAAACAGTACCCCCCCACATGCTCAGACGTTTGATATTATGGTAGTAAAAATGTTGGGGCGTGAAGCCGTTATGGATAGCTCGACTATATTGATTGACTTTCTATTAAAGAAATATCGAGCGGATCAAATAGGCACAATACAAGTAATCAGCCCAGTTATCCGATGAAGACATCGTATGGCCGCCAGCTCCAGAAAGTAACAGCATAGCTAATTTGGTGGCACATATTTGGGGAACTGTACACCAACGATTTGAAACCGTTTTCTTTGGCGTTCCAGATACAAGAGATAGGGATAAGGAATTCGAACGGGGTCTCCAAATGTCCAAAGAACAAGCAATGGAATTAATAGCAAATTCGTATGACCGCATCATTCAGGTTCTTGAGAACGCCAAAGAAAATCCGGAGAAATTATTGGAACAACCTTATTTGAATTTGCCTACGTTGACGAACAGTGGTGTCGACAATGAAGCTACCATCCTTGAAATGTTGCTACATCAATTCAGACATTTGGCTGGTCACACTGGACAAATCGTTTACATTGCGAAAATGAGGAAAGGGCAACTACAGTGGTAGACCCAGAACGCTATGTCTTAATGAGTGTGGCGACGACCAATCGTGTGAGGTGTACAAAAATTGCCCTACATAAAGGTGAAGGACTTGGAAATGTTTTACGAACAAATGGGTGTCGGTGAACCTGTGGTGTTTTTGCACAGTGGTTATTCACGAGGCATACTGGCTTTTGCAAGTCAGATACTGGATTTCCAGAAGCAATTCACCTGCTATTTCCCCGACTTTAGGGGACACGGAAGAACCAAGTGCGAGAGCTTGGCATGGAATACATCACAAATCGCGGATGACATCGTTGAATTTATGAACCAGTTGAACATAGAGAAAGCACATTTTATTGGCTATAGCCTTGGCGCTAACGTGGGACTGTATGTAGCGGTAAACAATCCCGGAAGAATAGCAACCCTTACGACGATTGGTACTGGCGGTGTTTGCGTCTCAACCGGTGTTGAGGATTATGAAGTGGAATCGCTGATTCAACGTGGACAACAGGAGTTCATCAATCAACTGATCCAACGCCATCAAGAAGCTCATAGAGGAAACTGGCAAGAGCATGTAAGGCAAAGCGCGATCGACTGGCGTGAATACCCGAAGTTAACACGAGGTCAGCTGGAAAGTATTAACTGCCCCTCGTTCTTCATCACAGGAGAACATGACCCATTCGCCGGTGAAGAAAGAGTCGTGGCGTTAAGCTCCATCGTAAGGGGATCTCGCTATCTTATCGTGCAGGGGAGTGGTCATGGACCGCATGTATTAAGAGAAAATCCCATCCTTGCGAATGATTCGATCCTTCACTTCCTAGCATCAAATCCCATCACGGTAGCGTGATTCGAGAGCAAAAGAACCCCCTGACGTGTCACTTTAGAGAGTGAAGTTATTGCGCATACGGAGGCTTATGCGATACTAAGGAATTGTCGCCGAAAGGGAGTCTTCTTTCGTCGCTTTCGAGCGATCGAGTGTGATACAACAGCAATTCTCTTATAATCGCAGGAGAGTCGACTGCCATGACGTGATGGACGATGGCGGACATTGGTACTGTCCTCTATGAGAGCGGCAGAAAACCTCCGGATATACGGTAAACTCTACACCTCCACCGCACTCCCTCAGGGCGTCCACTAACTTCTCGGATTGCGAAATAGACACCGATCGGCGCTATACTCTGTTGAAAGACGGAGGTTCTTCATTGCCGGCGCTTGGATTCGCTGCATCGTGAACTATGTGCAGCAGAAGGCGCAGGGCGGCTCCTGAGTCTAAGGCGGACGAAATGGTACAATGTAGACAGCTAAAATGTCGGCCGGCGGGAGACGCTCAACACGGGGAACCCCCACGCAAAGGGAACAGAGGTAGGTTCACCCAAAGTGATTAATCCAACTGGGAGTGAAAAGGACGAGTAGACTCACAGAGTTGAGGCGATATGAGCATGAAAGTCGCAATTTGCGATGATGAATTGGTACAAACAAGATTTCTTTCTTCTCTGGTAAGGAAATGGGCAAACCAAAATAACAGGCATGTGGTTATAGAGACGTTTGGTAACGCCAATGCGTTTCTATTCGCGTGGAGTGAAGACAAAAGTTTCGATGTGCTGCTGCTGGACATCCAAATGCCTGGCCAGACCGGTGTGGAACTGGCCAAAACGATACGCCAAAGAGACGATATGATTGAAATCATTTTTGTCACAGGATTTTCGGACTACATGCACGAGGGTTACGAGGTTTCGGCGCTGCACTATCTTATAAAACCAGTAAAAGAGGATAAGCTCTTTGCCTGTCTGGATAAGGCCTGCAGAAGGGCGAAAGCGGACACCCGAACTATATTGCTTGAGCGTGGCAACGAAAACCTTCGGATTCATCAGGAAGAGATCATCTATGTCGAAGCGTTTGCCCATTTGGTGGTCATTGCCACGGTAGATCAACGCTATGAAGCCAACACAAGCATTGGAGATCTCGAGAAAAAACTTGATGGTTCTTTGTTCTTTCGTTCGCATCGCTCCTATATTGTGGGAATGAAATACGTCCGCAAAATCGGGAAAACCAATATTACGCTGGATAATAATATGCAAATCCCCATCAGCAGACGTCGATATAATGACGCCAATAAGGCCTTTATCAATTTCCACAGGAGTGAAAGCTAGATGGGATATCCGTGGTTGATTATTGCATTATCGGTTGCCCTGATGACTGGCGCAGTCTATCTGTTGATTCGTCGTGGCATTTCACGTCTTGCTGACAAACGAATTGCAGGATATCAAAAAGATCTTTTGTCCAAACATTATGACGAGGTTCAGAATATCTACCAAATAATGCGCGGCTGGCGGCACGACTATCACAATCATATTCAAACCATGAAAGCGCATTTGGCGCTGAACCAGCTTAACGAGATGAATGACTACCTGGATATGTTGGATAATGACCTGCAAATGATTGACACTGTGATTAAAACAGGGAACATCAGACTGGATGCGATTTTAAACAGCAAGCTCTCGTTGATCGCCAGTAGAAAAATCCGAGTAAATGCCAAAGCGCAGGTTCCAGCCAAGCTCACGGTAAACGAAGTCGATCTGTGCGTCATCATTGGAAATCTGCTGGATAACTCACTGGAAAGCTGCGAAAAGGTTCCTGACGCCGAAGGGCGATTCATAAGGATTTACATTGGTGCGCTAAAGGAGCAGCTTTACATATCCGTTGCCAATTCTACGGGCAAGCCAAGAAAAATGGGACACAGCGAGTATCTATCCACCAAGGGAAGCGGCCACGGATTCGGTCTCAGTCGCATCGACGCGCTTGTGAACAAACATGGAGGATATCTAAACCGTCAGAACGAACCCGGCGTGTTCGCCACCGAGATCATGCTGCCGCTATAAGAAATGACCATTCGTGCATGGATGGATACCATTCGTGCACGATTTCTGTCTCTTCAAGCGAACTGTAGTAAGTTAGACCCGCATGATCGTCTTCTTCCGATCACCAGCAAAACATGAAAATCCGAGTTGATGAGGAAGACGATCATGCGATGGCACAAGCGATCTCGTATTTTCCGGGTAGCAAGCATGGAGGTGAGACGAGTGGAACAAAAGAGCAAGAGAACACAGCCGTCATACTCCATGTGGCAAAATATCAATTACGTCCTGAAAAATCTGTGGATCTTCGAGAGAAAGCTTTTCCTCATGGCCACTGCCCGCGTACCTTTGCTGGTTGTTCTCCCGTTGCTGGCCATTCTGATGCCCAAGCTGGTTCTCGACTGTCTAACAGCGAAAGTAGGTCCCGGCAGACTCGTTGAGGTAGTTGGTTTGGTCTCTTTGGGCATGATCGTTTGCAGTTTTCTGAATCAATACTTCAACGGAAGAATTTCAATTGAAGTCGTCTCCAATCGAGCACATTACGTGAGTTTGATTAGCCAAAAGACGCTGAACACCGATTATGAGAACTTGGAAAACCCAGAAGGGCAAAAAAAACAGCAAAAGGCGTTTGAAGCCACTTCTGATGCTAATAAAGGTACGGAGGCTGTTTTAATCCCCCTGATTCTATTCGCAGCCGATATTTTCGGGTTTGTTTTATACGGGGGCATTTTGGCCGCGTTAAATCCACTGATCATTGTATTTCTCCTTGCGACCGCCGTCCTCAGCTTTTTTGTGACTCGACGCGTCCAGCAGTACGAACATAATAACAAGGACAACTGGACTTTGATCGATAGGAAGTTATGGTATCTGATAGATCGATGCGCAGATTTCGCAGCTGGCAAAGACATTCGGTTGTACAATATGAGCGGCTGGTTTGGAAGACTATTTGAAACTCTGTTGAATGACCGAACCGTGTGGCTTAAACGTGTGGAAAGACGCAACTATCTTGCGAATACTGTGGACGGATTACTGATTTTGGTTCGCGACGGTGCCGCCTATGCCTACTTGGTTTATCTCACGTTGACCGGCTCGATTTCCGTTGCCGACTTTACCCTCTATTTTGGAACGGTGGCCGGATTTTCGACATGGTTGACCGGCATCACGGATGAGCTTACACAACTGAATCACATGAGTCTGGATATCTGCAATGTTCGGGACTATCTTGACCTTCGGGACCGATTTAACCGCGGCAAGGGAGTCTCTTTGCCTGCAATGGGGGACTGGCCTTGCGAGGTGGAGTTCGAGCATATTTCATTCCAATACCCCGGGAGCGCCAAAAGGGTGGTGGACGACTTCAGCCTGAAAATCCGGCGCGGAGAAAAGATTGCGCTGGTGGGAGTTAATGGTGCGGGCAAGACCACGTTGGTCAAACTCTTATGTGGACTCTATCACCCTACTTCCGGACGAATTTTGGCAAACGGCAAAGATATGCTCGACTACAATCGCGACGAATATTACCGGCTTTTCAGCGCCGTGTTCCAGGACATCCACATGCTCCCCGTTTCCATTGCACGGAATGTCGCAACGGAAGCCGACGGTCCGATCGTGACCGAAAAAGTCTTACAGTGTCTCAAACTCGCAGGACTTGAGGAGAAGGTGAACGGTCTGCCCAAGGGGATCGAGACACCCTTGGTTAAGGAAGTCAACGAGGATGCGGTCCAGTTGTCTGGCGGCGAGTTACAAAAACTTGTGCTGGCGCGCGCTCTTTACAAAGATACGCCGATATTGATTCTGGACGAACCCACCGCTGCGTTGGATCCGATTTCGGAAAACGAACTGTATGTACGGTATAGCGAACTTACAGCCGGAAGAACATCCGTTTTCATTTCACATCGACTTTCCAGCACGCGCTTCTGCGACCGGATCGTTTTTCTTTCAAATGGGAAAATCGCGGAATGTGGGACACACGAAGAACTCATGACGCAAAATAAACGATATGCTGAAATGTTCAGAATCCAGAGTCATTACTATCAGGATCATGTGGAGGAAATGGAATGGGAAGGTGTTCTAAGTGAAAATAGATAAGAACGCAAACTCCTTCATAAATAAGTTGCAGATCAACTGGCGAGGCATAAAAGTCGTTCATCGCTTGGAGCCGCACATCATTCCCGTTACCCTTGGTTTAGCTGTGTTGACTTCGTTTTCTCCGTTTATAAATATTGTGACAACCGCGTTGATCATTGACGAATTGCTGGGCGCAAAGTCTGTTCCACGGCTAGCGTTTTATGTTAGCATCACAATCGGGCTCAATCTCCTCGTTTTCCTGATATCGAAGGGCCGAATCGTTTGCAAAGAGTTTTTAGTTATCGCCTGTATAATCAGGCAAGAATCGAGATTAGCCATACGATTTTGAATACTGATTATGAAAATCTTGAAAGACCTGAACTTCACTTGCTTAAACAGAAAATTGATGAAGCGCGCAATTTGGGCGAGAACGGAATTTTCAGGATACCGCTGCTTTTGGGTTGGTTTATGACAAGTCTATCCACAATCACCTTTTCTGTATTGCTGGCCTTTCCTCTCTTTATGCCCTCCCATGTGCGAAACAAAAGCCACATTTTCATTGCTTCACCGTGGCTTTCAGGCATACTTTTGGCGCTCATTATACTGTCTTCCGTTTTCTCAGTTGTATCTAATGCAAAATTCAGTAAGACAATGTTTGAGAGTATGGATCACACTGTGCCCCTTTACCGCAAATTCCTTTTCTACGGTGGGTTAATCTCCGATGCCAATTTTGGAAAAGACGCTCGCATCTATCATATGCAAGATCTCCTTACACAGCAGTTTCAGGACTTCGGTGAAAGAGTCAAGGAGTTTTTCCAAGACCAGGGGAAAATGAAGGGGCGGTTTCTAGGAGCAAATGGGGCATTTTCAGCACTTCTTGGCGGAATGGTCTACTTGTTTGTAGGGTTAAAAGCCCTGATAGGTATATTTAGTATCGGTTCCTTTGTTAAATACGTGGGCGCCATCAGTCAATTCATGTCAGGTCTTTCCGAACTGATTACCTCGGCTGCGGATACCTGGATGAACACCGACTATGTTAGGCTGTTTCTCGATTTTCTGGATACTCCTAACCAAAAATACAAGGGCACGTTGCCGGTAGAAAAGCGCAGCGACAATGAATACGAGGTTGAGTTTAGAAATGTGTCGTTTCAGTACCCCGGCACAGATAGTTATGCGTTGAGGGATCTTTCAATCGGACTGAATATAGGCGAACGACTGGCTGTGGTGGGCATGAACGGAAGCGGCAAGACCACATTCATCAAATTGCTCTGCCGTTTGTACGATCCACAGGAGGGCGAAATTCTTCTCAATGGCATCAATATTCAAAAATACGATTACCAAGAATATCTGAGCTTATTCTCTGTCGTGTTTCAAGATTTCCAACTCTTTGCTTTTTCCGTCGGACAAAATGTTGCCGCCACGGTGGAATATGACCGACAGCGGGCGATGCAATGCCTCGACGAGGCGGATGCGGCAAAGCGTGTCCGGCAAATGCCGAAAGGGATCGACACGCCCCTTTATAAGGTGGATGAAGGCGGAATCGATATTTCCGGTGGCGAAGCACAAAAAATCGCCCTTGCCCGAGCATTATACAAGGACGCCCCATTTATCGTACTCGACGAGCCGACCGCCGCCCTTGATCCGATAGCAGAATTTGATATCTACTCCAAATTCAACGAGATAGTCGGCACAAAGACAGCGATTTACATCTCTCATCGTTTGTCCTCCTGCCGTTTCTGCGACAAAATCGCCGTGTTTGACAAAGGGGAAATGGTGCAATTCGGAAACCACGACGAACTGATTCAGGACGATAACGGCAAATACTATGCGTTGTGGAACGCACAGGCGCAGTATTACAGTAAGGAACGGTAATATAAGCCTAAGGGGTCAGGTAAGCCCCGCGCAGTGCAAGGAAGCGAGCCAAGAATGCGGACCGAGCGTACGTTCCCGGTACGTGAGGGAGCATTCCAGGGCGCATCGAATGCGCCCCACTTGGTCACGGCAGTGGCGGTGACGCCCGCCAACGCGGCGGATGGAGAAGTGACTGCGAGGCTGGTACAGGAACGCAGGAAATTGATCGGACAGGCGCCGGCGCAAGTGTTGGGCGACACCGCCTAAGGGTCCGAATTGGCCTGTTTTCCGTCTCCTGAAACCCAGTTCCTTCTGCCTCGTCTCATCTTGAACATTGCCGACAGCGATGCTAAACTCATAGCAGCATACAGACAAAGACGGCGCCAGCATGGACAAGCTTATTTTCGCGATAGACATCCATGCCTGAGTTTCGCAAAGCAAAATCTCACTTGCGCGCCGCCGCAGTTCGATCAGTCACAGGGGGAAACCGGGGATGGCGTTTTACAGCATCCGCCCAATTTTATGAAACATTGGCTTCGCCATTTTATGCGCGTTCAAATAATGTCCGGCATTGTCACCGTTCTCCTCATTGCGCTCTGGCCGGTTTCTTCGCATGGCATCTCGTTGTTGTTCGATCGACACACCGCCCAGGAAGCCGCCGCGCGCGCCGCGCGCCGCAACCCCGATCGGCGCGCGCCGTTTCCGGCCACCATCCGGGGACCGCAATCCGCCATGAAGACGGCGGTTCTGCCGGCTAAGGCGCTCATCCAGGCTCCCCTGATCAGTCAGTTGCCCGCCCTTTACAACGGCTGCGAAGTGACCAGTCTCGCCATGCTCCTTCAGTTTGAACACATCAACGTCACCAATCTCACGCTTGCGAAGCAAATCAATCGCGACCCGACACCGCTTGTCACGAGCGCCGACGGCGACATCATCAGTTGGGGCAACCCGAACACGGGCTTTGTGGGGAGCATCTCCGGCAGGGAGCCGGGCTACGGCGTGTATCACGGTCCGATCGCCGCGCTCCTGAACCGCTATCTTCCGGGTCAGGCGCTCGATCTGACAGGATCGAGCCTCGCGACCATCCTCGCAACGGTTGCGTCGGGCCGCCCCGTGATCGTGTGGACGACCATCAACTTCCAGCCGGTGAGCGACTGGATCACATGGCAGAGCCCCACCGGACCGGTGCGAGCGACAATGACTGAACACGCCGTGCTCTTGGTCGGCTATGACAACACGGATGTGTACGTGAACGATCCCCTGACGGGCGAACTGAACCAGGTATCCCAGTCAGCTTTCCGGACAAGCTGGATTGATCTGGGCCGACAGGCGGTCACGGTAGCGCCTCAACCACAAACAGCGAACTAAAAACTAGCATTTCCCTCGTAACTGTGCCACAATAATCCTGTCTATATCGGTATAAGCTGTGCGCAAGCACAAATGGGGGAACGATCTGATTGGCGCTGTGAAAAACCCAACCATATCCATCATCATACCGACGTACAACCGCCCCCGTATGCTGGCGGAGTGTTTGCGCGCCATCGCTGCCGACCCTTATCAGAACAAAGAAGTGATTGTCGTCAACGATGCGGGCAGCGACGTTTCTGCGGCGGTCAGGCTCGCGGCAAACCAGATGCCGGTGCAACTTGTGAGTCTCGGCAGTAACCGGGGCCATGTGCGCGCTCGAAACGAAGGTCTGAGCCACGCCCAGGGAGACCTTGTCATGCTGTGCGATGACGATGATCTGCTCTTGCCTGGGCATATTCAAAGAATGGCGCAAATGTGGCGGGAACGCGCGGGTCAGTTCCTGTACTCCGATGTTGAAATTGTCAGTTACAACCATGCCAAGGGACAGCGTGTGCCCATGGCGAGAGCCGCCTTTGCGTTCGACTTTGATCCCGGACTGCTGCGCCGCTGGAACACCGTCATTCCCTCGGGCGTTCTCTATGACCGGACGCTCCACGACGACATTGGTCTTTTTGACGAAAACATGCGCGACTATTGGGACTGGGACTTTCTTCTCCGTGCGTCTGCCGTGCGCTCTCTGTTTCGCGTTCCATTTGCCAGCGTCCTGTACATGGTGAGCGCGCTGGGCCAAAATCTCTCCGCCAATCACACCGGCATGCAGAGATCGTTGCACCGCTTTGTGCAAAAACACCGTCTTGAGCC
>JAJYTO010000087.1 GCA_021793015.1 Bacillota bacterium
CAAGGAAGCGAGCCAAGAATGCGGACCGAGCGTACGTTTTTGGTACGTGAGGGAGCATTCTTGGCGCTGACGCGGCAATGCGCCGGGGAGTTCTGACCCCTTTTTGAACTACCTCTTGATGGAGAAAAGACACATGGAGATATTCTGGCGGTTCTGGACGGCATACAGTAGAATCGCGGATCGGGACGCACGCAGGTGTTATGCGCAGGTCTGGCCGAATCTTATGCGCCTCCGGTTTGACGTCCTTGTTATACTATGAGTGAGAGGCGGAGAGGAGTGCGAGTGGATGTTTGAACAGGTGGAAGAAGTGATCGATCGCCTGCGTCCCGCCCTGCAGTCAGACGGCGGGGACGTCGAATTGGTGAGCGTCCTCGGCGGCATAGTTACTGTGCATTTGAGCGGGGCCTGCAACGGCTGTCCGATGTCGACCATGACACTT
Source organism: Bacillota bacterium (assembly GCA_021793015.1). Lineage (GTDB taxonomy): Bacteria > Bacillota > Bacilli > Alicyclobacillales > SLC66 > JAKADD01. Next base: position 440 of record JAJYTO010000087.1, read on the forward strand.
AAGATGGGCCTTGAGCGGGCCATCAAAGAATCCGTACCTGAAATCGTCGATGTGATTGCTGTTTAATTTTCTGGAGGTGCTCTTGGGTGGCCAATGTACAAGAAGTCACAGATCAGTCGTTTCCTTCATTTGTCCAAGGCGATCAGCCGGTTCTGATCGATTTTTGGGCTGCCTGGTGTGGACCGTGCAAGATGCTGTCACCCGTTGTCGAAGAGTTGGCGGGTGATTTGAAGGGAAAACTCAAAGCCGGTAAACTGAATGTGGATGATAACCCGCAAACGGCAAGCCAGTACGGGATCATGAGCATTCCAACTCTGCTTGTGTTCAAGCGTGGCGCCGTGGTCAGGCAGATCGTCGGCTACATGCCGAAGGCGCAACTGAATGCGAAGCTTGCGGATCTGTTCAACTGACGGGTACAGTGACAGACGCGGTGACATGCGACATGCGACAGGGGATCGCCAGAGTAAAAGGCGGTTCCCTGTCGCGTCTGTGTGCCGCGGACGGTTGTCGGGTGACGCCGAAGCCCGGGCAGTCGGCAAGTGCAGGGAGTCGCCAAGTCAGCAGGGTGATGGGCGCAGGAGGGCGTCAAGTTGCAAGTGGCGGGTTGGCACTCCGGTTCAGCGGTGCGCCAACCCGGCCAGAAACGCTTCAGTCAGTGGCGCCTCGCGGCGAGCGGGTTCCCCCGGCCAGTCGGGGGAACCTCGGCCAGTCGGAGGAGCCTCGGCCAGTCGGCAGCGTCTCGGCCAGTCAGCGGGCGCCCCGGTGGTCAGCAGATGTCTCTCAGTTCGCGCATGCTTTCGTGGACGGCCTCCAGTGTGAAGTCAATGTCCGCGTCCTCGTGCGCCAGTGTCGTAAACCACGCTTCATACTTGGATGGAGCCAGGCATACGCCGCGCCGCAGCATGGCATGGAAGAAGGCCGCGAAACGGCCGCTGTCCGTCCGCTTGGCGTCTTCGTAACTGCGCACCGGATGATCGCCAAAAAACACCGTCAAAGCGCCGCCAAACCGATTTATGCTATGGGGAATTCCGTATTGCCGCGCTGAGGCATGGATTCCAGTCTCCAGCCGTTGCGCTTTCTCGGCAAGGCGCTCGTACACTCCCGGTTGTTCGAGGATGTCGAGGCAGGCCATGCCCGCGCGAATGGAGGCGGGGTTTCCGGCCATCGTACCCGCCTGATAGGCGGGGCCGAGTGGAGACACCTGCTCCATGATGGCTTGCGCGCCTCCGTATGCGCCGATTGGCAGCCCGCCTCCGATGATCTTGCCGAGAGCCATGAGATCGGGCCGCACGGCGTTGTATTTCACGGCGCCAAAGCGAAAGCGAAACGCGGTGATGACTTCATCATAGATGAGGAGCGCGCCGTGGGCGTCCACCTGCGAGCGAACGGCTTCCAGAAACCCCGGCGCAGGCTCCACGATGCCAAAGTTGCCGACGACAGGCTCGATCAGGACGCAGGCGAACTGGTCGCCGTGGGCGGCAAACGCCAGTTCCAGAGCCGCAGGATCATTGAAGGGCACTGTGACGACTTCCCCCGCGATCGATGCAGGCACGCCCGCGCTGTCCGGAACGCCGAGGGATGAGGGACCCGAACCTGCCGCAACGAGCACAAGATCGGCGTGTCCGTGGTAGCAGCCCGCAAATTTGAGAATCTTGGAACGTTTTGTGTACGCCCGCGCGACACGAATCACGGACATCATGGCCTCTGTTCCTGAGTTGACGAATCGGATGCGTTCGAGTTCGGGTATGGCTTCGCGCAGCCGAAGCGCAAATAGCGTTTCCCACCTGGTCGGCGTTCCGAGCAAACTGCCCTCGGCCATGGCGGCCGTGACGGTCTGCACGATGTGCGGATGAGCGTGCCCAAGGATGATGGGCCCGTAAGCGGCCAGATAGTCGATATAGCGATTGCCGTCCACATCGTACAGGTAGGCGCCTTCTGCCCGCGCCATGGTGACAGGCGTACCGCCGCCAACCGCCTTGAAGGATCGCGAAGGGCTGTTTACGCCGCCGATAATCACATCCTGCGCTCGTTCATGCCACATTTGCGACTGCTCAAGGAGCATCGTGAACACCTGGTTCGAAAAACCTGCTAAAATCTCCAGTAGGCTTTCCCGACTCTTTCGAGCCCGCGGTCTTGCAGGATTCATCCGCTTGGAGGCTGCTCTCGCACCACTGAAGATGTGCCGGACCAGAGAACAGAAAAGTTGCCTTTTCCTATGTCTGATTCGTGTTTCCATCTTCCCGGGTGTTACCCGGTCCCGATCAGATTTCCCGCCGCGCCTTTCTCCACGTGTACACGGCAGGAGCCTTTCGTTACCCTTGAAGCAGTTCCTTGCCTTGATCCAACCACGAAACCAGGCTACCTCCCTTCCCCTGCAAGGTTTTTTCAATCAGTTTCTTTGCTTGATTCCAAATACTCCAATCCGTTTTTCGGTACGTCGCCTCATTGAACGTTTGCTTGGCAACCAACCAATCCTTTATTGGTTTTGGAACGTTTTCCCGCCGAATCTTTAACCCGCCGCGCCTTGCAATCACCAGCGCCGCCGACTCGTGCACGCTGATGCCGTATTGTGGCTGGTATTTCAATCGACCAATCACAGATGTATACGCGGGATGCACTTTCCGAACCTCCACGCCTTCCCGCTTAGCTTCGCGTTCCATTGCGACCAATACCTTGCGATACACAAACTGATGGGTGATCCGGCGAAACTTCGTGCTCACATCCTTGTCCTTTACAAATCTCAGATCTTCCATGGCCAGTCCCGCGCCGCGTTCCTTCGCGTACCCGACGACTTGCCGAGCCAGATTCCCGGTCAACCAATCGCGCCGCTGACTTCGCGCATCGTATAGTTGTCCTTCTCGATAGCACTGAAATGCTTGCGGGTTCCCATCGGCTCGAACGTGACACAGGGCCAAGAGCGTCGGGTTCGTATCCATCCCGACCCATCCGTTGACCGGATACGTCACCAGCTTGGCGGGCATTTCCTCGACCGTGAAATGAACGTGATAAACCCCGCGCTTGCGCAGGATTTCCACCTGGTACGGATCACCGCGTTCGATCGCCTGGCGTAATAGCGCCACGTAATCCCGCCCGTTAATAGTCCCCGTTGTCTTCGACACTTTCCGCGGCACATACAGGGGAACCGTCAGTTTGTCGTATCGAACGCTTTTGCCGCGTGCTTCACCGTGATCCAGCGAAATGTCCAGCCACCACGCGCCGTCTTGTTCGTGAATCCGAAGGAGTGGGTTTCCTTTCTTTGTACGATCTCCTCTTGCGACCAGGCGACCGTTTCTGGCGTCATCCCACTCTTGTCGCCACGCTGCCTGATTGACACCCTCTTTGAACTGCGAGAGATACAGTTCACGGCTTCCGAAAATCACCGGAGGAAACGTACTTTGCTCTGCATGTTGTTGGTAAAACGCCGCCTTGAGTTGCTGCTTCTCCAGTTTGCTTCGGAGTCCCGGCAACTTGCGCGAGGTTGGATTTTGTTTCGCGATCTTGTGTATCCTCGCCGCCGTCTTTTTCTCGCGTCGTTGCCAAAGTTGCAAATGCTCCTTGACGAGGGCCTTTTGGCTGGCGATCAGTTGCTTGGCTTCGGCCACGGCGTCTTTTGCGTAACGAAGCGGCAATCCGGTTTCCGCGGCCAGAATGCGTTCCAATTCGCCCACTTTTGTGCCTGACTCCAATAACCGCTTAAAGGCGTGGCGCACCATAAAACCGTATTTCCTCATCAGGCGGTCTAAGCGTTGCGTGATCTCCTCGCCAACTTCAAGCAATACGCCTTGAAACGTCGTTTTCATTCCGAACCCACTCCCGTCACGGGGTCTTGTCATGTGGATCGAACGACTTCAACGAGCTTTTTTTCTCCGCTTCGCAGGGCGCCGACACTGACACCGAGCATCTTCGCGGTCTTTCCGATACTCACATACTTTTCTTCCATTGGCTCTTTCACCCAATACGATTATACCATATTTGGATGACATGAGCACAGGTTATTGCGATGCTGTTTCAACCTCCATTGCCTGAGATTCTGCTTGGGATCTCCAGGACAGACTATACCACAAACCAAACCGGGGCAGGACCGCCGTCCGAGTTCGAGGACGCGCAATTTGGTATAATTGAACCACATGCGGCGCTGCTGCATTATTTCTGATCCACAGGGAAGACGGGCGCGGTAATAGGTCAAATAGATGGAGAGTGTGTGCAGCGATGGAATCAGGGAGCTATCGCGATTTGCCGGCTGTGCATAAACTTTTGGAGCATGAAGACGCGCGGGAATGGCTGGGGCGATATGCGCGTCCTGATGTCGTGGCGAGTCTGCAAGAAGCGCTCGAGGCGTTGCGCGACCAGGTTCGGGAGGGTCTGTCGCCCGATTTGTCGGAGGACGCGGTGACAAAACTCGCCGGGGAACGCCTCAAGAAGCGTACGATCATGCGCGTGCGCCATGTGATCAATGCGACGGGAACCGTGCTCCATACGAATCTCGGACGCGCCCCGCTGGCGGAAGAGGCGATTGCGGCGGTGGCCGATGTGGCGCGCGGCTACAGCAATCTTGAGTTCGATCTGGAAACCGGCGAACGCGGAGAACGGTATACTCATGTGGAGGGACTCCTGTGCGAACTCACAGGCGCAGAGTCCGCGCTTGTCGTCAATAACAATGCGGCCGCAGTCTGGCTGGTCTTGCATGAGTTGGCCAAAGAGCGGCGCGTGGTGATTTCGCGCGGAGAGCTGGTAGAGATCGGCGGATCATTTCGCATATCGGAAGTGATGCGGGCGAGCGGGGCGCGACTGGTTGAGGTGGGCACGACCAACAAGACGCATGAACGCGATTATGAACAGGCGCTGGCGGAGGGCGCGGATCTGCTAATGCGCGTGCATGCCTCAAATTTTCGCATTGTGGGGTTTACCTATCACCCCCCGCTGACGGCCTTGGTGGATCTGGCCCGCAGATTTGGGGTGCCCTTCTACGAAGACCTGGGGAGCGGAAGCCTGGTTGATTTACGGGAGCAAGGCATCGGCGAGGAGCCAACCGTCCGGGCCAGTATCGAGGCGGGGGTGGATGTAGTAACGTTTTCCGGTGACAAATTGCTCGGGGCCACGCAGGCGGGCGTCATCTGCGGCAAACGGGAGTTTATCGGGCGCTTGAAGAAAAATCAGTTGGCGCGGGCGCTTCGCGTGGACAAATTGACCCTCGCGGGCCTTGAGGCCACACTGCGTCTGTATCGCGATCGGGAGCAGGCCCTGGAGAAGATTCCGGCGCTGCGCATGCTCACGATTCCCGTGGCGGATTTGCGCGCCCGGACTGAGCAGTTGGCGAGGGAGATCACACTTTGCGCAGGCGGTTACGTGCGCTGCCGTGTACTTGAAACGACGGCGCAGGTTGGGGGAGGCGCGCTTCCCACCGAACGGTTGGCGTCCAGCGCGCTGGCTCTGTACCCGATGTCCGGGAGCCCGGACAAGCTGGTGGCCGCGTTGCGGGAAGAAACGCCGCCCATCGTGGCGCGCGTGGCCAGGGAGGAGGTGATCTGCGATGTCCGAACGGTCTTTCCCTGGGAAGACGAAGCCCTTGTCCAGGGTATCCGGGGAGCCGCAGCTCGATCAGCGCAAAGCGATTAGGCTGACGACTCTCACCGATAAATCTGGGTGAGGCTGTAAAATAGGTCCGGCGGACCTGCAGGAAGTTCTATCGTTCATCCCCGCGGATGAACCGCATCCAGATTTGCTGGTTGGGCTGGAGACGGGAGACGACGCCGGTGTGTACCGCCTTGGCCCCGACCTGGCGCTCGTGCAGACGATTGATTATTTTACGCCGATTGTCGATGATCCGTACGACTTTGGCCGGATTGCGGCGGCGAACGCCTTGAGCGACATCTATGCCATGGGGGGAAAGCCGCTGACGGTTCTGAATATCGTCGGATTCCCAATCAGCAAACTGGACAAACAGATCCTGGCGGACATTCTGAGAGGCGCGGCGGCGACAGTGCGGGAAGCTGGCGCCACGTTGCTTGGCGGTCACTCGATCGACGATGTGGATCCCAAGTTTGGTCTGGCGGTGACGGGTATCATTCACCCGGACGACATCTGGACCAACGCTGGGGCCAGAGCCGGCGACGCTCTCGTATTGACGAAGCCAATCGGCATGGGCATTGTCACCAAAGCGATCAAGGAAGCGGCGGCCAGTGAGGAATCGCAAGCGCAGGCCATCCAGTATATGGCGCAGCTTAATCGCGCGGCCGCGGAAGTCGGTCGGTCTTACGATGTGCACGCCGCGACTGATGTGACCGGTTTTGGACTGCTTGGGCATGCGCTGGAAATGGTGCGGGGATCTGGAGTGGGATTGCGCCTCGCGGCGCGCTCAATTCCCATCCTGACAGGAACCCGCGACTATGCGGACCGTGGTCTCGTGCCCGCCGGCAGCAAGCGCAATCGAGCTTACGTGGAGCCGTTCGTCGATTTTTCGTCTGACGTGGATGAACTCACTCGCGTGATCCTTGCGGACGCGGTCACGTCAGGCGGGCTGCTGTTTGCCGTGCCGGGTCATACCGCGTCGGAGTTCGTGTCGGAGCAAAAGCGCAACGGAATGGATCAGGCTACGGTGATCGGTGAATTTACGGAGGAGCGCGGTGGGCGGATTGAAGTCTTGCCGTAGGCGTTGTCGCGGCGACCTGACAGAGCTGTTGATTGTCGGCATGACGGAACTGGATTCCTTTTACCGTCGGGACATAGAACGCATGATTGGTTTGTTTCTCCCTGACGCGCAGGTGGTTTGCGAAACTGGACCGCAGATTGCAGGGGGCCTGTTTCTGCAGTTCGACCTCGTATTTGAGGAACATCAGGTGACGGCGACTGTAACGGCAAGCGGGCCGGATGCTGTGCAGTCGGACCTGTCGGCCGCCGGGGGGGCAGCGGCGACGTCAGGGGAAACGGCAACAGTAACAGCAGCGGAAACAGCAGCGGAAACAGCAGCGGTAACACGGTCCGCGCCCGTCAACGCAAACGCGTCTGTGCCGGTTGCTGCTGCGTCGTCGTCAACTGCGCCAGCCAGCGCAGACACCGCTGTGGGAACTGCTCAGGGTGCCCAGGGTGCGACGGCGGCGGTGACAGCGTTGGCAGGTTCGGCGGGTTCGGGAACTGAAGATCCTGCCGCAAAGGCTGCTGAGCCCAATCGTTCCGGCGAGGATCGCGTGGCGGCAAACGCGGCCGAGGAAGGCTCCGGAAAATGCCTGGTGCGCCGTCGCCGCCGCCTGCCCGTGTCTCCCGAGGCGGATGCGGCGACGCGGCGTAAAGTCGCGAAGCGAGCCATCCTCTTTGCCCTGCATGAGACCCTGTCAGAGTGGACGGGCGCGGTTCAGCCGTGGGGCATTTTGACAGGGGTGCGCCCGACCAAATTGGCGCACGCGCTGGTCCGTCGGGGGCTGCAGGATGGACGCCCAGTGTCCGACGCAAAGATCGCCGCCACGCTGCAAAGCGACTACCTGATCGATCCGGCGCGCGCTCGGTTGGTGACGGAGATCATCCGACGTGAAAGAGAGGTCGTTCCTGATCTGTATCGGTTGGACCGTGCGGTCAGTGTGTATGTTGGAATCCCCTTTTGTCCAACCCATTGTGCGTATTGCACATTCCCCGCGTATTCGATGGTCGACAAGGCCCAATACGCGGAGGGATTTCTGGCGGCGCTCATTCGCGAAATTCGCATGGCGGGCGAGGTGCTGCGCGAATACGGGGTCCCAGTCACGTCCGTCTATGTCGGCGGCGGTACGCCAACCAGTCTGAAAGCCCCCGAACTGGCCGAATTGCTTCAGAATTTGCTGCTGCATATACCAGCGCGCGCCAATTGGCGGGAATTCTGCGTGGAAGCGGGTCGCGCCGACACGATCACGGCGGACCGCGTGCAGGTCATGAAAGACTTTGGGATTGACAGAGTCAGCGTGAATCCGCAGTCCTTCAAGGCGGCCACCCTGAAGCACATCGGCCGCGGGCATTCACCGGACATCGTGGACAAGCGGTTTGCGCTCTTTCGCGAAGCCGGATTCGACGATATCAACATGGACCTGATCCTGGGATTGCCCGGCGAAAACCTGGCGGACGTCTTGTACTCACTGGAACGGACGCTGGCGCTGCGGCCGGACGAAGTCACGGTGCACACACTGTCATTCAAACGAGCCGCGGTGGTGACGCGCGAACGCGAAGCGTTTCCCGTGCCGGACGACGATACCGTGCGCCGCATGATGACGGCGGCGGACAGCGCGCTGCGGGGAGCCGGATTGCGTCCGTATTATCTGTACAGACAAAAGGACATTCTCGCCAATCTGGAGAATGTGGGCTATGCGTTGCCGGGAAAGGAGGGCGTGTACAATATCTGTATCATCGAGGAAGCCCAGACGGTCGTCGCTCTCGGTGGGGGCGCGGCCAGCAAGTGGGTGACACCGGGGAGCGGCGTGATCACACGTCACCAGAATCCCAGTGAACCGCTGGCTTACGTCAGTCACATCGATCGCCTCCTTCAGGTCAAGGAGGCGAAGCTGCGCTCAGTTTGCGAGGCGATCAACAGCAGCGGGTAGGCCCCGCGTGGGCCGCATGAGCGGCTGGAGTGGAAATGGAGGAGCCCGCCTGCCGGTGGCTGGCCTCCGTTTATCACCACAGTGTTCTGGGTGAGCGTCGGTAGAATAACCGCCATCGTTGAGGACGGATCATCGTAAGGACATGCACATTCCTGGGAGACTCTGAAACGGAGTTGGTTTCGTAATGCCAGCGAGAGCATCTTATAGAGTTTGTTAAAAAAGGGGCAGAACTCCCCGGCGCCTTGCATCGACAGCGCCAGGAATGCTCCCTTTTTGAAAATGCTCCTATAGCGCACTCGCAGGCGTTAACCGAAGAACGCGATGCGATATGTAAGTGGTTCTTGGCTCCCGACGGCGCGGTTCTGGTGGGATAAAATGGGATTGACAAGATAGGCTATTCAGCGTGTTCCTGCACCAATAACGCGCATCTCGAGGTTATTCTCACTCCGTTCCATTTGAATGTAATAAATGTCCCTTAGGTCCAAATAGTGGTTAACTTGCTTCTGAGTATTAGTCTATCAGTTAAAATGTGTTTTTAACGGATTTGATTGTATCTTGTGCCTCAGGCATCTGTATATCCATACATTGGGTGTAACCAGGTATACACTCAATGATCAGCATCTGTCTGCCAATTTAATCTTCATTAAATCGGAGGAATCGAATAAGTGAGGTGGATTCAAAGGGGTCACCAAAACGTATATTTTCACAACCGAACAACCAAGACGTCCCGCTCGTTCTTAATAAACTGCATGTCAGCATCCCGCGACACGAGCCCCAATTGTGCATCAATTGCAGTTGCTATGATCAAAGCATCAGGAGTTTTTAACTTTCTACCTTTATCACGCTGTTCGCGCCTTAAATCCCCTGCGGTTCGGGCTATTGTGGAGGTCACATCTATGCAGCGGCGCTTATTAAAAAGTCGCAAGCCATGTAACTTCTGTTCTGACGGCATGCCACTAAAAACCTCACACTCGGTGATTACGGAGAAAAATAATGGCATCTTGTCGTTCACAGCCTGCTTAACAAATTCCATGACAATTGGCTCGTTAGCCAGGATGGCGATGGCGATATTCGTGTCGAGTAAATACCCGTGAATGGCGTTCAATTCCAGTCGCCCTCACGCATCTGGCGTACAGTCTCTTCTAGTTGCTGAGCCTCTTCTGGAGTAAGAATTCCAGCCGACTCGAGAATGTCATCAACAGCGTACTCATCCTCTGACTCAACGGTTTCATTGTAGAAGTCGACTGTGATTTTTCCACTGTCCAAATTAAGTTTGGAGAAAATCGTCCTCAACTGATTCGCCGTTTCCTGATCAAGCTTTTTCGAAATGGACATGCCGTCCGCCTCCTCCATGAATGGGTGCACTAACATTATAACTGAATTAAGCGGCGGATACTTCACTAACCAATTGACAAGCGGATGCGTCTTGTGGAACATTCCTGCCCAATAGTACAGTAAGAAGCATCGGTCGGATTACCCTTCAAACGGCAAAGGTTGAGTTCCATCGACATCGGTAAAGCCATATTTTCTTGCTGGTTCAGCAACCGTTATTGCGTCACCAGAAATGTTAGATACCATGGTGTCTGATGCCAATGCCACAACCGCACGACCTACATACGCAGTTGTTTCAGTTGTTCCATCCTCTGGTCCAAGACCCGCATCTGTAACTCTTTCTGTTCGCATCCAACCGGGGCAAACTGCAACGGTTGAAACGTTAAAGTCCTTCAATTCTTTCGCCATTCCTAGTGTCATTCGATTGATAGCATTCATGGCTAAATCGTAGTATAAATTGCCTGAAATCTTGTCCTTGATGAAAAATGTGATATTTACGCACTCCTTAAGGATGCACAAATACAACCACTTCCGCGTTAACGGATCAATCGAGTCACAGTAGTTATTCCATAGACCTCTAATCCTGGTCAGATGCCTTCGGATTTCCACGCCCGACGGTGCATCACACGGGTCGACGACTCTGCCTGGCCCTCGTACCTTCGACACGCTGATGAACAAGTGCTCACAGTTTCTCGCGCATCAAATTGGCCAGGTCTTCGACTTTTGCACTCTCTATGGTGGGTCCGTCGTAACCGAAAATACGTGGTCCCCGGAATTCTCTCGGGTGTGAGTTGAGTCTGGGGACGATATGAAAGTGAATATGGGGGCAATCACTGGATTCTGCCAGCAATATTGAGTATACCTTCTCCGGTCGGTCAGGCACAGATAGTCGTAACGCCTGCACTATGCGTTTCTTTACGAGTCCGAACCGCTCTGCCTCATCATCGGTCAATTCATCGAAGAACTCGACGTGCCGAACAGGTTTCATGATGAGCCATCCGAGAATCGGGCCTGGGTCGATCCTGTGGTCAACTCGCCACAATCCATCGTCATAAATGATACCGCCAGGTGGATTATCAATGCCTTGATTCACCCGACAGGCTAGACAGTCAGTGCTCCAGCGCTCCGACATCATTCAACCCCCGAATGTCATACTTTGATACCTTGGATCGAGTCTATCAGAATTGATGGTACAGTTGGCGTGGGACATTCCAGCCCGCAAGCCCCATACCCGTCTCACCTACACTACGGGTAATCACATACCGTCAGGGTAGAAAATATCTTCGATTCGTTTACCAAAAACAGCAGAAATCCGAAATGCCAGCGGCAAGCTTGGATCGTACTTGCCTGTCTCCAATGCATGAACAGTTTGTCGGGAAACCCCGAGCGCCTCCGCCAATTCTTGTTGTGACCATGAACGTTCTTGCCGCAAGCCGCGAATGATATTCTTCATCGATATTTACGACTCGCAATTCCAGCGCCGATTCCCCAGAGACCGCACATGAGAACTGGCACATACAATACAGAAATCTGCGGAAGTCCAGCATTCTCCAAGAAACCATAGGTCATTGTAACCACGGCTGTCACCAGCGACGAGAATGTCACTGCTTCTTGATGAATGGACTTTTGCAATTCATCCATCGTACGAATGAAGTGGATTACGGACCAAACGACAAACAAGAGTGGAATTACAGGCAACACCGCAACAGGAAACCGCCATCCGTTCGTTGGAATTTTCTTCAATAACGACATGGACAGCAGCAACAATACTGCATACGTTGCCATTAAGCCGACAACTTGAATAGTGTATCGCGTTGCCTCGCGTTTCATGATAAACCACTCCATTCGACGTAAAGCTTACTTTACACCGAGAATACAACGTATATGTTCGGTTGTCAAGCTAACTTTACAACCGAGTACCCGCCTTTCCCACCAGTGCGATGAGTGGTGGAGTGGCGGACGCCGTTGGACACTGCGTGTGACATCTGGTATAATTGCTGACAAATCAGATAGCGTATCGATGATCAGGAAGAGTACCTCGGAGGCTTTTCGCCCCTTATCTCAGAGAATGGCGGTCAATGGCTGTGAGCCGCCCGATAGTAACCGTGGGAAAGACGTCCTGGGAGATGTCCTATACAAAGTAGAGACCGGGCGGAACATCCCGTTATCAATTTCAGCGAGAGCATGGTTCGCGCGCCTTTGCGGCGTTTGCGGCGAGTGAAGCAGGGTGGCACCACGGACGGTGAACGCATCGTTCGTCCCTTGGGGCGAAAGGTGTTTTTTTGTGCGAAAAAAAGGGGGTCTGGTTGTATGGCTGAGTATGCGAAGCCACGGGGCACGGCGGACATTCTGCCGGACGACGCGCTCGAATGGCAATTTGTCGAGAAAACGGCGCAGCAATTGTTCGAATCGTACCAATACCGGGAGATTCGGACCCCCATATTTGAACATACGGAGATTTTTGAGCGTGGCGTGGGCGACACGACGGATATCGTCACACGGGAAATGTACACATTCACGGATCGCGGCGGACGTTCGGTGACTCTGCGCCCCGAAGGCACCGCGGGCGTGGCGAGGGCGTTCGTGGAAAACAGACTGTACGGCGGTCCGCTGCCCGCCAAACTGTATTACAATGGACCGATGTTTCGTTATGAAACGCCGCAGGCCGGCCGTTACAGGCAGTTTTATCATTACGGCGTCGAAGTGATCGGAACCGACGACCCGCGCAGCGACGCCGAAGTGATTGAAGTGGCGGACCGACTGCTTAGAACCATGGGCATTGAGTCCTTTGGGCTGGAACTAAACTCGGTAGGATGTCCGGTGTGCCGCGCTGATCACAAGGTCAGGTTGTTGGAACACCTGGAGCCCGTACGGCAGGACCTGTGTACGGACTGTCAGGAACGCTTTGAAAAAAACCCCCTGCGCATTTTGGACTGCAAGAAAGATGGCAACAATCCGACGGTGCTTTCGGCGCCGACGATCACAGATTCGCTCTGCGACAGTTGCGCCGGCCATTTTGCGGCGGTGAAAATGTATTTGGACGCTATGGCGATTCCCTACCAAGTGGTTAAGACGATGGTTCGCGGGCTTGACTATTACACGCAAACGGCCTTTGAGTTTGTGGAGAGCAGCATCGGCGCGCAAAGCACGATTCTTGGCGGCGGACGGTACAACGGCCTGATTCGCATGTTGGGCGGGCCGGATCTGCCGGGCATCGGTTTTGCCGGGGGCATCGAGCGACTGCTGTTGGCGCGGGCCGCCCACGGACTGAAGAGCGCGCCGCAGAATCATCCTGACGCCTATGTGATTGCGCTGGGAGAAGCGGCCCGAGAGGCGTCGGTGCGCGTCCTGTATGCGCTCAGACAGGCTGGCATCAGCGCGGACGCGGACTATTCCGGGCATGGATTGAAGGCGCAGTTGAAGGCCGCCGATCGAGTCGGGGCGACTTTTGCGCTGTTGATCGGCGACGACGAGGTGAAGAGCGGAACTGTGGCGGTCCGCAACATGGCGACCAAGGAACAGACGAGTGTCAACGAGACCGCTGTTGTCGCAACCATCGCAGAACACACCGGACGGCAGGGATAACTCCCACGCCCTCGCGCGTCGCGCCGCCTTCAGCAGAAATGACTCGCCTGGACGGATCATGCATTGTATTGCAGCGAGTTTTGCGGCCCTTAGGCCGCACCTGTTTGAGCGGCAGTACAATGCATGATCCGTCCAGGCATAGCAGGGCTGTAAGGCCCGCTTAGGGAGGAGTCATATTGCGCCCGTCGCGAGTTTAGCGACAGCGGTGGACTCCGCAGGGGCGCAATATATGACTCCGACCGGCAGGGACCATCGATCTTTCGGGATCGCGCCAATGATCAGGCAGATGACGGAGAAGGAGCAGTGGACAGCGTGCATCGAACACATTTTGCAGGGGACCTGCGGTTGGATCACGCAGGCGAGACAGTGGTTCTATCGGGATGGGTGCAGCGCCGGAGAGACTTGGGAGGCGTCATCTTCGTCGATTTGCGCGATCGCAGCGGCATCGTGCAGTTGGTGTTTCGCTCCGATGTGGACTCACAGGCGCTGACTGCGGCTGATCGCTTGCGCAGCGAGTACGTGATTCGCGTGTCCGGACAAGTCGTGAAGCGTGATCCGGCGGCGGTCAATCCGAAGATTGCGACAGGCGCCATTGAGATCTCCGTGCGCGAACTGCATATC
>JAJYTO010000088.1 GCA_021793015.1 Bacillota bacterium
GACTCGTTCCCCAACCAGCTAAAAACGCAAAGGTGCGTGGCGTGATGGGAGAGCGGACACGCACGCTCTCCATTAGACGAGTCCATGGTTGGTAGGCGCCCACATCCTGGCTTCCCCGGCTGACGAAGATCCGCGCATGGGGAAATTCAGTGGAAGAGGGGTAGTCACGCAAATGATCCAGATGGATTCCAATGAGTCGCGGGTGGTCATCCAAAGGGCTTGTCAGGATGACGGACAGTTGTGGGTGTTCTCTTCTGGCGCTGGCAAACAGCAGGGGGATATCCCGTTTAACATGACCAGCAGACAGTAGAAGAAGAGGAACCACGATCAATTGGCGGACACCTCGTCCAACCAGTTCGGCCACTCCTTCTGCTATTGTCGGAGAAGCCAATTCCAGAAACGATGTCTTCCGGGGAACCGTGAGCAGTTCCGGCATCTGTCTGGCCGCCGCATCCATCACCTCGCCGGCGAAGGCAATTGATGCAGTGATCCCCTGTACATTGCGTGTGCCGTGCGCAACAAAGAGAACGCCAAGGCTCATGAAACCGTCCCATCGAACGCGTATGTCACGCTGCTTTCCCTGATCCTACTGACAGACAATCGGCATCCCCTTTGCAAGTCCGGCTATCAGTACATCGGCAACCTCGGGTCGAGTGAATTTGTGTGACGGACGTCGGCCGCTGCGCAAGATCTCGCGCACCTTCGTACCGGATAAAATATGCCGCCTGCTCTCATCATGCGGACAGGTTTTGTCGGAGGCCATGCCGTCGCATGTCTCACAATAGAAGCTGTTTTCAAAGAAGAGCGGTTGAATGCCGAGTTCATCTACGGAAAAGTTGGCAAATATGTGTTGGGCGTCATACGTGCCATAATAGTGACCGACTCCCGCGTGATCACGTCCCACCACAAAATGAGTGCACCCGTAGTTTTTTCGCGCCAGCGCATGAAAAACAGCCTCTCGTGGCCCGGCATAGCGCATGGCGGCCGGATACACCCCAAAAAAGACCCGTTCGTGCGGGTAGTAATGATCCAGCAACACCTGATAACTGCGCATACGGATATCTGCCGGTATATCATCCCCCTTTGTCTCGCCAACGAGCGGATGGAGAAACAGTCCGTCGACGGTTTCGAGCGCCGCTTTCTGAATATATTCATGTGCGCGATGCACCGGGTTGCGCGTCTGAAAGCCGACGATGGTCCGCCAGCCGCGTGCGGCAAAGGCTTCACGCGTCGCGGCCGGATCGTGTACATGTTCGGCAAACGGACTGGGTTGCAAGCGATGCAGCATACGAATGGGCCCCGACAGATAGTAGGAAGGCTGTGCAAGCAGCTTGGACACGCCGGGGTGTGCGGGGTCCACTGTGCCAAAAACCGCCTCCGCTTCCGCCTGTTTGTCGGGGCGATAGATCTCATCGACGGTAAGAGTCCCGCAAATCCTGCCATCTTGCCCCACAAGCGAGACCGACTGCCCGGCAGCTGACCGGCGCGCCACCTGTTCACTGACCGCAAGCGTCACGGGGATTGTCCACACGACACCGGAAGACAGACGCATCCGCTCCAGCACACTTTGATAATCCGCTTCACCCATGAACCCAATCAGGGGTGAGAATGCGCCGACGCCAATCATTTCGAGATCGGACTTAGCGGAAGCACAAAGCGGCACCTGCAGCCATTCCCGCGCCTGTTTCAAACAGTCGCGGCTCTCTTCGTCAGGCACGGTGCGCTGGATCAGCACACCGCCATGAGCTGGCGGATGATGGGTTCCACTGCCATTCATCGCAATCACCTCGTTGCTGGGTTATTTGCTGTGCAAGCCGCATTCCGTCTTGTCAGAGCCAGACCAGCGCCCGGCGCGCGCGTCTTCTCCCGGCCTGACGCTACGGGTGCAATGCAGGCAACCGATGCTCGGATAGCCCTGATCATGAAGCGGATTGTAAGGCACCTCATGGGCGTGGATATACCCCCAGATCTGCGACTCCGTCCACAATGCCAGTGGATTCACCTTGATCAGGCCGAATTTGTGATCCATTTCGATCACCTGTGTGCGGGCGCGCGTCGGCGCCTGGTTCCGGCGAATGCCGGTAATCCAGCCGTCAAACTCAGCCAATACGCGAGTGAGCGGCTCTACTTTTCGAATCGCACAGCACTGATTCGGGTCATGCTTCCAGAGTTCCTCGCCGTATTGCTCCGCCTGCCTGGACAGTGTCAATTGCGGACTGACCCGCCGCAACCCGTGGAGCCCATACCGCTTCAGCACACGGTTATGCAGTTCATGCGTCTCGGCAAACAATACATCCGTGTCCAGATAGAAGATCACGACATTCGGTGCGATTTTTTGCAGCATGTCGACGAGCACCATGTCCTCTGCGCCAAAGGAACACGCCAGCGCCATATGGGGAATGCGACGGGTGGCCCCTCGCAAGATCTTCTCAGGCGCCGCAGACTCCCACTCTCTGGCCAAATGTTCGACATCCAAGTGATCCAAGACCCCAGTATTCAACCCATACACCCCTAATGCCGATTTGCATACTCGGTTTTATGTATAATAATCCGGATCGTGCTCTTTCGTCAAGTTCCCAATGGAACTATAATCGGATCGATGGATGGAATGGGCGACTGCTTCGCGGTGGGAGAGACTATCGCCGCTCGCTCTCTATGTCGGAGCCGAGCGGTTTTTTCTTGTATTCTCTGACGATGGATTTGGTGAAAGAGTGTCGGATGCTGTCGCCGCTCACGCTATTTGTCGGTGGAGGAGTCACCGCCAACGTCGGTGCTGTTGCAACGACACCCAGCCACGTAGTCGAGATGTCGAACGACAGTCAATGGACCGAAAAAAAAGGGCCGGTCACCCGGCCGTACCTCGCTGTTGCTCCTGGTCCGCTAGTACACTCTGGACGTGTCCCTCATCAATCACTTCGCTTTGTTTCGTCGCCGCTGCATAGAGGCACTGCGTGCACAGGGAGTTCACAATTCTCGGTAGTCCTTGGCTGGCCCTGTAGATAGCCCGAATCGCTGAGTCCGAGAACACGGGTAGGGTGGCTCCGGCCTGTTGCATCTGTTGCCGAATATAGGCTGTTGTTTCATCCTGGGTCAGACCGTGCAGATGGTAGACCATGTCGAGTCGCTGAGAGATGGCCTCGTGCTTTTTTAGCCTCAACCTCCTTCGCAGCTCCGGCTGTCCCGTCATGATGAGAGAGAACACAGACTGCGCATCCATCGCCTGGTTGCGCAAGAACCGCAATTCCTGCAGCATGTCATCCGACATTTCTTGAGCCTCGTCGATGAGCACGACCCACTGCCGGTCAGGTCTGCCCGCTTGGGAGAGTGCCCGCTCCTCCCACACCTTTCTGGCCTTGGCTACGGAGAACGGAACGCTCTCACCCAACCGGGCAAGGATTTCTCCGTAGAAGTCACGGGGCTTGAGACTGGCTTTGCAGATGTACATCACGAAGTATTGCATGTCATCCAGTTCTCGAACGATGCGCCGAACGAAGGTGGATTTGCCACTTCCGACTTCGCCGGTGACGAGACCGAATCCATGCCCCTCAATCACCAATTCAATTCTGGCAAGTGCCTCCCGCTGAGCGTGGGATTCGAAGAACACAACCCCATCAGAACCTCTCGCAAACGGGGTTGTGCTCCAACCCCAAATCTCCTGAATGCTCACGGGCCATCATCCCCTTTGAGTGGATTGGCGTACTGCATCGGGGTCTCCTTTGCCGTCACCCGCTTACGACGACTCTTTGCCGCCTCGAAGAAGTTCACATGTTGCACGGGCTCCGGGGAGGTGGATGCGTCGTCCGGCTTCACCCGACGGTCATGGCGCCGACTCAAATCGAGCGGACGGGCGTCCTCCTTGCGTGTTTCGTCTACCCAGACCTGAATGACGCGCAGATCAAACGGGTCATAGCGCAGGGTGGCCTTGCGGCCGGACAGGTCTGGGTCCACCTCGTAGGAATTTCCGTACAGGGATATACACGACGCCTTGTCCACCTTGCGCTCCTCCTCCCAGAGGAACACCTCCGCTAATTCCTCGATGGATACTCGCCGGGTCTTTCTGGTCGAGGATTCTAACCGTTCCTTGGGCGCCTGTTTGGTACTCCCGTGCTTGCGTAAATGGTAGTAGCCACTCAACCAGTCGTGAAGGGCGTCGTTGAGTTGCTGCAGCGACGTCAGGGTCCCATTTTCAATGGCGGCGTAGGCTTCCGGAACAAAGCTGGAGTCTATGAACTGGAAGAACCTCTCTATTTTGCCTCGCCCAGCGGGACGGTATGGGCGAGAGTGAGCCAGGTGAATGCCCAGGCGACCGCATATCCGTTTCAGATGGTCCGAGGAAAACACAGCCCCGTTATCGACGTACAGCGTCTCGGGCAATCCGTGGTGCAACATCCCCTTCTTCAGACTATCTTCCAATCGGGGGAGGCGCTCATCCCAGTAGAACTGGGCATGGATCATCGCACGAGAATAATCGTCAATGATGCCGAACAGCATCGCCTTTTTCCGCTTTCCCGGATGGTTGGGATCCGGCAGGTACAGTGTGTGCTGAAAATCAGCCTGCCATATTTGGTGGGGAAACTCACTCTCAAAGCGATGATGTCCTCGCTCTGGTGAGTTCATGAGTTGTTGCCGATTGACACCCGCGTTGCGCAGGTGACGCGCGAGGGTGCTATGAGCCACCGTTCCCACCGCCGCGTCGCCGTTTTCCTCCAACAGAAGGACAATTTGCTCGACGCTACGCTCAGGGCGTTCTTTGCGCAAGGCAATCGCTTTGTCGATCACCGTTTGTGGCAAACGGTGATTCCCCTTATCCGTTCGGGTCTTTGGCACGAGGGCTTCCCATCCGCCTTTACGGTAGGCGGACAAATACCGCTCCACGCTCCGTACACTCAACCGCGAACGCGTGCTCGTTCCCGGAATGTCGTAGGGTTGCTCACACACCTGCTCAAGATACGCCTTGAGTTCACCCGGCGTAAGAGGGGTCTGCCGACTTACGATCGGGGCGATGAGCCCGTACCGAAAGGCCGCAATTTGCTGGGGGAGATCCATCTTCATGCTATTCCCTCTCCTTTTTGGGCCATGATTTGTTTCCAGGCTCAATTGTCGTCGAGGATTCGCACGGATTCTATGGACACGTTTTGTGGGACCCACTAGCCACTCAAGATAGGAAGTTGTTGACGGAGACGATGTAGGCCATGGAACATACCCATACTCATTCTCCAAGGGGCAATTTGCTCCCAAACGTGCGAAAGCCACCGAAGACGGGAACGAGGCCGCTCGGTCCCAACAGGCATACAAAGGGAGGGAAACACAGACAGGGCCAGTGCCCAAAGGGCACCCTCATTCTCCAGCAGGATTTGAAGCCATGTCTGCTTCCAGCGAAGGATGGTCCACATCGAATCAATGCAGCCCAGATTCGACAGCTCCCCGGTCACCTGTTCCAGCGTTTTCCCGTCATCGCAGGCGGAGACAGCAAACTCTTGCAGATCCCAGGTAGCCCTTTGGTGGCGCCCCACGAAGGAGGGGAGAACACTGGTGGTCCTTCGACAAGTGGGAAGAGCACAGAGAAATCGAAACACGGGCATACGGTAGATGCCGTCCAATGCATCCGCATCTCGACGATACTGCCCATGACGATGTAGCACGCCATGCCCACAGTGGGGGCACACCGAGGGACGGGGCACAGTAAAATCCGGATCCTCACAAAAACGAAGATAGCTCTTTACATCGCCATTCCAATCCATATATGATGAGGACACAACTGCGGTGCAAACCGCGAGTTCGCAGAAGAGAGACCAGGTGGCGAGCCTGTGAGGTCTCTCTTCTTTTTATGCGCTCCTGGCGATGACTGTCGTCCCACTATCATACCGCACACGACAGTCATCGCCGAAATCCACCGCCACCGAATATGACAACAAGCCACCCCTCTCCCGACAGCCAGCGTGAGCGGCGACAGGATGCGGTAGCATAGGCTAACGACAACCAACCGGGAGGGAAAAGAGAGACTCAAAAGGTTTGACCACCTCTCTCTCTTTTCTGCTGCACGACGGCCTTTGCCGTTGTGCTTCCATCATACATGCTGATACACGACGATGTTGAGTTTTTCTCCACCAGCGACGCGCCACGCGATCCGCCCATCCCAGAAGCTTGGAAAATTCCGATAGCGATGGGGATAAGGTTGATTCACGCCTCGGCACCTTACCGCTTTATTCAAACACCGACAGGGCTTATTGATCCCCGCTTAGCCAACCTTGATTTCGACAAAAAAACCAAGGTAGTGCCATGTGCGAATCATGTGATTCCATACCTCTTCATCATCTGTGCCATTCACAAGGACCAAAGAAAGAGACTGCAAGTCTCTCAAGCTACCGCTCACAGGTTCATTTGTCCATCCATGGCCAAGAGCCATTCATCCCGCACACGCGGGATCTCAGTCATACAAGTCTCATGGACTCTGGGTAAACCCTTCATGGGCCACCTCAGAATGCGTAAAGCGTCAACCCATACATGAATGTGGACACAGAAATACCCGCACCTCTTCCGTCGGAATGGGTGTGGGTAGCTGTTCGGTTTCCGTTTCACCGAAACGGATCATCATTGGCCTCAAGTTCATTCATCTTTCGTGTCAGTGGCTTCGGCCTTCCCTGAATTCGCGTCGTCTTGTACAGGCGCTTCCGAAACTTGTGATGTTGTTCCGTGAACCTGCCCCAAGTCCAGGGCTCCTCTCTGGAACAACGACCCGACGATGTGTCGTGCGCTCTTTTCACTGATGGACAGTCGCCCTGCGATGCCTGCCACGTCAATTTGGCCGCCATTTTCCGAGAGATACGCCAGCACTTCGGCCTCCACCTGATTCAACCAGTCTTGAAACAGTCCACGGATCTCGTCGGTAGCAAATCCCGCCATGTCGGCCGACTTCGCCACCGAGTCAGTGGCACATCTGCATCATGCCGCCCGTTCCGTCCATGGACGCCTGACCGCCTCCTTGACCCGTCATCTGCTTCATCATGCCCATGCGCTGTTTCATCCTGCTATTCATGCCGCCGCCATTTTCCTTGCTATGCACAAAGACCACCCTATGTGTATTTGCCATGGCGGTCTTTGTGCTGTTTTGTGACCATCACTTTCGTACTTTACCACGTTACTTGTGATGCGCCCACGCCGTCTCGCCCCTTTACTTATCGTCACGAATGTCTAAGTATCGAACCGTAGGGGCGTTGTTTGGGTGTAAGCTGGGAACTTCGGCACGCTCCGGAGGCGCAATCTAACAGAAGTATCGCATCGAGCACGCTTTAACTCAAATCAATCGTCACTGGCACGGGATGGAGTAGTGAATCCAAAACAGGAGATGTTTTTTCGACGTGGGCCTTGAGAGCCTGTAGCGCCTCAGGAGATCCATCACTATCGAGCGTAATATGTACGTGAATTGCCTCGAATCCTGGGCGTACGGTCTCGGATAGTCCCAGAAACCCCTGCAAATTCCCGGTGCCCTCGATTTTCAGGGATAACCGCGAAATGGTGATCCCCTTAGCTGCTGCATTATAGACCACACCTACCGTCAGACACGATGTCAGAGCGGCCAGCAAGAGTTCCACAGCATTGGGGGCTGCGTTTTGGCCCAGCAGAGCGGGCGGTTCATCACTGTTCACCACAAACGGTGTATGGCGGGTTGTGTCGGGTGCCCCACCCACGTCAAAACCCATAATGGTCGTTGATGATTGCCCTCCTGTCTTCCAGTCGGTCATGGCCTGAAACGTAAAGGCGCCCAATTCCGGTTGCGCGGTTACCGCATGAACCGTTTCCACTAACCGGGTTACATCGACACCATTAAGCGAAATATTCGTCATACTGATCACACTCCCCCAGTAATTTTTGCGACTACGAACGTCTACCTCACCTGACGAAACTCGGATGGTTCCGTTTCGCTGTGAGATCCCGTCACATTGTAAGTGTACACGATTGATTTCATTGTGAAAACCTCCTGCACCAAATTGAAATATTCAGCACTACGTACGATGTAGAGCGCAATTGACCCAAGGGATTTCGCAGTGAAGTCACTAAGAATTTGTGTTTTGAGAAATGAATCCACTGTAATCCCCACAGCTTTCGAACCGAATTACTGTGGTGGAAACAATGAACACCATAGTCCGCTCACCTGTGCAGATACTGATATCGGCGTGGAATCTGACTACCTCTACGCCCGTGATGTCGTATCGCACTGACTTTAGTTCGACAAGCCCGCTTTCCAATCAGGTCCAAGTGGATTCTCTTGATGGAAATCATGCCATCTTGGGTCTGGGCAAGGGGCTGCTCTGGGGATTTCAAATGAACACCCGTATTTTTTAGACAAGGCGGATTCCTGGTCGATGAAACCGCATCATGCGGCTTAACGGATCAGCATGGAGAGCCCCACGGCCAATAACAGAAGACCAGTTCCGCCGACTTGATACCGTTCCTGGATGCGTTGCGCATACTGGGCAACAAAAAAACCGGCGACAACCGCGACAAGCCCAATAAAGACAAATCCGCTCACGTCTATTTCGTGGTGCCAGCCATAGCCAACAGCCCCACTTAAGGCCGATAAGGCCATGGCTGCAGTGCCGGTACCAATCGCGGTACGCAAGGAATACTGCAGGCCATAGAGAAGTGCCACCAAAAACAAAATTCCCCCAGAAGCCCCAATCAATCCAGAAATGTTGCCAATCAGAAACCCTAATATCCCGACCCCTGCGATCATTCTCCATGAGGGAGGCTTGCGCATGTGACCTGGCGTGGGAGGCGTCACCAGCGGAATATTCTGCCACGCATGGGAGAGAAAATTCCAGGACATCACGACCATGAAGAGGCCAAATGAAAATTTCAGCCACGCCGTAGGCACATGGTGCGCAAGAACTACTCCGGTTTGAGCGCCCAGTATCGCCCCGAGGATGAGAATCCCACCTTTTCTGAGTTGGACGTGATGCTGTCGGGCGTAACTCGATGCGACGATGAGCGAGGTCACGACATCAACCGCCAGGCTTGTACCGACGGCCGTGCGAAACGGCACATGAAGAAACAACGTCAGCGCGGGCACCACCACCACCACGGCACTGGCCCCGGAAAATCCGGTCAACACTCCGGTCATAAGACCGATGACTAAATACGCCAATATCCCCATTATGCGGACGCCCACCTTCTCCCAGGCAAAACGACTCTACAAATCGGTTGTATTCTCCCTTATTAAGTTGACTAGTGGGAACTCACGACAATCGACACACCACCACTTCTTATGTCTGGCTTTCAAACCGTTTTAAAGTGTTGCCTACTCCTTTTATCACGCTGTCATGTCTGGTAGTTACATCGAAACAAGTGTGGGTGCGGAGCCGACTGAAAAGACGTGAAGACGATCCTTGACAGTCTCACCTTGGTACCTATCGCACAGTCCGACAACGATTCATGGGAACCTCGCCGACAACACCGGCAGATAATCCAAGCGTAAACAAGTACTTTCTATGAGAGAGGTGTCTGACATCGGCATCCACCGTTCACCGAATGCCTGCAGCGCTTTCAGTACAGGAATGAGCGCCTGACCTTTCTCAGTCAATGAATATTCCACACGAGGAGGCCGTTCTGCATACACATGACGAACCAGCACCTCATTGTCGACCAACATCCTCAGTCGCTCTGTCAAGGTCCTGGGATTGATCCCCGACTCCGCCAGATGCGTGAAACGGAGCGGCCCCGCCATCAGGTTGCGAACAATCATGATGGTGTACACATCGGCAAACACCATCGCTGTACGTTGAATCGGACACGGGATTTCCTTCCATGATTGCATGGGTTCACATCCCTGGCAGATCGATTTCTTGAGCGCCGCTAACGTCGGCCATTCGCCATGTGGGTGGACTCTGGACGGCTGCGCAAGCGTAGCATGGCCACAATTCCCACAAGCGGCCCCACGGCCAATAAGAGAAATACATGCGACCATCCGAGCACTGGCTCCGCGATTCCCACCAAATTGATCGATGCGATTGTAATCAGAAAGCCTACAGCCATCTGAATGGTGAGCGCGCTGCCCTGTCGGCTTGCCGGACTCAATTCCGTCACGGCCGCAGAAAACTGAGCCGAATCGGCAATCACGCTAAACCCCCAAATCAGGGCTATCAGCAGAGTTATCCAGACGCCGTGTCGGAAAGTGAGACCCACGACAAGGGACATGGCGCCGCTGACGATCAGCGCCGCCGTGGTCGCGGCGGTGCGGCCCATGCGATCAGCAAGCCACCCTCCCACCAAGGCTCCCAGCACTCCGGTGAGTCCAATGGCCGCGAAACTGGCCCAGCCGACCAGTTGACCGATGGCCAGCCGGGGCAGCGTCGGCGCCCAACTGGCCAGAAGAAATCCAGGCAGCCATGTCCACATCGCGTAAAGTTCCCACATGTGACCCCAGTATCCGAGGTTGGCCAACATGACCGGGCGGTCGCGCAAAACCGCTCCCACGCTGTTCCACCGAAACACTGGTGCGCGAAAGGGTACAGGGTTTTCCGGAACCACCCACAAAACCAGGGCCCAGGAAACGCCCGCCAACACAGCGCTTCCTCCCATGACTCCCTGCCAATTCTGCAATAGCGGGAGACCCGTCAGCAGGTGCGGCAACGCGGACCCGACCGTGAGACCGCCAATCAGGATGCCGACGGCGAGACCCCGCTTCTGAGGGAACCATGCCGACACCCACTGCACCGCGACCGGGTAAACGACAGCCAAAAACGCGCCCGTCAACCCACGCAGCAGGAAGGGCCAGGGCCCGCCGTCCGGAAACAGCAGAATGGCGGCCGTGCAGAGTCCGGCGCCGAGCGCGCCCCATCCCATCAAAATGCGTGGTCGAATCCGATCCGGCAACCCCAAGGTCGCGCTGGCCAATGCGCCGATTACAAACCCCAGTTGCACTGCGGACGTCAACCACACAACGGCGGATCCGGAGACATGCCAGGCCTGCTCAAGGGCGGGCACAACGGCCGATGCGCTGAACCATACACTCATGACCAGCAATTCCGCCAGAGTGATCCAGAACAGCGCCGCCCACCGCGAATCCGGCGTCTGTGAAGTCACTGATTGTGGTGCGTTTTTGGAGCGTTTCCCTTGCGCCATTGCACGACCTCCGTTCAGTCTTTCAACGCGGCGACCTCCAGCAGGCGCTTACGCACTGGCAGCAAGCCTTCCTGGCGCAACGTCTTGTTGATCCAGATGGCAGCCTGCGCCCCTTCGCCGATCGCAATCATCACTTGCTGCGAGTGCGCCACCACATCTCCGACCGCCCACACCCCTTCCACCGAGGTCTGTTTCGTGCGGGGGTCGACAACGATGTGTCCGTTTTCCAGTGTTTCGACACCAATTTTTTTGCCCAGTTCAGAGTGCACACTGTACATGCCGAGCGCTGAGAACACCTTGTTGCAGGGGATGACCGTGTTGTCCTCCAGGATCACCTGCTCAATCGCATGCCTGTCTTTCCCCACGAATTCTTTGACTGCACCTGTATAGATGGGGATGTCATGGTCCTGCATGACCATCTTCCAATGGTCGCTGATCTCTTTTGCCGGATCAATGTTCACGACAGCGATGTCAGCGGTCCAGGACAACAGGGTGTTCGCCAGCCCCGGTCCGCCGTTTCCACGCCCAATCACAACTACCCGCTCATCCGTAATTTCATACCCATCGCAGTCCGGACAGTAATAGATGCTAAATCCTGCCCAGTGATAGACGTCGGGCACATCGGGGTGGCGGTCCATGATCCCCGTTGCCATCACAATCTTGCGCGCGCGCACAATATCGATGTGCTCATGCGATCCTTCCCGGTACTCTTTGCGGCGCTGGGCGGTGATCGTAAACATGCCGTCTGCGTCTTTTGTGATGTCTGTGACAACCTTCATCAGGAACTCGACGCCGTATTTTTTCGCCTGCTGTTTGCCTTTTGACAGCAGTTCGGCGCCCGAAACCCCGTCTGGATAACCCAGCAGGTTGTGATAGATGGGGGTGTAAAATGTCCTGCCTTTGCCACGGTCGATCACCAACGTGCGCCAGTGGTAACGCCCGGAATGAATGGCGGCCTGCAACCCACCTGCGCCGCCGCCGATCACGACGACATCGTACTCATTTTTCATGGCGGCCTCCTTAATTCCCGCTCTATTCCAGCGGAAAATTCAACTTTATGTGATGGTCACTACATGGTCTCCTCGCGTGCGTTTGGATACCCCAGTTGGTTTTTAGACGCGTGTCAAGCCAGTTTCTACACTAACCATTCTCTCAATCGTATTTTTAACTGGGGAGAGTTTAACTACCTGAGAAATAATACTCTGAATTTGTTCTTCGTCCGCCGGACTATCCACCTTGAAGTTTACCGATATGTGATCGAATCCAGCGTTACCTTCTTTCAAACCTAAGAACACTTGCAAATCAATATCACCCGAAACCTTTGTCTCCAGAGAATGAACTTTAACCCCCAAAAAACTTGCAGTTGCAATAAACCCAATGGACATACACGACCCTAATGCACCTAGCAGAAGTTCTACTGGATTAGGTCCGCTATTTGCCCCTGCAAGCCACTGCGGTTCATCGACAGAAATCGTTTCGTGATCACGGATGCCCACCTCCATATGAAAGCCACTTTGCCAAACCACCGTCGATGACCAAGAAGAGTTCGCTTCATCAGGATGTACCTTGTAGCGATTGACCAAATTCTCAATGATCGTTGTATCAAGCCCATTTAATGGATCCATATTGTTCACTCCTGTGTTGTAGTTTTCATTAGTTCAATAAATCAGCAATGCGTGCCCGTAGTTGATCCTTCGGCATATACCCTACAATTTGGCGCACGGATTTACCCTGTTTAAATACCAGCAGAGTCGGAATGCTCATGATGCCAAACTGTTGTGATGTCTCTGGATTCTCATCCACATTGAGCTTGCCCACTCTCAGTTTTTCTCCCAGATCTAGTCCAAGCTCGTCGACAATCGGGGATAACAACCTGCATGGGCCACACCAAGCTGCCCAGAAGTCAATCAACACAGGAGTGTCAGATTGAATAAACGAGGAAAAATTTTGATCGCTCACCTCCTGCACTGCCACCATATCCACCTCCAAAAGAGATCTATTGCGCCTTAAGAGAGTCAGTCTATCACAGTCAGCTTGACACCTACCTTGTCAGCGTGACTCTACAATACCCCAGTGCTGCAATCAAAGATGTAAGCCTGCTTACTTAACGAGTACTCATCGTTGCAAATGAATAAATTCGTGATCTTGACTTTATAGCTCTGCCGGATGAACAATTATCTGGTAAAATGAACACAAGTAAAATTTTCGGAGCAAACTTAACGGGTGCGCAAATCATCGACCCGATGTTTGAACAAGAAATTCATCACAAAGGTCAGTTATTTGTCTGTGCACGTATGTGTGGCGTAGAAAATCCACCTTTCTTCTTTAGGTCGCGGATAATAAGAGGGAGATTTTGAATTCCTAACCGCGTCGCTTATGCTATAGATCATAGGCGGCGCTTTATCACAATGGGGTGATTATGTGGACCTTTCTGTCATTGAGTCCTTTTCTGCGATATCAGAGTCGGATTTAATGCACTTGCAGTCAAATTGGAATGTTAGACCATTTCTAAAGGACAGCTTTGTGTATCATGAAGGAACTCTGATTACTGAGATCTTTGTCGTGCTAAGAGGTCAATTTATCGCTTATCGCTTAACGACCGAGGGAAAATCATGTACAGTCAGAACCTTATTTGAGGGTGAATTTATCGGTGAAGAGGATCTGCTGTATGGAATCAGGACGGAGAGCTACGTTCAGAGCGTAGTAGACTCCGAATGTCTTGTGATTCCAAGAGATGAATACGAGAATTTGATTTTACATTATCCAATGTTTGCGAGAAGCCGTTTGGGGGATTTAAGTAATCGTCTAAAAAATACTGAGCGTATGATGCAGGAAATTGCCTATAGCACAGTGAAACAACGCCTCGTATTAATTTTAACGAAGATAGGTTGCGAAATCGGACAAAACAACTCGGACGATGTGGAGTTTATTTTAGATTGGAATCACCAAGAATTGGCATCTATGATTGGTTCTACTAGAGAAACAGTCACAAGCACACTTTCTGTGCTGCAAAAAGAAGGAATCGTGAAGATCGATGGGAAAAAGATCGTTATCAATAAGAGCGTTATGCAGAATTAAACAAAACTCGAAATGACAGCGACAAACCAGAATCGAAGAGAATTCCATGGCTGTTTTGCGGCGCCGCGAGAACCCTTATCCATCATCGCCCGCGCAACACCTGCATCTCTTGGTTCCGTGGAACTCCCGCATGCCTGACCACTTAGCTCGATCATGGGCGCGACACTCTCTTCTTCATGGAACCTGACCTGTTTGATCGCGTACCCCGTTCCCCGAATGGCCAGCTCAATCTCATCGACCCGGAT
>JAJYTO010000089.1 GCA_021793015.1 Bacillota bacterium
CCGGCGACCACTGGGGAGAAGAGGAACGAACATCCTCCCGGGTCCACGGTCTGGTCGTTCCCGTTTCCCGGTCATGCACCCAGATGCGGGTTTCGTAGTCATCCGCACCGGCGACGGGACGCGAGGCGGTAAAAGCCACGCGACGCCCCGCAGGATCAACCGTCACGTCCGTCAGGTTAAAGAGCCTGTACAGATCCTCGATCTCAATCGGTCTCTTGGCCATCATCGATCCCTCTCTTCAGACCCCTGTGACGAAAACGTCAGTTGATCCACCAATACTGCGGCGAAAGCGCGTTCGTAAACGGATTGGCGCTTCTCACCACGCCGTGCACGTTTCTTGCCACTTCTCCCAGCCCCATGGGAACGGGCATCCAGAGGTTGGGCAACTGCTTGGCCGTAAAGAGCTCGTACGCGTTCAATGCCTGTTGCGACTGCGTCGTCGTCGCGCGCGGCTGATGCGTGGCGGCGATCAACTTGTCCATTGTCGCGTTCTTGTAACCGTAGAAGTTGTAGCCTCCAGTCGAACTGTACATGCCGCCGCCGGTCGGATAGGTGCCGCCGTAGCTCCAGCCCAGGCCTGTTTGGATGTTCCACTTCGTTGGTTGGTGATGGTATTGAAGCATCGTCGCAAACGGAACCGGCGACAGTTTGACCTGAATGCCCTCGCTGGCCCAGTCCTGTTGCAGAAGCTGCACCATGGCTTGTGTCGTTGTGTTGCCAGCCGGATACTGAACACTGAAACTCAGGGATTGACCATGGCTGTTGACCATCACCCCGTTCACTTCGTGCCAGCCGTTTTTCTCAAGCAACTTCTTCCCCGCGGCTGGATTGAACGCATACAGCGGTTTGTTGAGACCGGGCGCGAGAAACGTCGAAGGGTGCAGCGGAACCGGTCCTGTTCCGGGCACACCGAGCCCGTTGTACAGGTCTTTGATGATGCTGCTCTGGTCGATCCCCATTTGCAGTGCCTCGCGCACGGGAAGCTGACGCAGGATGGCGCCGACTGTCGGGCTCTGGAAATTAAGAATCGAGCGGTCGATGGTGAAACTATAGCTTGTGAACAAACGATCGTTCGTCAGTTGGCTCCGGCTGCTGTACATATAGTCGGGCAGATAGCCGACCTGCACAGCTCCCGTCTTCAGGGCGTTGACCTCAGCCGCGTCGGATGTCTCACCCGTGAACACAAACTGATTTATGTTGGGTTTGTGCCCATCATAGCGGGAGTTCGGAACAAATGTCCAAGCCTGGTTTTGCACGGCCGAAACAATCCGGAACGGACCGTCGACAACATTGAAAAACGATGCGTTATTCCCATTTGAAGCTAGATAGGCAAGTTCCTTGTCAACATTTTGCGGGTATTTGTTCCATGCCTTTTCAGGCAACGGCATAAAGTCGGCCAGACCATTGTAGAGAAACCACATCTGGTTCACTGGCCCTTTCAACACCACCCGAACCGTATGCGGGTTCAACGCCGTAAAGGACTTGATGTCTGTCGGCACTCCGCCGGTGTCGGCGCCGGAGTATGGCCATGGGGCGGGCGCATTCGCGGCGGACGCGGCCTGGATGAGTTTCCACGTGAAGATGACGTCGGACGCGGTCACCGGCGCGCCGTTCGACCAATGCCACTTTGGATTTATCGTCACGGTGTACACGGTGCCCTGCGGATTCCAGCGCACCGAACTGGCGATGCTGCGCTTGTAGTTGATCTGGCCGTTCGGATCGATATGAAAGAGCCCTTTGTACATGAGCGACGAAGCCCACGCGTCATAGAGGCTGTTATACGCAACGGGGCGCAACGGCATGTACCAATTGATATCGACTAGCGGCGGAAGCGCGTCGACGATGGTGCCGCCGTGGTGGACGGCAGGCGTTGCAGCGGCAAAACCGGTTGCAGCGCCTTGGCTCGCAAGGAGGACGGCGGACGCGACGACGACTGCGGCGGATTTCCTGAAGCGACTGACCACCCGCGCGGATGCGGTGGTCGAATGCGCATCGTTGCGCCGCTTGGCGAACGAATGCTTGCCATTGAAATGAACCATGATGTGCCCCCTCGACTTTGGTGTATCTTCTCGAGTCTGATGTGTTTTCGATCATCCTCACAATGCCTGTGAGGTTTTATGACCTATTGACATCGAATTGACATTCAATCTTGCCTATAACTATAAACGGCAAAAAAACTCTGTCAATATATTTTTTTCGAAACACGAAGAAGTATATTTTCCCAGGAACACAGAAGAGGAAGTGGCAAATATCGGCTACAACAATACCAAATTCTTCACCATGGATGGAATACGTTCGACAAAGAGATCCGTTGCTCTTGTTCGAAACTGAGTGATGGGCAATACATAGCAAACATCCCTGCTGATAGGCACATTCTTGATTTTGAGTGCGCATAGGGTTCCGTATTTCATCTCTTTGCGAATTGTCCATTCAGAAATGATGGATATTCCCAGTCCGGCCTCGACCGACTCCTTGATCACTTGAGAACTGCCAAATTCCATCATGGAAACAGGGGACAGTCCAACATCGGAAAACACACGGTCTGTCACCTCGCGCGTGCCGGATCCCAATTCACGCAGTATCCATGTTTCGGATCTCAGTTCATCAATGTCAACCTCCGGCCGTCCTGCCAACCTATGCGCAGGCGCCACGATGACAGACATGTCGTCATGCGCAAATGGTTCCGCGACCAACCCTTGCATTTCAAATTTCCCTTCCACAATTCCAATGTCAAGCTCATGGCGAAGCACTTGGGCAACAATACGATGCGAATTTTTGATGGTGATTTTTGGAACGATGGATGGATACAGTGACTTGAATTCCTGTATCACTCGCGGCAACAGGTACTCTCCAAATGTGTATCCCGAGCCGATTTCCAGGACGCCCTGCGCCGAATGCGACAAGTCATGGATGAGTTTCTCGATCCTGTCGTACTGTACCAAAATCTCCCTTGCATGATGATACAACACCTCGCCCGCTTTGGTCAGCCGCACATATTTGTTGGTGCGGTCAAACAACTTGACGCCGTATCTGTTCTCCAATACCTGTATTTCCCGGCTGACCGCAGATTGGGACAAGTGCAGTTCCTCAGCAGCCTTGGTGAAATTGTTCCGTTCGACGATTGTTACAAAAGTCAGAAGAAGAGCATCCATGCGCATCCCCCTGATCATTCGAATGATGATGAGCATTGTTCATCATAGGCAGTACTATAACTCATTTTACAACATCGAGTCATTGCCTGTATTGTTGATTTTGAGCCCAGCATTCGAAATAGTCTACCAATACGGAGGGGTCGCAATGAATTTATCTGTATTCCCCAGGCGTCGCTACACAGAGGGCGCCACTCCCATTGAATTCCTCCCGAGGTTTTCAGAAGCGCTGGGCGGTCCCCGAATCCATATCAAGCGGGACGATCTTTTGGGTTTGACATCCGGCGGAAACAAGACAAGGAAACTGGAATTTCTTGTCGCAGACGCTTTGGCGCAAGGTGCGGACACCCTCATCACATGCGGGGCGGTCCAATCCAACCATTGTCGGCTCACCTTGGCCGCGGCGACCAAGGAGGGCTTGAAATGCAGACTTGTCCTGGAAGAGCGCGTGCCAAACAGCTACAATCGTAACGCCAGCGGAAACAATTATCTGTTTCATCTTCTTGGTGTCGAGGCGGTATCCGTTGTTCCGGGCGGATCGGACATGATGCTGGAGATGAACCGGGTGGCTGAAGACGTGGTTCGTCAGGGCCGGAAACCGTACATCATCCCCGGAGGCGGCTCCAACCCCATTGGAACTCTGGGATATGTCGCGTGTGCGCAGGAGATCGTCGGTCAATTCTTTGAAAAAGGTCTCCGTGTTCAACATGTCGTGTGCGCAAGCGGCAGCGGCGGAACGCACGCAGGATTGCTGGCCGGCTTCACCGGCAGCAACAGCAACATTTCCGTTACCGGCATAAACGTGAGCAGGAAGAGAGACGTGCAAGAGAGTCTCATTCATGACTTGTCCAACGAGACATTGCAGTATTTGCGCGTCAATCAAGACGTGCCAAGAGCGGCGGTAACATGTCTGGAGCAATTTGTCGGTGAAGGATATTCCATACCCACTCCGGGAATGGTCGAGGCGGTCAGATTGCTGGCTCAAACTGAAGGCATTCTCCTTGATCCTGTTTATACGGGGAAGGCCATGGCAGGACTGATGGATCTTGTCCGCAGCGGCTATTTCAATTCCGAAGACGATATCCTGTTTGTCCATACTGGAGGCTCACCCGCTCTGTACGCATACATGTCGGCCATTTTGGGAGATGAGCCCTGATGCTTATCGCGAAAAATAGGACGGTCCCTGCCGGTCGGAGTCATAGATTGCGCCCCTGCTCAAACAGCGCTTCGCACAACTCGCGACGGGCGCAATCTATGACTCCTCCCTGAGCAGGCACGCGCCACAATGCGCGACACAGTGCACGCCACGATACGTTCCACAATGTGCGCCACGATACGCGGCGTTCGGAAAGAGCGCAAGCCGCACAGCCCGACCATGACGCGACCTGCCGTATCGGGTAAATAGACTGAACAATGCCAATATTGGAATCTGGTTTCAAGCACAGTTTCAAGCACAATTAAGGCGGTCAATTTGAGGAGGGATACTATGCAGGAGAACCAATTGAATCGAACTTTGGGACTGATGGCCGTCATTGCTTTTGGTTTGACAAACGAGATTGCGGCAGGACTGTTTTTCGTCTCTACGCAAATACAGCAGACTTCGCCCGGAGTGGGCGGCCTGGTGCCTCTTCTCATGATTGTCGGCGGCGCCGTCACGCTCGTCACCGTGGTCGCATATCGCTACTTCTTTGCGTCAGGACTGGTGGGGGCGGGCGGCGAATATGTAATTATCTCCCGATCTTTGAGCCCCGGAGTCGCTTTTGTGGCGACATTCCTGGCGTGGTTCGGCTTCACCGGCGCGCTGGGTACACTGGCCTACGCCGCTCCCCATTTCCTGTCCGTTGCCGCCATTTCGCTCGGGGCCGTCGGATTGGGCAACTTTCTCTCTTCCTCTGCCGGAATCCTGATTGTGGGACTGGTTATCCTGTGGGGACTCTGGTTGATCCACGTCCGCGGTGTGCACTTGGCGGGCACGCTTGCCATCATCGCCATGTGCATCGTGCTGGCCGTCTCGTTATTGATGATCGTCTACGGGTTCGCGACGAGTCCATCCGCGTTTGAGACCGCGTTGGCCCAGCACCTGCACTTGACCGCGCGATCGATCAGCGCAGCCGCGCCAGTGCAGCATGTCAGCTTCAGCACAGCTTTCGGATCCGCCCTCCCCGTTCTCTTCTTTGGGTATCTGGGGTTGTCCACAGCCACCCAAACGGGCGGTGAAGCGAAAGACGCAAGACGGTCGTTATCGAAAGCCGTGTTGATCACAGTGTCTTTGGTCACTGTTGTCTACACGCTGTTTGCCTTTGCAGTCTATCACGCCGTTCCATGGCGGATCATCGCGGGTCTGGCCCATCTGAACATGTCAGCCTACACCACCTCCTCAGGATTGTTGCAGTTTGTCATGCCGAGTTGGTTGGCATCATTGATCAACCTGCTTGTGGCCGTGATCGTCGTCAAGACATTCCTGCCGATTTTTCTGGCCCAGTCGCGTTGGGTGTACGCATGGAGCGAGGATGGATTGATTCCGGCAATCTTTGCAAAGACGCACGCCAAGTTCAAGACGCCTGTACTTGCCCTGACCCTTAGCGCCCTGTTTGGTTCCATCAGTCTCATTGAATCCATACAGCTTGGATATGTATTCGGGGTCAATGTTCGCGTACTGTCTGTCATGATAGTATTCTTTTTCATGGGACTGGGGATGATCATGTTCCCCAGACACGCTCCCGACTTATACGGAGCCAACCAGTCCGCACTGGCCAACCGCCGCTCCCTGCAGGTGGCGATCGGAATTTTTCTGATGCTGGTCGCCGTCTGGTTTTCCATTTCCATTATTGTAACATCGCTCAGCAACCCGTTCTTTCTTCAGCCTGTCGTGCAGACCGCGATCGTTGTCGTCATTGCGCTGTTGATCTACTGGCGCTATCTGGCCAATCTCAGGCAGCCTGGAACTGATCCCGCCGCTCTCGCGAAAGCCCGGGAGCGCTTCAAAAAAGCTCCGTTGCAATAAGCGGAAACGGATCGAAAACACAGATTGACGGCACTCGCGCGGAGGAGATCCCATATGAAAACAGCCGGCATCCTGGCGGGCTTGGGTCCGCTCGCCGGAGCACATTTTTACCGACGGCTCATCGAACTGACGCCCGGATCAGACGATGCAGAGCACATTCCTGTCGTGCTCATTGCAGAGCCGTCCATTCCGAGCCGGCTCCGTCATCTGGAGGGCGCGGGAGAGTCCCCTGTTCCGAAGCTTCTGGAAGCGATTCGGAAACTGGTGGCTGCGGGCGCGGATTTCATCGCGATTCCGTCAAGCACCACACACATTTTTTATCCTGATATCACCGCCGCCATCGACGTTCCTGCCATTTCACTGATCAAAGAAGTGACTGACTGCATAGCTCAGACCCGCTGCAAGACCATCGGCGTACTGGGCACGACACCCACGCGGACCTACGGGGTATACGAAGAAGCGTTTGCGCGGTCCGGGCTACAGGCTGTCTATCCGGACGCTGAGTCGCAAAGTGAAATCATGGATATCATCATCCGCGTGAAGGGTGGAACTGTCGGCTCATCGCCGGAGCGTCGGTGGGCGTCGCTGGGTGAACAACTGTACGAGGTGGCCTGCAGACCGTGGAGCGAGGGAATAGACGGACTCCTGCTGGCTTGCACGGAAATCCCCGTCATTTTCCCAACGGACACGTGGCTCTCGAACAAGGGTGCGGCGCCCAAGTTGTTTAGCTCCACCGATCTGTTGGCAGCGTCTGTGATTAAGGCCGCAAAGACACCCTGAGAGCAGGCGAGGCACTTTGTTTCTCCAGCAGCCCCGAGATATCGCCGCAGGTGTATATTTTTCCGGTTGCTGGCGATGCATCACTCGGCCCCGACAAAGCCATCCGCCGTCTCTTGATTTGGCGGATGGCGCCGGACGGACACTCAGTGCCCTCCCGGTCTACCGATCGCATAGGAGCGGTGCAGATGGGGCAGAACGAGCATGCCCGAGGGCGGACTGGGCATCTGTTCGGGATGCAGCGTATGAGTCGCATACAGGATGTCCGGCTGGGCCCGCGTCACGCATTCACTGAGAAAAGAGGGGGATGCGTGTCCACTGCTGCGGACAAACGCCAGTTCCACCCCAAAATGCTTCAGCCAGCTTTTCAGATTGGCAAAAGCGGGGTCGTAAGCCCCCAACGGAACGCCGTCAGAATGGATGTAAATGGAGCCTGACACGGGCTTGATGTCCACCAGCTCACTGAGAGCATGGTACGGCAATTCCACCAGAAACGCATCAGGGGCCCGGGCGATATCGTCCGCCGTCACCGCCACGGCTTGGTTGTCTATGTAAGCCGGCAAGCCCTCCATACCGTGTCTGTGCAACTGAAACACGGCGGGCCGCGCTGTCGCATACGCCTGTGGCGCCAGCGTTCGAAACAGATGATATGTCTCGGGCGACAGCACAAGCTGACGCGACAGATCTCGCCCAACGGCGGCGAAGGCGCTGATGCGCTCAATATTGCGGTTATAGACGGTGAAAAACACATGGGATCGGCGCCGCTCCGAGACGCGTAGAACTCCCTCTGCAACCTCCGCTTCAGATTGCGCAGGGAACGCCGGATCTTCCCCCGCGCGCGTGCCCTCGCTCACCAGGGCCTGGATTCCCGTCTCGCCGAGGCGGTCAAAAAACGCGGTGGTCAGTTCCGGATGCAGTCCATGGCCACGAAAATCGCCCGTGTAGGCGAGTGTTCCAGACGGCGTGGTCACGACAAATCCCGTCGCGCCAGGGATGTCGTGATCGACGGGCAACGGTGTTATCTCCAGGTTGCCCAACACCACTTTTTCCCCGTATACAAATACATGCATATCGTCGTGCTCGCCGATTCCCTCGCCGATGACTTCAAGCTCGCGCAGCAGGCGTCTGCTTGCCTCACTCATGTAGATGGGCACCCTTCTGTCAAGAAGCGACAAGAGCCCCACATGATCCAAATGGAAATGGCTTATGAAGACCGACAGCGTTGAGAGTTGTGCGGCGCCTTTATAGATGCCGGGAAGATCCGGAGCCATTCCGATGGCCAGATTGTCCTCCACCTCACGAAACGGACGCGGCTTCAGCACATGGTCAAATGCGCAGAGTCCAGGGGAAAACGTTGCTCCAAAATCAAAGAGAACCTGCCCGTCGCCGCTGTCGACGTGAAGTTTGGTGCCTCCGATCACGTTGACTCCACCGTACAAACGGAACTGCGCAGCATCCATCATGAACGCTCCCTTCATTAAACTCACTGACCGTTTGCGCCGGTCGTGGTCCGTGCCGGACATCTATCCTTTCAGTCCGCCGCTTCCTGAATATACACCCTCCATAAATTGCCTCTGAGCGACCAGAAACAGAATCAAGACTGGCAATGTGGTGTACACGACAGCCGCTGAAAGGCTGGTCCAGTCGGTTCCGTTCGTTCCAAGAAAGGTGGCCAGCCCGACCTCGATGGGCTGCACGGCGGGTGAACTTGTCATAATATACGACCATAGCTCGGCTCCGGAATCAGATCAACGGCAATGTAATTATTTCTTGAAGAAATGCTGACCGAGCGGGGCCAGTTCCGCATGCCTGAAACAGTCCGTCGTATGATCCATAACCATGCCCGTGGCCTGCATGAACGAATAGCATATCGTCGTCCCCACAAAGCGAAACCCGAGACGCTTCAAGTCCTTGCTTACGGCGTCGGACAAGGGCGTTGCGGCAGGAACCTCCGCCACACTGCGAAAGTGGTTTATGATCGGCTGGCCATTTACGAACGACCATATGTATTGGGCGAATGTGCCATGTTTCGCCTGCAGTTCCAGGAAAGCCTTCGCATTGTCCACGCTGGCGAGAATTTTCAGCCGGTTGCGGACGATGCCCGCGTCTTGCATCAGCGCTTCGATCCGCGCCGCGTCGTACGCCGCGACTGCTTGTGGATCGAAGTCCGCGTAGGCGCGGTAATAATGCGCGCGTTTCTTCAGGATGGTGTACCAGCTGAGACCCGCCTGCGCGCCTTCCAGGATGAGAAATGCAAACAGCGTACGGTCGTCAAAAACAGGAACGCCCCACTCACGGTCGTGGTAGTCTATATACAGCGGATCGGACGTTGTCCATGCGCAACGGTCGGTCACTCCACAGCCCTCCTGACGGGAACTGCCGCAAGCATAGCGTATAAGCGGCGTATTTTTGTGCGGTCCATGCATCGACAGTGCTCACGCTGCGCCCTTGAGGATTTCAACCTCCTTTTTGGATTAGACTACACTGAGCATGCTAGCTTATACTACTTATGCCAAGAGTAAGACACTCACGCGGAGGCCCTCATGGTCCGTCTCTGGTTCGCCGCTCTGACTGACTTCGCCGCTGAGTCAGAGCGTCTGAAGGATGTGCTGTCAGCAACCGAACGGGAACGCGCGGAAGGACAACGGATCGCTCAGCGCCAAATGGAATTCATCATTGGGCGCGGCCTTTTGCGATTGCTTTTGGCGCGCGAGCTGAATATCGCCGCAGATTGCGTTCCCATCGCATACACGCCGCACGGGAAGCCGCTGCTCGTCCGCGCGCAAGACGATCCACTGCACTTCAACATGTCCCATTCTGGCGGCTGCGTGCTGTACGCATTGTCCGACGATCACCCCGTCGGCGTGGATCTCGAACAGATCCGGCCGCGACGGTCTGCTGTCGCGGTTGCTCGCAGGCTGTTCACTCCCGCCGAGCAGGAGTTTTCGTTCAGCGCCGCACCGCAGGATGCGACTGACCGGTTTCACGCGCTGTGGGTCCGCAAGGAGGCCTACGCAAAAGCCGTCGGAACAGGACTGTCCAGCACGCTCCGCGATTTCGACATGCTGCGGGATGACTCGACGCCTGCATGCGCATCCTCGACCTGTTCCCCGGAGCCCTGCGACGGGCGCAGGAATATGTCCATCCGGCCAGAGGCGGGCGGTTTGGCAAACGCGTCAGCCGCGACGCGACTGACCATTCAGGCGCGTCACAGCGATCCCGGTCAACCGCTCTTCGCCGCATCACGGGCCATTCGCGTCTGGCGCACCTCGGGAGATGCGACGGAGTTCGTCTTGCGCGACCTGGACATTCGCGCCAAGGACAGCGCTGTACGGTTCGCCGGCGCCGTATGCTCTCCCGCATCCGTTGACCCCGTACACTTCGGCGTCCTTCAGCCAGATGTCCTGCAGGGCCTCCCCTGAACGCGACCGCCTATACAAGTTCTTTCCCCATCACGACAAACGGGACATCGACGCCCGCAAAGAACAGATCGTGATGGAGGTAGGTCCAGGCGCGATTTTCGTACATGCGCCGGGAGACAGTGTTGCTCGCCTCAGTGGAAAGCAGGGCTCTCCGGCATCCGGTCGATTCAAGAAGGGTGTCGTGCAACAAGGAACCGACGCCCATCCCTCGATGCTCCGGCAAAACAGCCAGTTCGACCAGAATCCAGGCGTCCAGCAGGCGTTCGTCCTCACTCCTCTCCCCCATCTGTTCCATCACCCGATCGTACCACCAATTGCCAGTAAAAGCGCGGTGGCCAAACCCCATGCCAACAGGTTGATCGCCGGCAAACGCCACATAGCCGCGAAATGCGGGATGAGTCGCATAGCGCGTGAAGAACAGTTCGCAATCCGCGCGGTCTCGTTCCCATGTACTGGCGTAGATGTCGACAGCCTGTTGCAGGGTCGCGGAATGAAGCTCGTAGGCCACCACCTGCAACGCGTTCTCTTCCACACTGCGTCCCTCCATCAGCCGTACCCACCGGCGTTCCCGCAACTATGGCCGCTGGCGCAAGCCAGGCAAAATCAGCGAAGGAATCCCGCATGCCTGCGGATGTGTGCTCAGTTTAAGGGCAGGGACGCCGTCTATTACGCGTATCCCCAACCTGATGCGATTCATGGTTCAGGCGACGACGAACATCGCGGGCGCTGTCTATTGCGCATATCCCCACTCGCGCAGATGGCGCATGCTCGTCGTTACGCTGTCAAACGGATCGCCGGGGCACTGATCCTGTTCCACAAACATCCATTGCGTTCCGTTGTCGGCGGCCGCTTCGATGAGTTCCCGCATATCCAACCGCCCCTCGCCAACTTCTGCGAACGCCTGCTCTTCGCCGTGCGACATATCCTTCAAATGAACCAGAGGGCAACGCCCCGCATACCGTTCGAGATAATTCACAGCGCTCAGCCCCGCGCGTTCAATCCAGTACACATCAAGTTC
The DNA here is from genome assembly GCA_021793015.1 of Bacillota bacterium. GTDB lineage: Bacteria > Bacillota > Bacilli > Alicyclobacillales > SLC66 > JAKADD01. The sequence continues at coordinate 11,371 of JAJYTO010000089.1, forward strand.
CGCCTGCAAGGAACTGGGAGACGACCGCGCATAGAGTTCGTCCAGAGCGTACTTCCCATCTTCTGCCGCCATCGCAAACTCAAAGGCGTGATTATGATAGCAAAGCGTGACGCCATGCTTCCTGAACTGCTCGCCGACCGTGTCGAGAGTGTGCGCGATGCGCCGATAGTCTTCGACGGTTTGCCGCAAATCCTCTGGCAGCCAGGGGCAGACCACATAAGACAGACCAAGTTCAAGCGCGTACGCAAGCGCCGCGTCCGTGCGCTGCGTCAGTTCGTCAAAAGAAACATGGCTCGATACCGGCGCCAGTCCGAGTTCGCCCATCAGATTTCGCAGCGCTCCAGCCGCAAGCCCTCCATACCCGGCAAATTCCACCCCCTGAAAACCAAGTTGCGCCACCCGTTGCAACGAACCTGTAAAGTCCGACTCCATCGGCTCGCGCAGAGTATACAGTTGCAATCCGATGCGTTTTTCCATGTGAGCGTCCTCCTGTCGTGCGGATGCATCGCTCTTGGCCCGTCGAAAACGGTTCCACCATGCGACCGACTATTTACATTCCACATGCGCAGCGTAAATCCTGCACCCAATTGCGTGATCCACGATCAACGCCGATCATGCTCAATTCGCCGCCATGGCAACCGCGCAGTCGCATGGATCCGCTGTCCGGTCATGATAGACCCGTCTAGCATGTTCCTGTAGTCTTGCAGCGGCTGCTTTTCCAAGGCGATCTCCGAAAACGGTTTCGATTCAAACGAATGGTAATACGAAAATTATGAAAGCGGTTGTAAAATAAAAAAAGTCGTAATATGATGGTGTCAAGTCGGAAACAAGCGATTTTTTAATGATATCGTAATTGTTCTGCCGATTCAAACGGTGATATCAGGATAAATTGAGCTTGTAACCGAAATGGTTTTCGAAAAAAGAAGGGAGGAAGGTCCATGGAGGTCTTACCCCACCGTGGGGTGTGCGACGCCGTCGCTCCATTGCTTCATGAATGAATGCGCGGATTGATGCCGTCAGTGCGTTCACATTCTTGAATGCGCCGGGCTGGACCTTGGCGATGCAAGTTTCGGGACAGAATTAAGAGTTTATGAAAGGGGGCAGCAATGATGATATCAACATCGAAATTGCGCTTCGCGATGACATCGCTCGTGCTTTCAGCAGGTTTGACGGGCGCCTCGCTGTTCACCATGGGCGCGGGAGCCAACGCCGCTTCGTCCATGGGCACCGTTCCATTGGTACTCGGCGTCCAGGACGGTTCGCCCGGGTACACGGAAAACTTCAATCCCTTCTCGCCCAATCAGTTGTTTGGCTACATGTACATGTACGAACCGCTGTACGTCGTGAACTCCCTGAACGGGACACAGACACCCTGGTTGGCCACGTCATACAAATGGTTGACCAATAAGCAGCTTCAGTTCACGATTCGATCGGGAGTTAAATGGTCCGACGGCACACCCTTGACCGCAAAAGACGTGGCATTTACTTTCAATCTGCTGCACAAATACCCGGCGCTCGACCTGAACAGCGTGTGGTCGTCGCTCAGCCGTGTTGCAGCGGCGGGCAATAAAGTGACGTTCTACTTCAAGGCGCCCGACGTGCCCGATTGGTATTTCGTCGCCAGCACGCCCATCGTTCAGGCGAAGCAATGGAGCGCGGTCAAGAATCCGGTCACATTCACCAACCCGCACCCCGTCGGAACCGGCCCCTATACCCTGCAATTCTTCAAGCCGACCGAGTACATGCTGAAGGCCAATCCACGATATTGGCAAGCTTCGAAAATTCATGTGCCGCAACTCGAGTATCTGGCGCTGGAGGGCAATCAGACGAGCGATCTGATGCTGTCGGAGGGGAAATTTGACGAATCTGTTCTGTTCACCCCAAACATCCAGCGGACCTATGTAAACGTCAATCCAAAGTATTATCATTACTGGTTCCCGCTCTCGGCTCCGATTACATTGCGCATGAATCTGACCAAGTACCCGTTCAACCATGTTCAGTTCCGCATGGCGATGGCATATGGAATCAATAAAGAGACGTTGTACAAACAGGGCGAGTATGGCTATGAACCGCCTGCCAACCAGTCGCTTCTGGCGCCCTCGCAACAAAAACAATGGTTGGACACTGCGCTGCAGAAAAAGTATCCCTACAATTACGATCCGCAAAAAGCCGCGGCGCTGCTCAAGCAGATGGGTCTCAAGAAAAACTCCCAGGGACTGCTGGTAGACCCGAACGGCAAGCCGCTGACCATCAACCTGGAGGTGCCGACGGGCTGGACGGACTGGATCCAGTGCTGCCAGATCATCAAGTCAAACCTCGCGCAGCTCGGCATTACGGTTAACGTGCAGACGCCTTCCGTCGCGACCGACATGAATAACATGTTTACGGGCAATTTCGACATGGCGTTCATGTACGAGAGCACTTATGCGGATCCCTGGTTCGTATACGATCAGGTGCTCGCATCCAATGAATCGGCGCCAATCGGCAAGGTTGCGGCGGCAAACTATGAACGCTGGATCAATCATCCGACGGACGTGCTCCTTTCGCAGTACGAGCAGACGACGAACATGGCGAAGAAACACCAGATCATCAACCAGTTGCAAAAGATCATGTATACGCAGTTGCCGGTGGTCAACCTTATGTACGGCGCAGCCTGGAATGAGTACCAGACCAATCACTATGTCGGCTGGCCCACGGCGAAGAATCCGTACGCCATGCCGTCAAACTCGTACCCTGACAATCTGCTGATCATCACCCATCTCAAGCCGGCGCAGTGATGCATCCGATCGCAACAGGGGGGCGCGCCGCGTCCGGCTCGCCCTTCTTTCCCGGAAAATCGCCGCAGGCGTATTTTCTTCCCGGTTGTTGGTGGCGCGCAAGCGCCATGAAGGTCTATCCCGGAGGTGGTCCCTGCCGGTCGGAGTCATATATTGCGCCTCTGCTCAGACATGGAAGTCTACCCGGAATAGGCGTAGCAAAGGGAGGTGCAGGACCGTGAAGTATTTTTTTCGCCGCCTTGTCATCCTCGTCGGGACGCTGTGGATCGCTGTCACCATTAATTTTCTGA
>JAJYTO010000090.1 GCA_021793015.1 Bacillota bacterium
GTTTTGCTGGGCCATTCTCAGCACCCCGGAAACGAATGCGCCTGTGACCATCAGGGGTTGGGCCTGCAAAACGGCGTCGAAGATCCACAGAATTGCAACACCGCGCCGCAATGCCAGCCGGGCCATCAGTGCAGGGGGAAGGGAACTCCCGGCGTCGTCCCCTTCGCGGCCGTGTTTGTCCAATGTGTCGCTGTTCGTAACCTCGTCGCGGTCAAGAAACGGCATGGTGGTAGAAGAGTGACTCTCCCAACGCATAAAGTGTCTTGTCAGACGTACGAAAACGATGATTATGATGATTGCGATCACCACGCCAGTCACTTCAAACAGCGCCCTGTAAAATGTGGCAATTAGCGGTTGTTGGATCGCGCCGCCCATTTGCATAGGGCATCCCCCCTGTCTGTTCCGGAAATACGGTGGTCCCTGCCGACCGGATCAAGCATGCCGCTGCCGCTCAGACAGTCGCGGCATAAAGGCCGCTAATACTCGCTGCAGCGGCATGCCTGAGTTTTGCGAAGCAAAATCTCATCGTCTTGGCGGGAGTCCAGCGCTGGCGCTAAGCTCGCGCTCGCAACGGGCGCAATATATGACTCCTCCCAGAGTGGGCATTGCGTCCGCGAAGAACACTGTCGGCGCTTTTTTGTTCTTATGCTCAATTATGCCCACCAAATGTCTTGCGTTTTCTCCTTGATCAGCACTTTTTGCAGCAATGCGACGGCCTTTTGAAACCCTTCCTGCACCGACATCAGACTGTCCTCGTGTTCGATGCTGACCGCGCCCTGGTAGCCGACCATTTGCAGAGCGCTGATGATCTGCCGCCATGTTTCCTCGCCATGGCCGTAACCGACGGTGCGAAAAATCCACGAGCGGTGCAGTTCATCGCGATAGCTCTTGGTGTCGAGAACGCCGTTTAGCGCGGTGTTTTGTGGATCGATCGCCGTGTCTTTGGCATGGACGTGGTAGATGGCTCCGGCCGCTCCCAGTTCCTTGATTCCCGCAACCGGATCCATGCCCTGCCAAAAGAGATGGCTCGGATCAAAATTGATCCCGATGGTATCGCCGCAGGATTTTCGCAGACGCAACATGGTCTCGGTGTTATACACCACAAAGCCGGGATGGGCCTCGATGGCAACCTGCACGCCATGATGCTGCAGAAACTCGTGTTGCGAGCGCCAGTAGGGGATGACTTTTTCCTGCCACTGCCACTCGAGTACTTTCAGAAAATCATCCGGCCAAGGGCAGGTGATCCACACGGGGTAGAGCGATCGGTCGGATTCTCCAGGGCATCCGGCAAAGGTGACGACGGTCTTCACACCGAGCGCTTCGGCCAGCAGAACGGCCTGTTCAAATTGTTCGTGATGGCTGCGCGCGATTTCGGCGTTTGGGTGCAGTGGATTGCCATGACAACTGATGGCGCTGATCTCCAGGCCGCGGCTTTGAACGGCATCCCGGAAAGCCTTCAGTTTCCCCTGATCGCCCAGCAGTTCTACGGGTTTGCAGTGAGCCGTTCCGGGGTAGGGTCCGGCGCCGATTTCAATCGTTTCAAGTCCGCTCTGGACAATGTAGTCCAGGGCGTCTTCAAAGGGTTTGTCTGAAAACAATACTGCGAATACTCCAAGTTTCATGATGGCTGCGGCCTCCCAGGGCATTTTCTGTTTTTGACGCCGAATGAACGGTCAGCGTGACAGCCGTTCCGCAGGTTGGTGATTGCCATAGACCGGCGCTGCGCCCGCAGCTTGACCGACCCAGGACACGGCGTTTGCAATCACGCGCTGAACATCCTCCTGATGATATGTCGGATACGTTTCGTGACCAGGACGGAAGTAAAATACCCGACCGCGACCCCGGTGATAGGCGCAGCCGCTGCGGAAGATCTCCCCGCCTTCAAACCAACTGGCGAATACCAATTCATCCGGCGCCGGAATGTCAAAGTGTTCTCCATACATCTCTTCGTGTTCCAGAACGATGCATTCCCCGAGACCGGCTGCGATTGGATGGCTGGGGTCCACGACCCAGATGCGTTCACGCTCGCCCGCTTCGCGCCATTTCAAGTCACAAGACGTTCCCATCAGAGTTTTGAACACTTTCGAAAAATGTGCGGAATGAAGAACGACAAGTCCCATACCGTTCCAGACGCGTCGGACAACGGCGCGCACCACGTCGTCAGACACTTCCTCATGGGCCGCGTGTCCCCACCAGATGAGAACATCCGTCTGGTCAAGAACAGCGGGGGGCAAGCCGTGAAGCGGATCGTCGAGCGTCGCTGTGCGGACTTGAAATCCCTGTTGGCGAAGGGGTCCGGCGATCGCCTCATGAATGCCGTCCGGGTAAATCTCGCGGACTCTGTCGTTCGTCTTTTCATGCCGATACTCGTTCCAAACCGTTACTCGCTGTATCTGAGGCAATGAGGGTTCACTCCTATATGTTGTCTGTGTGTTATACATACCGACCGCAACCTGTGTTGATGCGTCGGTCGGCGTACACTTCTTGACTTAACCACAAAACCACGTCCGTTTCAAGGGTTTGCGCCTGGCGTTTTGCGTTCAATTCATGGCGGGGCGTCCGTCTCGGCAGCGGATCCAAGATCTCCGCCTGTGTCGGGCGTTTCATATTCAGTTCACGGCGGCGTTGCGCGGAATGATATGATGTTGTGGAGATACAGCGGCTGGACCGGGTCGCCGCGGGTGGGACCGTGCATCCGTACGTCGCACGCGGCGCGTCCAGAACAATGGAGGGGTAGCGATTGGAACCTATTCGCATTGGCGTCATTGGAGTCGGTCAGATTGGGAAGCACCATCTCGATGAGTATGAGCGTATACACGAAGCGAACGTTGTCGCCGTCGCCGATATCAATGCAACAGAATTGCAAAGTGTGGCAAACAGATACAACGTGCCGCACATGTACACCAACTTTCGGGAACTCTTGGGGCGCGATGACATCACGGCGGTTGACGTGTGTCTCCATAATAACTATCATGCGCAGGTCTCGGTTGCCGCCATGCGCGCGGGGAAACACGTCTACTGCGAAAAGCCGATCGCCGGGTCTTTCGCTGACGCCAGGACTATGGTGTCGGTTGCGCAAGAGACGGGGCGAAAACTTCATATTCAGCTTGCGAACCTGTATGCGAGGGAGACGCGTGTGGCCAAGCGTCTGATTGAAGACGGAAGACTGGGGCGCCTCTATCATGCGCGGTCGACGGGATTTCGCCGCCGCGGGCGTCCCTTTGTGGATGGATATGGCGCGAAGGCTTTCGTCAACAAACAGACGGCGGGCGGCGGGGCGTTATTTGACATGGGCGTCTACCATATTTCTCAGATGCTGTACCTGCTCAATCTGCCTACGGTGGAGCGGATCAGCGGGAAGATCTATCAGGAGACCGCTATGGATGAACGGAGGAACCTGGAGAGCGGGTATAACGTGGAAGAATTGGGCATGGGGTTTGTGCGATTTGGCGGTGGGGAGACACTGGACGTGATCGAATCCTGGGCCATTCATCTCAATCAATTTGAGGGCAGCTATGTGGTGGGTAGCCTTGGCGGCGTCCGACTGTACCCGCTCAGTTTTCACCATACGCTCGGGGATATGGACATTGACGCCGCGTTCAACCTGGACGCTGACGACTTCCGCCGCCATGCGCTGTACGAGAACGAGGACGCGTACGACTCTTCGGAGCGTCATTGGTTGGCCGCTCTGCAAAACAGGGTGGATCTGTTGCCGACGGCCGAGCTCGCGTTGCAGACCATGCTGATCAGCGAGGGTATCTACCTGTCCGATCGACTGGGGCGCGAGGTGGAAGCTTCCGAAGTGCGCGAGAATTCCCATTCCACGGCGCTGGACGTGTAGCGGTCATACGCAACGAGCCTGCCCTAATTTGGATTATCACTGCTCCCCAAGGCGCGTGGGCGGTTGCAACATCCGACTGCGATCGTGTTCCACGCGCAGCGAAGTGCGCAAGATGGGATTGGACATGAACGGGATCTTTTTTATTGTCGAGGTGTTGGCATGGTCTCCCGTCGGCGGCGCACGCCCCAATTGCGCATGCGACGGGCGCCGAACCAGAATTGCGTATAAAATGGGCGCGGCAGCCGGGTCAAACGCCCCTGGAGTCATACTCCCCCCAAACATAGGTTGCAGTATGACGCGTGTGAAAGGGGGATATACGATGTACGGAACGTTTGGCGGATATACACGTTGGGCCGTGGTGTTTCTCATCATCTTTGTACTCTTCTTCTTGCTCGTTCCAGGCTATGGCGCAGGTGGGGCCACCTATTAGCCGCGCTTTGACACCAGAATGGGGATGGGAGGATGTTACTGCATGTATGACGGTGGGATCTTTGGCGGGTATACACGTTGGGCTGTGGTGTTCCTGATCATCTTTGTGCTGTTTTTCCTGCTGATTCCCGTTTACCAGCAAGTCTGCACGACAGTGCCAGTCGCCTGATCGACCAGAGACGCTTACGCTTGATCGGTTGCGCATCATGAACCGGCAACGCAGAGTTGCCGAACCGTGCGCAACCGCTCTGTTCCGGGCGCCTGTCGCAACCTGGGTTTGATCGTTGGGCGAGGGGGGAAATCGATGTGCACGATGAGTCAGTGCCAACAGGCCAGAGGCGGTTGGGTTCAGTTTCAAACGCAGTGGGGCGTTCATAGAGGCATTGTGGAGGAAGTCGGAAACAAGGGCGTATTGATGCGCGTGCCGCGTCAATACGCGCCGCAGGGACTGGCAGGCGATCAGCGACTGCATGGAACTGATCGGGACAGACTGGACATGGCCCTGGCGCAGTGGGGCTATGGTCCCCCCGGAGTGGTTCCCGGCGCTCCTGGGTATCGCCCGTGGGGCGGGGTTCCGGGTTATGGTGTCGGACGCGGCTACGCCGGCTGGTGGGGCGGCGGCTGGTGGTTTTGGTGGTTGGGGTTCGCCTTGATCTTCGCGTTGGCCTTTCTGTGGTGGTAGATAGTGGTAGTGGGTCTTGGGGTGGTAGATGGTGCATCGATGGACCAAGGCGTGTGTGTTGCGCCTTGGTCCACGTTGTCTTATGCGTCCGTATGGCTCCTGATTGCTCCTGGCGGCCGGATCGTTTAAGCTGGAACATGACGCGATGATGCAGATCTTCGCGACTGAGCGGCTGATTCGAGCAACGGAGAGGAGCAGATCGTTTTGAGCCATCGTTTTAACCCCGAACATATGGAACGCTTGCTGTCGCCCGAGCGCCATCGCTCATTGCCTCCCGAAACTGTGTTGACTGAGTTGTCCGTCGGACTTCTGACCAGTGTGGCCGATGTGGGGGTGGGTCCGGGTTATTTTGCGATTCCGGCGGCCCGCAAAACGAACACTGTCGTATACGGGATTGATGTCGAACCAAAGATGCTCGCAGCCCTAAAGCAGCGTGCCGACGAAGAAGGTCTGACCAACGTGGAAGCGCTCAGGGGCGCGGCGGACGCGGTTCCGCTGCCTGACAGGGCAGTGGATCGCACGCTGTGCGCGTTCGTACTTCATGAGGTGCCGGACCTGGGCAAGGCGTTGCGGGAGTTGCGACGGATCACAAAGACCGACGGATTGGTCTGTGTGGTGGAATGGGAAAAACAGGAGACTTCGTTTGGGCCTCCGGTCGCTGAACGGCTTGCCAAACATGACTTGAGGATTGCTTTGCAAAGAAGCGGGATGACGGTGGTGCATGAACAGAAACCAAACGACGATCATTATCTCTTGGTCTGTGAGAATCGTTAGGCCTGCTTGGCGCCCTGCGCTCCTGTGCTCTGTTTGTTGACAGGCTGATCGCGCGTCGAAGCAGGAACCGCGGGCGTCCTGTCGAAGTAGGTGTGCACAGAATGGGGCCAGGCCGGAGGTGGCGCGTGAACGCGTTTCGATTCTTGCACACGGCGGATTTGCACCTTGGCACTCCCTTTAGCGGGCTGGCGAAGCAGCTGCCCCCGGAGTGGCTGCGTCGGGTGCAGACGGCGTCTTATAAAGTATTTGACCGCATCGTTGATATTGCGCTTGAAGAAAGAGTGGACTTTGTCACAGTGGCGGGCGACCTGTTTGATTCAACCAGCGTGCCGATGGCCGTTCAGTTTGAGTTGGCAAGAGGATTTGAACGGCTTCGCGATGCGGACATTCGGGTGCTTGTCAGTCACGGCAACCACGATCCGCTCGGTCGGTTGCGCCCGCTGGCGTGGCCCGATAACGTCACGGTGTTTGCGACAGCGCCTCCTGTTCCCACGCCTGACTACAGAGTGCCGTCGACGGTGTTCACCATCCGCAGGACGCGTGTTCAAGTCAGCGGGTTCAGCTATGGACAGCCAGAAATTTACCAATCGCTGGCCGATTATTTTGAACGCGACGCGACGGTCGATTTTGCGCTGGGGTTGTACCATGGCGCGGTGGGCCAGGCGGGCGACCACGCCAATTACTGCGCGACGCGCCTGGAGAATCTGTTGCGCAGGAACTTTGATTTTTGGGGTCTCGGGCATATTCATAAACCGTCCGTATTGCGCGCGCATAGCCCTGCGGTGGTGTACCCGGGAAATCCACAGGGTCGGCATGTGAAAGAGGAAGGGGAACGCGGCTGCCTCATCGTATCTGTCGACGGGGCGGGGCGCGTGGAGATGAAAACGCGCGTGACGGGCACGGTAGTCTGGCGCATGCTGGAGGTGGATATTTCCGGAATCGACGACCTGAGCCTGGCGGTCCACATGGTGTTGCGCAGCGTGCGGGAAGCGGTTGCCGGGACGGGCGCCGCCTATGTGGCCAGAGTGATCGTGAAGGGCGTGACGGCGCTCCACAGGGATCTGGGGGCGCAGGATGAATTCGAGTCAACGCTGGAGCAGGAACTGATGAACGCGTCGCTTCCCGTGCTGCTTGAGGGTGTGGAGATCAAGACGAGGCCGCCTGTCGACATCGACGTGTTGGCGCAGAGCAGTGAATTCATCGGAGAGTTCCTGCGCAGTGTGCGGAGCTGCCGGGGGGATGTACAGGCAGCCCGGCGATTTTTGAAGCCGCTGCTTGGCGAGGTGTTTCACGACGGCTACGATCTCTCTTTCGACCGTCTTTCCGATGCGGAGATCGATGAACTTCTGGAGGCGGCTCAAAATCTCGTCTTGCAGCACGTGGGGGAAGGAGGGGTGACAGCATGAAGCTGCGCGCGCTCTCCCTATACAATGTGGGCAAGCATAACGGTCCGGTTCTGGACCATCTTCCCGACGGCATGACCATCGTCTTTGGACCCAACGAGGCGGGCAAGAGCACCATTTTGGCCGGACTGCGAGGGGTGTTGTTTGGAAAGACGATCATTGCGGACAATGCAGCGTTGGTTGGTCAGGCGGCGCGAGGCACAGCGACCTTTGAACTGGATGGGGTACAGGGCCTATGGAGTCTGGAACGCGTGTTGACGGCCGCCGGGCGCGGCCGATCAATGCTCACGTCGCCCACCGGAGAGAGCTATGCCGGCGATGCGGCCATCAGGGAAGCAGTTCCAGTGCTCGGACTTGTGGAGGACCTCATCTATCGCTCGGTATTTACCTTCCAACTCGCTGAATTGGAGGGAATCGAGCAACTCAACCAGAACCTGCATCGGCGCATCTACACCGTCGGCTTGCTCGGTTCGCATTCTCCAGTGGAGATCGAGCAGATGTTTACCGCGAAGGCGCGCGACATCTACAGCCCAGACGGGCGGGCCCGCAACGCCAAGCTCCGTCAGTGTCTGGCAAGACTGGCGGAGGCGCGATCGCAAGAAGCGAACCGTTCGGATACGCCGGAAGCTTACATGGAGCTTACAAGGAAACTTGCGGTTGCCCGCGACAGTCTTGTACGCGGCATAAGGGCTCGGGAAGTGGAGATCGACGCCAGACGGCTACGCCTGCGAAAAGACGTGGAACTGTATCCCATTCACGTACGCATCGTTTTGCTCACCGCCGAATTGAAGCAATTCGACGGAGTGCCAAGAATCACTGGCGCGCAGCGTGAGACCGTCAGCGCTTCAACCGCCGCGCTTGAACAGATTGAGCGGCAACTTAACCAGGATATCGAAACATACGAGGCGTCCAGACGAGAACACGACCGAGTCGTCATCAATCAGCGGGCCCTCGGACTCGCGGCGGATTTGCAGGCGCTCTACAGGCAGGCCAGCGGCGTGGAGGAGCAATTGCGCCATATCGCCGCTCTCGATCAGGAACTGGCGGAGCTTCGTCGCGTTTCGCGCTCACTGCGTGGTCAAATGTCCGTGCATATGACGGATGAGATGGTCAGCGGCGGCGATTTCGGTTCTCTTGCGATCGACGAGGCGAAACGTTACGGGGAACGACTGCAAGCTGCCGCCTACAGTCGCGACACGGCAACGCAAGAGGCGAAACGGTGTCAGGAATTGGCGACTCCCGCCCGGGGTGGCCTGCCTGATTCCTGGCAAGCGGAGAGCATCGCCGACTTGGAGCTTGAGAGTGGTCAGATGGAGGCGGATCTGACTGCGCTTGAAAATGACGCCGCGCTGTTGGGTGAACTGCGGGAACGCTTGGTCGCGCTTGATCGCCTCCGGTCGGACAGGGATGGTCGGGAAAAACACGTCGCTGTCCTGCTTGAGCACAGTCATTCGGGCCGCGGCGCAGTCCTCGCAGTATTGGCGGTCGCCGCGTGTCTGTTGGCCGCATTGGGAGTCACGGCGTTGCTGCACGGCGCTTTGGTCGCGGGTCTAGGCACCATCGTCGTGGGACTGGCCCTGTTTGTCAGCGGTTTCGTCTGGTTGGGGAGGGTGCAGCCCAGGGCCGCCGTCGACTCGGTCGCCGAGGCCAAGCGCGAACTGGCGCGCTGCGACCATGAATTGGCGAGGGTTGGCGCGGAGATTGGGGAACTGCAGAAAGCCCTCGTTCATGTGACCGTTGAGTCGCCGGATGCGAGTGGATTGGTGCAGGCCCACTCTGAACTTGCAGCCAAGAAACGTGCGCTGGAGGCGGAACAAAAAAGAGTCGCTGAAACCCGCGAACGGCATGGCAGGTGGCTTTCGCGGATAGCCGACCGCGAGGAGGCGTCCGCAAGGCAGCGGCAGGCTGTGTGGGACTACGAGGAACTCTGTAAATCATGGCGCGCTTTTTTGCAGGGGTTTGGTCTGAGCGGCTTTCCTTGCGCCGCGCAGCCGTTCCTGGAAGAAGCGCGGCTGGTGAAAGAGTGGCGGGAGAATCGTGATGATATTGCGCACAAGCAGCAGGTACAGGAGAGTGACGCGCAACGGGTCATCGGCTTCATCGAGTCCGTCCGGCGAGTCTTGGCCCTGCTGTCGGACGCAGAAGGGGAGGGAGGGGAGGCGGCCGCAACGCTCGCGGCAAATGCCGACAGGCGTGAACTGGATGTTGCCTTCTCACGGCTGCAGACTCAACTGGAGCTGGCTTTGCGGGCCGCGCAGGAAGCTCAGGAGGCGGACAGGAAGCGGCGCTCCTTGCGGGACAAGCTGACCGACGGCGAACGGGTCATCGAGGCTGGCAGAAGCGCTCTGGAGGTCCACAGAGAGCGCAGGAAGCAGGTGTTTGCCGCATTGGGAGTGGCGACACGGGAGGAATTTGATCAACTGGACGCGATCCATCTGGATCGCGACAGACGGGAAAAGGAACTTCAAGGCGAACGGATGCGCGCATACGGCATTTGTGGGGACAATGACGCCTACGACTTGCGCGCGCAAGCTCTTGGCGGCGTGACGAAGGAAGATCTTGACGCCGCGCTCGTGTCTGTCGAGGCGGAGTGGCGGCAGTGCCGTCAGGAAGAAGAAGCGTGCATTCAGGATATTACGACCCTGGAGGCCGAACTGCGCTCATGGAGTGACGGGGTGGAGGCGATGGATACAGCCTGGACCGTGGCGGCTCTCGAAACGGAACGGGAGCGACTGGCCAGATCCTGGGCCGTGTACAGAACCGCAGAGGCGCTCATTCGCAGCGCCAGAGAGACATTTGAGCGCGAGCGCCAGCCGCAGGCGATGCGAGAAACCACGGAGATTTTCACGCGCGTGACGCAAGGGAAGTATACACAGCTTGGCATCAACATCGGTGAAGGGGGGAAACCCGAACTGGTCTGCACGGACCGTTTGCAAAGGGAGTGGAGTCTGAACCAATTGTCGCGCGGCGCCAAGGAGCAGATATATCTCGCCATGCGGTTGGCTTTGATTCGCGACTATGCGCATCGGAAACTTGTTCTGCCGATCGTTCTTGACGACCCCATGGTGAACTTTGATCAAAAACGTCTGCGGGAGTACATGCGCATATTGAAGCAAGAAGCGCGTTCGCGGCAGATGATTTATTTGACGTGTCACGACACTGTGTTGGAAGCTGCGGCTCCGGAGCAAGGAGAGATTCACGTCGTCCGCCTTGAATAGCCTGTGGCGACGGCCGTCTAGAGGACATGTGATAAAGTCCGCGCCGCAATGCGCCTGCAAAAATTGGGTTTATCACATGTCCCCTAGGCATATGCATGTGGCCGTATGCATATGCCCATGACCATTGCTCCATACTACTCCTGCGTTGCTCAGAACAGCATGGAGGGAGTGCTACCATTGGCCAATCCGGATGATCGTCGCGACAATGTAGAGAAACTGCAGAATCACATTGCGGATACGCAGGAGAATTTACGGGAGGCGGAAATGCAACTGCGTGCACACGAACACGAAATGAGCGACCGCGACAAGGCCGACATTGAAGCCAAGAATGAACGCAGACGGAACAGCATCGAAGGATTCCGCCAGGAGATTGAGGATGAAAACGAACGGCCAGCCGAGTAGGGAATAAGCGAAAAACAGCCGTAGTTCCCGGCTGCAGCCAGGGGATACGACACTTTCAGGGGACGTGTGAACTTCGATCGGTCCAGTTTTCATATCGCTCCGGACTCTTTTACACGACCCCTCAGGACAGTCGCGGTTTCGCAGGCGCGACTGTCCTGAAAGTGCATGTTATTTTGCTCCAAAAAAGTTTTGCCCTGAAATCCCTTGACGCGGCTAGTCGACTTTTGCTATTCTACTCGTGTTCTCCTTTTTGTGCCCGTAGCTCAGCTGGATAGAGCGTTTGACTACGAATCAAAAGGCCGGGAGTTCGAATCTCTCCGGGCACGCCATCGTTGGCCGAAGTGGCGGAATTGGCAGACGCACGCGCCTCAAAAGCGCGCGGGTGATCCCCGTGCCGGTTCGAGTCCGGCCTTCGGCACCATATCTACGGTATGGCATATGTACGGCACGGATGGGGTGCAGTTGATTTCGGGGCTATAGCTCAGTTGGTAGAGCGCTTGAATCGCACTCAAGAGGTCAGCGGTTCGAATCCGCTTAGCTCCACCATAGATTCCTCGATAGCTCAGCGGTAGAGCATCCGGCTGTTAACCGGAGGGTCGTAGGTTCGAATCCTACTCGGGGAGCCAGACGGCCCCATGGTCAAGCGGTTAAGACACCGCCCTTTCACGGCGGGAACAGGGGTTCGAATCCCCTTGGGGTCACCACAGTGACGCAGCCATCCGACGCACATCTGAAGCCGGACCGGAGGCAAAGAGGTGCGAGGAGGGCAAGGAACGGGGCGACGCGCGCGAACGAGTGTACGCGTAGGTCCATGAGCGAGCGTGCGGTGGCGCAGTGACGCAGCCATCCGACGCACATCTGAAGCCGGACATGGGCGGTTAGCTCAGCGGGAGAGCACTCGCCTCACACGCGAGGGGTCGGCAGTTCGATCCTGCCACCGCCCACCACATCCCGGTGTGGTACAAACAGCATATCGACGCGGGGTGGAGCAGTTGGCAGCTCGTCGGGCTCATAACCCGAAGGTCGCAGGTTCAAGTCCTGCCCCCGCAACCATTTGGGCCTATAGCTCAGCTGGCTAGAGCGCACGACTGATAATCGTGAGGTCAGTGGTTCAAGTCCACTTAGGCCCACCATAAGATAGGATCATTCAAGTCTGCTGAAGTTTCCGGCAGACTTTTCTGCTTTCCACTCGGGGCGGCTCCAAGTGCGGGATCCATCTCGTGCGCTACCCGGAAAATGCGAGATCGCTTGTGCCAGCGCATGATCGTCTTCCTGATCAACTCGGATTTTCATGTTCTGCTGCCGTGTTTACGCCCTCCCGCAGAGAACACCGCGCCAGATCCACAAACGCCTGCAGAGCGGGGGACATCCACTTGTCCTTGTGCCAGCATATTTGCGTGACCACGGGAAAACCGGGATCCGCCCAATGGAGAGCCGACAACTGTTCCAGTTGAATTTCTTCAACGACGGCCACCATGGGCAGCAGCGTGACGCCCAGGCCGCTGATGACGCACTGCTTGATCGCCTCCACGCTGGCGAACTCGATCTTTGGACTCCGAAGGCCTGCGGCGACCAGGGACTGCTCGAACATCGTTCGGTAGCTGCATCCAGGTTCGGTCACGAGAATCGTTTCGCCTTCGAGGTCGGCCGCATGCACACCATTTTTCCGAGTCAATGGATGGCCGGACTGCGCGAGCACCAACATCCGTTCCTCCAGCAGGACTTCGAAGACTAGTCGGTCATCCGTTCCCGTCTCTTCGAGAGTAAAGGCCACGTCCAAGTTGCCTTGCGCGACCTCTTTGCGCAGGTCAGCGCAAATCCCCGTCCGAAAGACGAGTTCTACCTGCGGAAAACGGGACCGATATTCTGCCAATACCGGCGTGAGCCGATAGGTGCACAGGCTTTCCACGGCGCCGATTGTGAGCCGGCCGCGAGGTTCGGTATCTCCCGGAACGGCCGTGCGCGCCTCTTCGACGAGCCGCAGTATATCGTTCGCGTAGTGGAGAAGCCGTTCCCCCGCTCCAGTCAGGCGCACTCGCTTGCCGATGCGCTCGAAGAGCCGCACGCCAAATTCCGCTTCGAGTCCCTGGATCTGTGCCGTGACGCTGGACTGAGCATAGTTCATGCGGTCGGCCGTCCGGGTGAAATGCAGTTCCTCGGCAAGTGTCTTGAAGGTTTGAAGAGGTTTCAGTTCCATGACGGACACCATCCGATCGATTTTAGTGATGGTTATTATCGAAACTATCGCATGACAGGATGATACCACGACTGTAGGATGGTGGATGAGGTGAAATGGCTGTTTCGAAGGAGAATCTTTTCGTGACCGAACCACAACTTCGCCGTACATTGACTTGGGTGCAAGGCACGGCGATGGCGGTCGGCGCCGTGCTCGGATCCGGAGTGCTGATTTTGCCGACCATTACAGCCGAGCAGTCGGGACCCGCCGCCATTGTCGCGTGGCTGGGGATGTCGTTGCTGGCCTTTCCGCTGGCGCTCACGATCGGCCGACTTGGCGCGCGTTACCCGCACGCCGGTGGAATCGTCGAATACGCCCGCTTGGCGTTTGGTCCGCTGGCAGGCCGTTTGACGGGCTGGCTTTTCCTTGGCACCATTCCCATCGGAGTCCCGATCATTGCCCTCGTGGGCGCGAGCTACGCGGCGAGCGTCCTCGGGCTGCCACTGTGGACGATTCCCCTGATGGCGGCCGCGATGTTGGCTTCGTCTCTCTACCTCAACTTTCGCGGCGTTGAACTCGCGGGGTGGGTTCAGGTACTCCTCCTGTCTCTCATCGCGATCCTGATGTTGACGGCGATTCTCGCTGCGATGCCGCATATGAGTGCGACTGCCTTTCATCCATTCGCGCCGCACGGCTGGCTGTCCGTGGGAACGTCCGCCGTCGAAATCTTCTGGTGCTTCATCGGTTGGGAAATGGTTGCCCATCTGGCCGAAGAGTTTCACGATCCGGGTCGAGACTTGCGCCGGATCTTCACGCTCGCCCCGGCTCTCGTTGGCGTCCTCTATGTGTTGCTGTCCCTGGTTACAGTCGGCGCCCACGCGTACGGGTCTGCTGCGGACAGGATTGCGCCGCTGAGCCAACTTGTTGGAATCGGGCTCGGCCGGGTGGGATCAGCGGTCACGGGGAGTGTGGCGCTGCTCATTGCACTCGTGGCCATTCACGGCAATATAGCGGGCTTCTCGCGGATGGTGTACGCGCAGGCGCGCGCAGGCGATTTTCCGGCGATCCTGGGAAAATTGCATGCGCGCCGTCAGACTCCGGTTGCCGCGCTTGTCGCGCTTGGCGCCGATTTTACGGTGGTCCTCATTGTGTACACCGTGTTTCACGTGAATCTTGGGACGCTGGTCAAGTGGCCGAGCGTGGTGTTTCTAGTCCTTTATATGGTCGCCATGGCTGCGGCGCTCCGCCTGCTGAAGGGGGAGCGCGCGGCCGGATGGCTGGCTCTCGCGCCGCTTGTGGTATGCGCGGGTTTGTATCCGCTCAGCGGGTGGGCCTGCGTCTATCCACTTGTTCTGGGCGGCGTTGGATGGCTGTTTTCACGCAGAAAAACCGCCAAACCGACTCCTGTGGCCAAGAGTGTCTAGAGCCAGGGTGTTGCGGCGTCTA
>JAJYTO010000091.1 GCA_021793015.1 Bacillota bacterium
CGAAAGAGTCATCCTTCCGCTCCTTGGTTATGGTCGAATCTCCGGGAATATCCGCTTGGTTCATGCCGATGATCATTGGGAGATTCACACCACGTTTGATGTCAAAGTCGCTGAAACTCCCGCACAAGAACGGGTTGTCGGCTTGGATGCAGGAATCACGGAAGTGTTCACCGGCTCAGACGGAGTGCGCTACGGGACCGATTTCGGTTCGATTATCCAAGCGGCAGACGACGATTTGACGGAGAAGGGACGGCGCCGAAACCAGATTCGCACACGGGCGGAGAAGTCCAGCAAAAAGAAACGGCGCCGTGTGCAAAAACACAATCTCGGGACGAAAAAGCAGGCCCAAAAATGCCGCCGCACGCGGGCGACCATCGCTCGCGAGATCAATCAATCCATTCGGGAGGTGATGTCCACCCGCCCAACACTTGTCGTGGTGGAAGATTTGTCGGATATGAGAGGGCGGACAAAGAGCAAAAAACTCAGTCGTAAAGTGAGCATGTGGATGCGCAAGATTCTCAAGGATCGATTGTTGTTTAAGGTGCAGGTGGGATGTTCCCGCCTACAAGCGGTTCTCTCTGCGTATACGAGTCAGGAATGCTCTTCGTGCGGTTACACGCATTCGGATAATCGCAAGGGAGACCACTTCAGGTGCATACATTGCGGCACGGTCGATACGGCAGACAGGAATGCAGCGAAGGTGATTGTCAAACGGGCGCTTGATCCTGCGTTTCAAAACCTGCGCACAAAATGGCAGGTTAAGGCGTATCTGGAGAAGCGCAACGAGCTAATCACGGGCGGAGGCCAAAACCAATGATGCCCACGCCGGAAGGAGAACGGGGAAGTCTCGTTAACCAACGGGATGCTGAGGCGCGCGCTGTCCGCGGTCAGGAACAGCCTTCTTCACAAAGAAGCTCATGCGTGATGGAAAAGCCCCAGCCAAAGACTACCGCTACCGGCAAGACTCCAGTCGTCTCTAAGGCGTGATAAAGATGGCGGAGAGCGAACAATCAAGAGACCTGATTCTGCCATGAGCAAATTTGATCAGGTTCTCGATAGCGGCGGGCGGCAAGCAATAACACGGGTAAGCGCGTCGAGATTGACTGAGGGACGCGCAGATGGCGCCGAGCGGGTGGGGGCTTCGGCCAATATATGAATTGGGGCGAGGCAAATGGATGAGCAACGTTTGCGAAAGATTATCAGCAATCACGCTAATGGCTGTGGTCCAAGCGTGGAAGAAGTGGCGCTTTTGATCGCGGCCATCGCCGAGCGTGACCGGAAGTTAGCCTACGCGGACAAAACGATTGCAGACTTGCATTCTCAGATCAGAACGTTGCAGGGAGAAAATTCGCGGTTGCGCAAGGGCTAATAAACCATTAGTCGGGCGCAGGTCTTCGCAGCACAGGTGTTTTCGGTTGCACGGCGGTCTTCCAAACCGCAAGAGCGAGTTCGATCCTCGCGTGCTGCTCCACACGGTTCCGTGGTTTAACGGCTAAGACGCCGCCCTGTCACGGCGGAATTAGGGGTTCGACTCCCCTCGGAACCGCCAATATCATCCCGTAGCTTAATTGCAGAGCGGCCCTGTGCGCACAGGGCGGTGCGGGTGCAAATCCCGTCGTGGATGACAGATGCCAGAAGGGTGACTGGTTGTTAAGGCGGGTTCGATTCCCGCCTTGAGCCTGGGGGCTAACGGCGGTTCGATTCCGCCGCCCCTTCAGACGGCACTGTAGTAAAACCGCAAGGAGAGGGCCCGAATGGGCACAGTGTGGGTTACTCGGGTTTTAGGGTATCCGAGGTGTGTTAGCGGGGAATGGGCGTTAAGTGTCGAAGTCGAGGATTTCGGGGTTTTGCGTAGGGGGGTACTGCATTTCGGCACCAAAGTAGAAGCAGAGAGTATTACGGCCGGTTATCGGTTTATCGGTTAAGTATTAAACTTCATGGGCGAGTGGCGCAATGGTAGCGCAACGGTTCTGCAAGCCGGAGGTTAGGGGTTCAAATCCCCTCTTGTCCACCAGTTAGAGACGATGTTTGCGGTTCAACTCCGCAGGCGCGATGTCTTGCATCGCGGGTGGGTATGCTCACAGGTGAAAGTCCTGTCAAGTCGGGTTCAACTCTCGAATACGATTTTGTCGTATGTGTGGGTACACCAGGTCTCGCCGTGCTGAAATAGCTCAGGGGGTTAGAGCGTCGCCTTGCCAAGGCGAAGGTCGCGGGTTCGAATCCCGCTTTCGGCTCCATATCGGGATGTAGTTCAGGTGTGTAGAACGCTCGCCTTGGGAGCGAGAGGTCGCAGGTTCGATTCCTGCTTCCCCTGCCATTATGCCGAAATAGCTCAGTCGGTAGAGCAACCGCCCCGTAAGCGGTAGGTCGCGGGTTCGACTCCTGCTTTCGGCTCCAGGGAGTTTCTTGGTACGATCTTTCTCCCGATAAAAAAGAATTCGTCCTGGTTGTCCGTTATCCAGCCTCAATCTGTCACGTTCGCAAGGCGCGTCTGCGACGAATTCGGTGAGAGGCGAAAACGGTCTTATGTGGGAACGCAGCATGCGGGGCGTGCAGGCGCCGGGGATTGGTCATCTCGGTAGTCATCGATGCGGGTTCGAATCCCACCGTTACCACCAAGGCTCTCCTCTGGTTTGACAAGGCGAAAAGTCCGTCTCTGGCGGCAACTAAAAAATCGTGGGAGAGCACCAACGCACAGTAGTGTAAAGGTAACATACCGGGTTCATGCCCCGGAGATACGGGTTCGACTCCCGTCTGCGCAACCAAATGCCGACATCGTCTAACGGTAGGATGGCCGCCCTGTAAGCGGGTAATGCGGGTTCGAATCCTGCTGTCGACTCCAATCGGGAAGAGGGTGATCAGTATGATTTTGTGGTTAGACAGAGTTCAGAAGAGAAACAGCCGACTCGGAGCGAGGATCGATGGCGATACGTTGCGTGATCTGATTATCCTTACGCGCTCACTGCGTATGGCTGTGGAAACTTTAGAAGTGTATTCACGCCAGGAGCAAGATGAAGTTCGAAAGTTGGCATCTTCGACGCTAGATAAGATTCAAGCCGAGGATGTGTTTTTTGGTTGACAATAGATACGAATAGTAATATACTAATAACAATACAAGAAGGGGGCGAGTGACGTGCCTTATCAGCGCGAATGGGTGAGTCCCGAAGAGATTGTGGTACACAACGGTCTGCCGGTGTACCGCGCATACAAAGATGATGATTTAGAGCAGCCTCAAAGTTTTTGGTTTGTATTAGGAGAGACCGCTCTTGCAGATGAGGCGTGCGATGTGCGGGATCTTAAAGAATACAATCCCAACTTGTCTGTTTCTGTTGCGTTACAAAAAGCCATCGAATCAGGGAGTTTGCTGCAATTAGCGCGCTTGAAGCACAAACGTCACGAGTCTTTAGCGGATGCGTGGCTCGAAGCTCTTTCACGAACGGAGTAAGGGAGCAGAAAACTTTACACCAACAAATCCAGTGAGCACACGATTTTCGGGGAGTAGCCAAGCGGTAAGGCGCCCGGCTCTGAACCGGGAACGCGGTGGTTCGAATCCACCCTCCCCCGCCAACATGGAACTGTGATCCAGCGGTCAGGATAGCGGCGGAAGATTAGCTACTTCCGTCGTGCGCACGGGTTCAAATCCCGTCGGTTCCCGAGAGAGCACATCGTCTAGACGTGGCAGCTTCGCGCGGAGTGATGTCGGGAATAAGATGCCTGCCGAATGAGACGGTAACCGATCGGCCGATCAGCCCGTTCCGGTGGGAGATGCAGGTTCGAATCCTGTCTGTGCTCAACCGTGCCTGCGTCGTTCAGTGGCAGGACACTTGCCCCGTAAGCAAGTAACGCTGGTTCGAATCCAGCCGCAGGCTCCACGGAGCGTCGCTACAAGAAACGAGGTGAGGCGTAATGCCCAAACAGTATGGCAGCGCGGATCTGTACGAAAAGAAACTCCGACGTGTCATGGAGCGGTTAGGCGCGGAACTGTCCGACTTTGACTGGGGTCGTCGCGGCGGCTGGGTGGAGTTTCGATATCGGGAACAATTATACCGCTTCGAACACAGCATTGAGAAAGCCGCGGAACACGGTGTCAATCTCACGTATGGATCGGACGTTTTTGCGCAGATCGTGCTGGCACTGGAGGACCTCGCGCGCATGGTGGAGCGCGGAATCTATGATCTGGCAACCTGGGTATCGGGCATGCGATATCTGCCGGCTGTTCAAGAACTGCCGGCCTGTTTTCGGAACCTGGGCTTCGAGGAATGGCCGAGCGACGAGGCGGAAATTCGGGACAGATACCGAGCGCTGGCGAAGTCCGCGCATCCGGATGCGGGCGGATCGGAAGAGGCGTTCTTGCGTCTGCAGGAGTCGGCGGAACAGGCGCTAAGAGCCCTGAGAAAGGAGAACAATCATGCCGAAAATCGTACCTGAATCTAACTTTGGCCGCGATCACCTGAATACCCTGCTGTACGTCGAGAGTGTCATGGTGGATTACGCAGGATTCGAAATCGGTCTGGATGCGAGGATGCGCACCCGTCGTGACAATTGGCGCTGGCTGGCCGATCGTGATGCACGTCATGCGCATGGCTCCAAGCGCGAGGGGAGCGTGTCGCAAAACGGCACGCTCCTGCGGGATACTGACATTATTAAGCACCATGACGACTGGGATTGCCTCTCGGACATGGCTGTGGCGGGCTATTTTGACCGCGACACGCCATGGCAGGTGGGGGATGTCCTGCGGCTGTCCGACCGTGGGGCGGCGGTGGCATATGCCTTTCGCCGGCACAAGATCCATGGTGGTACCTATGCAAATTTTGTTGCGCCTCTTGTACCCGTCATCGACCCGCAAGCGGAAATGGCGCCGATGAAATCGGGGATTCGCGAGGCGCTGGAGCATCTTGAACGGGCAGATAGAGTGCATCCAGATTCCGCTGAACATTTCTGCGAGATCAGTGATGCTCAGAAAGTGCTGCGGGCGTTGTTGACGGTTTCAGATGAACACAATGTAAACGAATCAAGGAGGGATGAACTTGGAGCACAACGAGGTTCTTAAAGCGCTCAATACCCTGGCGGATGATGTCTACCAAACGGCCGTGGATAAGGGATGGCACGAGAACACCGTACCGTTTCCCGCCCAGATTGCCTTAATCCATTCCGAACTTTCGGAGGCTTTGCAAGCTGATCGAAAGGGCGAAGGGAGCGCCGCGGTTGCCGAAGAGTTAGCTGATGTGATCATTCGAGTGCTGGATACGGCGCGCTGGCTGGAACTTGATATTGCCAAGGCGATTGTTGAGAAGACAGAGGCAAACAAGGCGCGGCCCTATCGTCACGGCGGTCGAAAATACTGATACAATTAAATGAACTCTCCGTCCGCTAAACGCTTTGCGTTGTAGTGGCGGTTTCCGGCATCGCTACCGGAGTTTCCTGGCTCTACGACCTGTGCGCGACACGAGGGCCTCTCGTGCTGCGTCTTATCTAGATCTCCCCAAGCGTGACTTCGGACCGTTCCGGCCCTAGTGCTATAAGTATAGCACAAAAACCAAAACAAAGACCGTCCGCTTGACCCCCTCTTGGCGCTGCGCGCCAAAGAAGGAGAATACGTGGACAATTCGTTCAAAGGAGAGTCAACCATGTCCATTCTGAGAGAATTGCGCGAACAAAAAAATCTGACAACCAAAGAGGCCGCTCGTGCGCTTGGTGTCACGGGATCATATTTGTCTAAAGTGGAGCGCGGTGAGACTCCGGTATCAAATGATCTGGCATCTGCGGCGGCCCGGTTTTACGGCGTGGATCCCGTTACGATCGCGCCAGACTACCAGCCAGAAGAGATTTCACAGCTGCGCCGCTTGCGAGAGGATCGGAACATGACCCTCACAGAAGTGGGCGATGTCGTCGGGCTTAGTCCGGGGCATTTGAGCCAGATTGAGCGCGGCGGACGCGGGATGTCCAGCCGGGTGGCGCGCGAATTGTCCAAGCTATACGGAGTGCAGTTGGAGAATTTCCGGCTCCCGAAAGACTCAAAAGGAATCGATGCGGATAAGCTGCGGGAGTTACGAGAGGCAAAGGGAATCAGTATCTATCGGGCTGCGAAATCAATCGGGATCGATTTTGTCGCTCTGCAAAGACTCGAAACGGGAGAACACAAAACGCCCCATTACGTAACGTTGGTAAAAATCGCGGAGTTTTACGGGGTGGCGCAGGAAGAGATCATGCCAGATTTGCGGAGAGAGACGCCGGATTTGAACGACTTCGTCATGAAAAACGCGAAGTTCCTCGTGGACGGAGAGGTCATCGATATCTCTTCATCCGAAGCCAGGGAGCGGATGCTGAGCATGATCCGGGCGGGGGCGGCGTGGGTTAAGGAACTTGATAGAAAATGATCTGGCTCGATGCTTATGCGGCGATGATGCTAGCCATTTCGTCGATCGGTCTTCGGGAATTCTTCTTTGGCACGGAAGAATCGCTGAACGAGGCAAAGGAAAATCTCGAAGGCGGACGGCGACTGTTTGGTGATCATCGGATTCGCCAGATGACCCATTTTATCATGCTCTTTCAGGTTGTTTTCTTTGTTGTAGCTGCGCTGGTTGCGGATCGTCTTTGGTATACAGGGATCGCGACGATTCTTTCGATATATACGGTCTACAAGCACACGTGGCTTCGCAACCATTTGGAACACTTGGAGTCTGATTCGTTGCACCAATGGGTAAAGGGAGCCGTGATGATCGTGGAATTTGGTTTTATCGTTTTGGCGTTTGTCTTTTTCTTTGGGGGGTAGGGGGATGGTGCGGGTCTTGGATTTGACCGAAAAGGCCGAGGGCAAATCGGTGTGGGTGTTTGGCGATATCCACGGCGAATTCGATTTGTTCTGTGCGCTTCTGGACAAGATTGGTTTTCAGAAAGAGACGCACCTGATCGTATCGGTCGGGGATCTGGTCGATCGGGGACCGAATTCTCCCGCTGTTGTAGACTGGTTTTCGAAAAACGGATATGCCGTGCGGGGAAATCACGAGGAGATGTGGTTGGAGACGACTGCAGTCAGCCTCCCCTATACAAATAACGAGCTACAAGAAGTGTGGACGCGGCGCCATCATGGTGCATGGTTAGTGGCCAACGGCATGACGTCCACCCTGGCGCAATTCATGGATCAACGCGTACCCGCCGAGCAATGGTTGAGTTACTTGGCCACCATGCCGTATACCATCGTAATAGGTGATTGGTTGATCGTGCATGCGGGCGTCCATCCTGCTCGGGCGTTCGAAGAGCAGAGCGCACAGGATCTGACTTGGATTAAATATGACGGACCGATCCCGCCCGCCGCGCGTATGGGGAAACGCTTGGTGCGCGGTCATATAGAGACGTTCCACTTGGGGGCGCTGGGTGAAGCGGTGACCCGGGATCACAGTGTCTGGATTGATATCGGAACAGCGAATCAGATTGCACTGGCAGCCTTTTGCCTGAACACGGAGGAAGTGGTGATGGTGGATCATCCGAATCGCGCGGTGGCAGAGCCGAGGATTCGGAACTTTTTAAACCACACGGAAAGGAACGGTTCACCGGAAAGAACCGATTGATATATTGACTTTAGAATAAAAAAGATATATTATATAAACACAATACACGAGGAGATGGGTGCCATGACACAGTTGTTCGGTAGCTTAACCAATCACTTGGTCGGCACCTCCAAGCAGCCAGTGATTCCGGAAGTTGGGATGGGCGCCACCATGCTTTGCTGGACGGATCGCCACGCCTTCACGATCATCGCCGTACGAAAAGGCGGCGCGGAAATCGACGTGCAGGGAGATATCGCAACCAGGATCGACAGCAACGGATTCAGCGATGCGCAAAAGTACGCGTACACTGCGGACCCGAACGGTGAAACTCATACGGTCACACTGCGCAAGAACGGGGTGTGGGTCACGAAAGGGCATGGCATGAAGGACGGACAGCGCTGGTGGATCGGTGTTCGCGACGAACACTACGATTACAGTTTTTAAGACGGCCGCGAATGAATCTAAGGGGGAACGGAAAATGAATGTCTTTGTCTATGGGACGCTTCGGGCCGGAGAAGGAAACCAAAGACTGATCGCGCGGTTTATTCAGGAGAGTCGGCCTGGAAAGGTGGCCGCCATCCTGCTTGACAAAGGAGCTTATCCATACGCCATCCTTTCTGCAGATCACGCGGCAGTGGGCGAATGGATCACCTTTGATAAGAAAGCCGAAAAAGAAGTTCTGCGTCTTTTGGACAGGCTTGAAGGGTATCGCGGCGCAGGCGATCCAAATAACCACTACGAGCGTATCAAAGTCAAGGATTTGGAAAACGGTACGGAAGGCTGGATGTATGTTGTTGATCCTGAGTCGCCCCGCTGCAAGTGGATCACAGGGAAATATCCGATGATTGCCAGCGGTGATTGGAAGGAGAGCGCGCGATGTTTCGCCTAGTTTCGAACGGCGCCTTCGGGGATGGGGGCGCTTTTTGTCGCCTGGTTTCTCTGCGGATTAATCACGAGAGATCGCCATGGTGAAGATGTTTTGTATAATAGATCTGAGGTGAGGACGCGGTGAAGCGAATCGTTCCCATTATTATCGCTCTGCTTCTGGTGGTCGGTTTTTCGTTGCCGTTTTTCAGGCCCTTCGGCGCAGTGGATACTGGATATTTGCTGACCATCCTTGCAACGACCGCCACCTTGGCCGGAATTGGATTCGCATTGTACGGATGGTACACGATCACGGAACTGCCCAAGCAAATCGAAAGGCAAGTAGCTCCCAAGATTCGAGAGATGGAATCTTCTTTTCGCAGTGAATTGTATCGAACGCAAAACGCCATGCAAAAGGTTCTGAGTTCCTATTCGATGACCGATGCTGATAGAAAAGTCGAGTTGCTTCAAGAGGCGGTATCCATTGAGCCGCAGGTGTTCAACGGATACATCGCTCTTGGTTATGCGTATTGGTACGACCAAATCGATTTCGTAAAAGCGGATGAATGTTTCAGGAAGTATTTAGAATATCACCCGGATAGTTTTGAGGCGGCTTGTGATTTGGCGGCACTGGCAGCGTCACAACAGGAGTGGAATGGCGCTTTGGGATGGCTGAATCAGGCGGTAAAGATGAACCCCAACAGCAAACAATCGATCGCCAAAGATCGGCGGTTTGATGAATTGCGTAGGCAAAAACCGATCGAGTGCCAAACAATGATCGAAGACTGAGTTCGAGATATGCAGCGCATTCCCAAGGGAATACGCGTTTTTGTCGCCCGTTTTCCGATAAGCGAAGGGAGTGGGATGGCGTGAACCTTGACGAAATTGCCTATCTGATGAACCGGCTGCGAGTCACCGCAGTTCCGGACGAATACACACTGCAGCGAGAAATACAATCGCTGTTGGATCAAAACGGGATCCGCTATAAAAAGGAATGCCCACTTGCGCCGCGCAACCGCGTCGATTTCTTGACCGAAGACGGCATTGCAATCGAGGTCAAATGTGGTCGGCAAAAACCGAATTTGACGCGGGTTCTGGCCCAATTGCAACGTTACGCCGAATCCGAGCAGGTTGACGCGCTGCTTCTTCTCGTGGAACGGAATCTGGTTGGCGTGCCCAAACAGATTGCGGGGAAGCCGTGCAAGGTGCTGGGACTTCATCAGTTATGGGGGCTTGCCATATGAGCGTTCTTGAACAGGAAACGCCGATCCCGTCTTATCTTCGGCCTCCGAATCCGAACGAGCGCCGTTGGGGCACGGTGCGTTATGATCAACCCAGCGATTCGTGGATCGTGGAAGCGGAACCGGTTGTGATCGAACTGGCGAAACGGTTGTTCCCATCTTGCAATGCGCGCATCCACGGTCAGGTCCGGTTCCGCGCCAATCGTCGCAACGCGGGTGAGTTAAACTGGCTGATGCTACGGTTTCCGCTGGATGTGGCCGATGCTCACCAGTGGGAGCAGGCGCGACGGGAAACCATCGAACACGTGGTCTATCGCGCAGAACTGAACCGAGAGCCGCGTCCGGTGGAGCCACTCGGCATGAAAGCGGAATTGACGCCGTTCCAAAAAGAAGGGTTGGCGTATCTCTTGCACAATCGGCGCTGCCTGTTGGCCGATGATATGGGGCTCGGAAAAACGGTGCAGGGGTTGGCGATGCTGTCCACCGCGCAACTTTTTCCGGCGCTGATCGTCGTGCAGCCGCACATGATCACAAACTGGGTGCGAGAAACGCTGCGGTTTGTGTCGGTGCCGTCTCCGCCCGACGAGGTTGTCCTTTTTGAGGATGAGACAACGATGCGAAATCGGATCCACATCTTGCGGGGCAAGAAACCTTACGAATTGCCGCCCGCGAGCCTGTTTGTGATCCATTACGGGTTGATCGACTCGTGGAAGGATCGGCTGATCGAAGCGGGATTTCAGGCCGTGATTTTCGACGAGATTCAGGAATTGCGGCATACGGGTACACAGAAATACAGTGCGGCCTCGCTGTTGTCGGAATCATGCCCCAACGTGATCGGGCTATCCGGTACGCCAATCTACAACTACGGCGGCGAAATGTGGTCTGTCATGAATATCGTTGACTATCACTGCCTCGGAGATTGGGAGAGTTTCACGCGGGAGTGGTGTTTCGGCTATGGCAACCATCAGATTGAGAAACCGGCGCTCCTGGGCGATTATTTGCGGTCGGAGGGGCTTATGATGCGCCGGCGCAAGGACGAGGTGTTAACACAACTCCCCGCCAAGCGCCGCGTCGTGCAGGCGATCGATTCGGATCACAAGGTGTTCGATGGGTTGATTGAGCAGGCCGTGAAACAAGCCGCAGAGTTGGATAGTGTTCAGGATCATCTTGAACGGGGGCGGATGACGCGGCAGATCATCAACGACACGCGCCAAGCGACCGGCATTTCGAAGGCGCCGTTTGCAGCGGATTTTGTGCGTATGCTGCTCGGGGCCGATGAGAAGGTGTTGCTCTTCGCCTATCATCACGCGGTTTTCGATATCTGCATGGAGAAGTTGTGCGATTTCTACCCAAGGAAAGTGACGGGTCTGGAAAATCAGCGAGAAAAGGATGCGGCCATCGACGCATTCATGAACGGCGAAACGAATCTGCTGTTGGTCTCGTTGCGTGCTTCGTCCGGTCTGAACCTGCAGCGGGCTAATGTGGTTGTTTTTGCGGAGCTTGATTGGTCTCCAGCGATTCATTCCCAGGCGGAAGATCGCGCTCACCGAATGGGGCAAATCGATTCGGTGCTGGCGTACTATCTGGTGAGTGATGCGGGAACGGACGAGGACATGCAGGAAGCGCTCGGGTTAAAAGTGAGCCAGTTTGTCGGGATTATGGGTGACAAGGCGGAAACCGACGACGAACGGCTGCTCGGGCAGGAAGCAGCAAGTCAGCATATACAACGGGTGATTGGGAAGCTGAAGGCGAGGGCGAACAAGGGAAAACGCGCGGTGGAGAGAAACACATAAAAACGCCACCCGTGGATCCGCATCGCGGAGAGGCGCCGGGTGGACTGTTGGCGGAATTGTATCATTGGCGGGGATGTTCTGCAACAAACAATCGTCTTGGTCAGTGCTGACGCGCGAGCTCGTGTTGGAGAAACCGGATGGACTGTCCTGCGCTGATGCGGGCCGCACGTTTGGCTACCGAGGCGCCGATACCGGTTATTTCCCGGCCGTGAGGATTTCCTGCAGGTTGTGGATGCTGAGACTGTGCATCCAGACATGGCCGGGTCCAGTCAATCGGATCAGATACAAGCCGTCGTTGCCAAACAGGAGATTGCGCACGCCCCGCATCAGTTCCACCTTATAGTGGATGCCATCGGTGAATGCGGCGATGTGACCCGGATGTACCAGGATAGACTCTCCGGCCGCCAGTTCCCGCTCGACAGTCTCCCCATCGATGGACACGAACGCCATGCCGTCGCCGGACAGGCGGTTGAAAATCATCCCGTTCCCGCCCAGAAACCGTCCCAGTTTGAGGGTGAAGCCAGAGCGGTACTCGACGCCCTGCTCGGCGCATAAAAATGCGTGGTTTTCCACGATTACCGCGCGATGGGTACGCATGTCCAGGGGCAGGATATGACCGGGCATGCGCGTGGTGAACATGACCTGCTCGTCAGAGCCGGTGGATTCAAACACGTTGAGGAAGATGCTGTTGCCCGTCAGCATGCGGCCGAGCATGCCGCCAACGCCTCCGCCTGTCGACGTGGACATGCGGATGCCGGCGCTCATCATGAGCAGACAGCCCGCCTCGGAAAAGGCGGCGTCTCTGCGGTCGAGTTCCAGAATCAAGGTCTGCATGGTGCTGCCCTCGATGCGGTATTGCATATCGGTTCCTCCTCGTTCAGGCGGCAGCGTGGACGCATGCCAGAGAACTAGTGACAAACCAAATCCCAGCGGGCGTTCGGCGGTGCATGCGGGACCATGTCGCCTGCCGAGCGGACTTTATCACTGCTTCCACATGTGTCGGCGACGCGTTGCAAGCTGATTTCTTCCAAACAAATCATAACATTTTGAACTCTGCACGACAATTGTATTTTACAATTCAGCGGATGACCTGATCGCAATCCCCACTGGTGTGAAACAGACTGCGTGAACGCCGAACGCCGGGTCTGCCCGGAATCGCCGGCTCTCACCCTGCGGGTATGGGACAGACTGTTTGCACCTATGGCGATCGTCGTCCCCTGCTGTCTGTGATTTGACCGGAAAAAAACATTTCTCAACACGGCGGCAGTCCGTCATGCAATCTGCTCAGTCGACTGCCCGCCGGACATGCGGACAACACTTCCGCATCATGGCGCGCGTGGTACGTTCTTGGTATATAATTACGGCAACCATTCGACTCAATAACGAGGAGGTGTTCGGGAACCGTGACGATGAATCGTAGACCGCAAAACGCAATTGGCGGGAACGCTGCTCAGCGCCTCGAGGACTCCGCAGACATTGAGTATTTCCGTTCATTGTTCACCGATTTCCCCGAGGCGATATTTCTTAAAGATGGACAAGGATGCTGGCAGGTGATCAACCGCGCGGCCATGCGATTGTTTGATCTGGATGACACCAAGCCATGGCGCGGCCTGACGGATCGACAGTTGGGAGACCTGTATCCCGTCCTGAAAGTGAGTTTTGAGGTTTGCGCCGCGAGCGATGAACGCACATGGCACGCGCGGCGCGAAACGCACGGGGTTGAACGTGTGGTGGATGCCACAGGCGATGTCCATCTGCTGGCGGTGCGCAAAATCCCCTATTTCCATCCCGACGGGACACGCAAATCCTTGGTGGTCATAGCCAAGGAGATCAAGTCTCCCGCAGGACCGAGAGAACGCTTGCTACAGCGCCAAGAAGAATTGGAGACCATTCTGGATGCAACCAGCACGGCGATTTGGTATAAGGACAAGGCCCATAAATTCCTGCAGATAAACATGGCGGCATGCACGTTAATTGGCAGAGACAAACATGAGATCGTCGATCATCTTGATGCGGAGATTTTCCCCGATCATATCGAAGAGCATAGGGAAGCGGAACGTGAAGTCATGGTCAGCCAACGATCGGTTTGGAACAGGGTCGAAAAATTGATCTTGCCCACGGGACACACCATTGATGTTGAAGTCGACCGGGTGCCCTACTGGCGCGGTTCAAGTGTGGTCGGCGTGATTGTGTTCGTGCGGGACATCACCGAGCGGTTCAGAATCGAGACCGCCCTGCGGGCCAGTGAAGAGCGGTACCGGACCATCCTGGCGGAAATCAAGGACGGCTATTTTGAAACAGATCTCAGCGGCAACTTAGTGTTCTTTAATCGGGCTACATCCGACATCCTTGGCTATTCCGAAGAAGAACTGTTTGGCCTGAATTCTCAACAGTATACTGATTCTGAAAACTATCGTATGCTTTATCAAGCGTGTAGCCGAGTGTACCATACTGGTATTTCTCTTTCTGCAGAATGGCAAATTATCCGGAAGGATGGTACAGCCCGATGTGTGGATGCTTCAATCTCTTTAATCCATGATGAGCAAAATCGTCCGACAGGGTTTCGCGGCATTGTCCGCGATATTACGGAGCGCAAGGAAAGTGAAGTGCGGCTCCACTTCCTGGCCCATCATGACGTCTTGACGAGCCTTCCGAACCGCTCGCTGGTGATGGACCGGTTGACAGGAGCGCTGGCGTCGGCTCAACAGCAGCAGCTCAGGTTGGCCGTTTTGTTCCTTGATTTGGATCGGTTCAAAAACGTGAATGACACCTTGGGCCATGTGGTGGGCGATCAGTTGTTGCGGGGTGTGGCCCAGCGTCTTCAAGCCGCCCTCAGGGATAAAGACATGGTGGCCCGAATGGGAGGGGATGAATTTCTTATCCTGCTGTCTTCGGTTTCGCGCAG